>JBNRMU010000125.1:0-9002 GCA_050309765.1 Christensenellales bacterium
GCCTCCATCTCGTGGCCGCACTTGGTGCAAACATAGATCATGGCTGGGTTTCCTCCTTAAATAAAGCCGACCGCTGGCGCGGGGGCGGTTTACCAGGCGGTGTAGCCGCCATCCACGGAGAAGACGGAGGCGTTGACAAAGGACGACGCGTCGGAGAGCAGGAACACGGCCAGAGGCCCGAGCTCCTCGGGCTCGCCCGGACGGTCGGTGGGCGACATCGCCATCCAGGTCTTGACCATATCGCCGCCCTCGGCGAACACGGGCGCGGTCATGTCGGTGCGCATGTAGCCCGGGGCGATGGTGTTCACGCGCACGCCGCGGCGCGCCCACTCGGTGCCCAGGGATTTGGTCAGGTGCATCACGCCGGCCTTGGAGGCGTTGTAGGAGCACTGACCCTGCGGATAGTTGACGATGATGGCCGACATGGAGGAGATGTTGACGATGGTGCCCTTGCCGGCGGCAAGCATCACGTTGCCAACGGCCTTGGACATGAGGAACACGCCGTTCAGGTTCACGTCCACCACGCGGGTCCAGTCCGCGTAGGACATGTTCTCCGCGCTCTCGTGCACGCAGATGCCGGCGTTGTTGATCAGACAGTCGATGTGGCCAAAGCGCGCCAGCACTTCCCTGACCAGGTTGTTCACGGAGTCTTCCTTGGTCACGTCGGTCTGTACGGCGCAGGCGGTGACACCGCTTTCCGCGGCGATGGCCGCGGCGCTCTTTTCCGCCAGGGGCTGATTGATGTCCGCCAGAACGATGTCCGCGCCGGCGTCGGCAACGGCCTTGGCCATGGCAAGGCCCAGACCCTGGGCGCCGCCGGTGACGATGCAGACCTTGCCGCTGAGATCGAATTTCTGCATGAGTCTGTCTTTCATACCGCTTTCCTCCTGTTGGGTTTTATCTGTATTTCGCGGATCAAATCACCTGCAGCTCGCCGTCCACCTCCACCCAAAGCGGGGTGTTGGTGGGATTGACCAGCTTGCCGCCCTGGACCTTGAGCTCGCGCATGGCCAGCAGGTAGCGGCAGATCTGCAGGTTGGTGGCGTACCACACGTCCTGCTTGCCGGAAACCAGGGTGAGCAGATCTTCCATGATATCCCAGTTGTTGTTCACATCGAACTCGTAGCTGTGGCCCCAGACGTAGAAAAGCGCCAGCTCCTGATCGGAGGAGAGGAAGTCCTGCGCCAGGGGCAGCAGGCCCGCGTAGTTGTGGTGGCAGCTGGGGTCCCAGGTGAGCATCTCGTCCGGGGTGGAAAAATCCAGCGTCTCCTTGACGGTGCGGGAATAGAGGATGCCCTCCTTTTCCAGGATGGCCGGGATGCGCGCGTCGTAGGTGCCGTAGGGGTAGGCCATGCCCTCCACCACGCAGCCGAAGCGCTCCTCCAGGTTGCGCTTGTCCTGCCGAACCTCGGAAATGATCTCCGCGGGGGTGAGGCTTTCCAGATGCTGGTGGTTCAGGGTGTGCACGGCCACCTCGTGCCCGGCGTAAAGGGATACGATCTCCTCCGCGGGCAGGTGGCGGATCTCCAGGCCGCTTTCGTGCACCCAGCCGTTGGCATAGGACTGGCGGCCGCTGTTCAGGTTAAAGGTGGCCTTTACGCCGTAGCGGTTGAACATTTCCACAAGCCTGCGGTCCTGGCAGACGCCGTCGTCGTAGCTCAAGGTAAAGGCCCTGCGCCTTCCGCCGGGATACAGGCAAAAAATATCCATCATGATCGTATCATCCTTTCTTGGCAGGTAGGTGAAAAAACGGGCAATCGGCCGGGCGGCCTATTGCCCGTGGAACCAGTGCATTTCGTTGAAGGGGTACACGGCCGCAAACACAAAGCCGTCCACCTGGCTTCGGGTGATGGGGCCCACCATGCGGCTGTCCAGGGAAACGGCGCGGTTATCGCCGCAGACGAAGTATTCGTCCGGCCCCAGGGTGACGGGCTCCAGATATTCGTGGGAGGAATACACCACATAGGGTTCAAAAAGCGGCTCGTCGTTGATGAGCACCAGGCCGTCGGAAATGCCGATCTTATCGCCCGGCAGGCCCACGATGCGCTTGACGAAGAGCTTTTTGCCCTCGTCGGGATAATTGCAGGTGATGATGTCGCCGCGGGCGGGCTCCACCACGCGGTAATGGATGCGGGACACGGCCAGATACTGCCCGTCCTGCAGGGTTTCCAGCATGGAGGTTTCGTTGACCACGGCCAGGGTAAAGATGAACCGGTGCAAAATCAGCACAAAAACGACGGGAAGGACGAAGGTCGCCACCCATTCGATAACTTCTCTTGTCACGCTTTTTTTCGCCTTGGGGGTTTGCTGCTCGGTCTGCTGCATAGGTTGGAAGGCTGCCTCCTGTTTTATTGATCGGTATGCTCCGTCAGGTGCATCTGGTTAAAGGGGTACACCACCGCAAACACGCGCCCCTCCATCAGTTTCAGGGGCAGCGGGCCCTCGCTGCGGGAGTCGTGCGAATTGGCGCGGTTATCGCCCATGACGAACACCTCGCCCGCGCCCACGGTCACGGGGCCGAAATCGGCGTAGGCCGGACGGGTGACAAAGTCCTCCTTAAGGGCCTGGCCGTTTAAATAGGTAACGCCGTCCCTGACCTGGACGGTGTCGCCCTCGACCGCCACCACGCGCTTGACGAAGTTGCGCCCATCGCCCGGGTAATGGCAGATGACGATCTCGCCGCGCCGGGGCTGATCCAGCACATAGCACAGCTTGTTGACGGCCACCACCTGCTTATCGTGCAGGGTATCGAGCATGGAATCGCCGGAAACTATGGTCAGCACGAACACATAGCGGCGGATGAGCAGGGCAAAGAGCACCACGCACACAAGCTGGGCGAGGAAGACCCAGCTTTCGCGGCGGGCCTTGCGCCTTTTGTCGCGGCGGGAGAGGCGGCTTTCAGACATCGGGCGCCTCCGGCCCGCGCTCCAGTATTTTCTTCAGGCGCTTTTCGAACTCAGGCCTTTCCAGCATCACAACGCGGCCGCAGCCCTGGCAGCGGATCTTGATGTCCGCGCCCACGCGGGTGATGACCCAGCGATCCGTCCCGCAGGGATGCTTTTTCTTGGTCTGGATGAGATCTCCCAATCGAAGCTCCATGATGGCGGGGTGCGCACCTCCTGTTCCTGCGATGCATTTTTAATGATTATACCACGTCGATGCCCCCATCTCAACTGCCTGCGGCCACAAAAGGGCAAAAACGGGCGGGCAGATTTGGACGAAACGCACAAAAACCCCGGACGCAGGCCTTCTGCGTCCGGGGTTTCATCAGCCGTTTTTACTCCTGGGCCTTGAGGTAATCGAAGCAGATCTTGGCTTCGGTCAGGCCGTCGGGGGTCAGGGTCTCGCTCTCCACGATCATGGGAATGCCCATGGCCTTGGCCTTTTCGTACACGGCCTTGACGGGGGCGGTGCCGCGGCCCAGAGGCTCGCCGCGCCTGTCGGCATAGCCGTCCTTGATGTGGACGAAGTACAGGCGATCCTTGAACTCATCCATCATGGCGATGGGGTCCTTGCCGCCGGCATAGGCCCAGAAGGTGTCGATCTCAAGGCCGATGTTGGTGCGGGAGGTCAGCTCGTCGTAGATGATCTGGCCGTCCTTGTTGGGCTTGAACTCGCCATCGTGGTTGTGGTAGCACAAGGTGATGCCTTCCTTGGCCAGCATGGGCTGGAACTTGTTCACGTTGTCGATGAACTCGTCCAGCTTTTCCTTGGTGGAAAGGTCGTGTCCGGGGATAATGTAATACTTGTTGCCGATGGCCTTGTGGAAGGCGACGGTGCCCTCGTAGTCGGCGATCAGCTCGTTGATGGAGGTATGGGTGCCGGAAACGGTCACGTCGTTGTCCTTGAGCATCTTGACCACGTCCTCGGCGCTGTTGCCGAAGAAGCCGGCGAACTCGATCAGCTTATAGCCGATTTCGGCCACCTTTTTGACGGCGCCGGCGAGATCGTCCTTGGTGATGTCGCGCACGGAATACATTTGCAGACCATACTGCATGATTTTTCCACCTCTCCTGCCTTTGTATTTGGCGGCGTCCGCGTTTTTGCGCAGGGCCGCGCTGCAACTAAAGCATAGCATAAAACGGAAAAAAGTACAGCCCCGCCGTGAAAAAAACGCTCACTTTACGTCTTGTATTGTTTTTGCCTCCACTGCCCGCCGCACAGGGCAACGCCGCCCGGCGCCACCCTTTGGCGGGGGATTTGCCTGTATTTTTAAACTTAATCACAACTTTGCTTGCGATACGCGGCATTTGTGTGCTATACTGCTGCCTGCAATCGGCGGTTCTCCCACCCGCCCAAACAAAAGGAAGGTGTATTTTTCATGTCCGAAAACAAAAAAAACCGCCGTCTGACGTGGCGGCTGGCCATCGGCGCTGTCATCGCCGCGGTGTACACCGTGCTGTGCCTGGTTTTGCAGCCCATCTCCTACGGACCCGTGCAGTTCCGCATTTCCGAGGCCCTGTGCGCCCTGCCCCTGCTGCTGCCCGAGGCCGTGCCGGGGCTGTTCATCGGCTGCGTGCTGGCAAACCTGCTGGGCGGCGGCCACATACTGGACATCGTCTTCGGCTCGCTGGCCACGCTGATCGCCGCCTATGGCACCTATAAGCTGAGGAGCATCCCCCTGCTGGGCCTGCTGCCGCCGGTGATCGCCAACGGCATCATCGTATCCATCGTGCTGCACTTCACGGTCAACGCCCCCCTGTGGCTGACGATCCTTTCCATCAGCCTGTCCGAGGCCGTGGTGGTGTACGCGCTGGGCTACCCGCTGTACCTGCTGCTCAGAAAGCAGAAAATCTTTCAGTAAGCTTCCCCCTTTTCTCCGGAAAGGTGGGAGTCTTCCGGACGAAAGCCAAACAAAAGGCCCGACCGAAACGCTTCGGCCGGGCTTTTTTGTCTCTTTATTCGCCCTTTTTGCGCCCGCGGGCGCTGCAGCCCGCGCAAAAATCGCAGTTCCCCGCGCAGCCGCCGCTTTGGCGATTGTGGCGCAGATTGCGCAAAAGCAGGGCAAACAAAAGCCCCAGCAGGCCTATGATCAGATAATCGAAAAGGTTCACACCGCCGCCTCCTTTACACAAACAGGGAACCGATCTGGTAGATCAGGCAGGCCACCAGCCAGGCCACGCCCGTCTGCGCCGCCATGTACAGCATCGCGCGGGGGCCGCCCACCTCGCGGCGGATGGCGGCCATGGCCGCCACGCAGGGCATGTAAAGCAGCGTAAAGCTGACAAAGGCAAAGCCCATCAGCGGGGTATACATGGAGGAAAGCATCGCCGGCAGGGCGGCCACATCGCCGCCGCTGATGAGCACGGCCAATGTGCTCACCACGGCCTCCTTGGCGGTCAGGCCCGCGACCAGGGCGGTGGCGGAGATCCAGTCGCCAAAGCCCAGGGGCTTGAACAGGGGCGCCAGCAGCCGGCCGATGGCGGCCAGCATGGAATCGGCGCTGTCGGAAACCATCATGAGCCTGAAATCAAAGCTCTGCAAAATCCAGATGACGATGGAGGCCATGAAGATGATGGTAAAGGCCTTGACCATGAAGTCCTTGGCCTTTTCCCAGCAGTGAAGCAGCACCGTCTTGGGCGCGGGGAAGCGGTAGGCCGGCAGCTCCATCACAAAGGGCACGGGGTTGCCGCGGAAAAACACCTTTTTTAATAATAGACCGTACAGGATGCCGCAGAGAATGCCCAGCACATACAGCGCGCTCATCACCAGCCCGCCGTATTTGGGGAAGAACGCCGCCGTGATCAGGGCGTAGATGGGCAGCTTGGCCGAGCAGCTCATGAACGGCACCAGCAGGATGGTCATGCGCCGGTCGCGCTCGCTGGACAGGGTGCGGGTGGCCATCACCGCGGGCACCGAGCAGCCAAAGCCGATCAGCATGGGCACGAAGCTGCGGCCAGACAGGCCGATCTTGCGCAAAAGCTTGTCCATCACAAAGGCGACGCGCGCCATATAGCCGGAGTCCTCCAGGATGGAAAGGAAGAAGAACAGCACCACGATGGTGGGAAGGAAGGACAAAACCGAGCCCACGCCCGCGCACACGCCCTCGATCAGCAGCGAATGGATGGCCTCGTTGATGTTAAGGGCGGTAAGGCCCGCGTCCAGAAGGCCCGTCAGATAGTCGATCAGCTGCGAGAACCAGTCGGAAAGGACCTTGCCGATGGCGCCGAAGGTGAGCAAAAACACCGTTACCATGATGCCGAGGAAGATGGGGATGCCCCAGACCTTGTGGGTGAGCACGCGGTCGATCTTTTCCGAGCGCTCCTGCTCGCGCGAATGGCCGCTGCGCCTGACCGAGGCGGCGCACACCTCCTCGATGAAGGCGTAGCGCATGTCCGCCAGGGCGGCCTCGCGGTCGGTGGCAAGGTTTTTTTCCATATCCTCCACGATGTGGCGGATGATGTCGGTCTCCGCCTCGTGCAGCTGCAAAAGCCTTTTCGTCGGCTCGTCGTCCTCCACGATCTTGGTGGCGGCGTAGCGCTTGGGCAGGCCGGCGGCCTGGGCGTGGTCCTCGATGATGTGGGCGATGGAGTGGATGGCCTTGTGCACCTCGCCGGTGCAAAAGTCGAGCACCTGGGACTTATCGCCCGACCGGATCAGCTCGCGCAGCTGCTGCACCACCTCGTCCACGCCCTCGGCCTTGGCGGCGGAAATGGGCACCACGCGCAGCCCCAGGCGGCGCGAAAGCTCTTGCGTATCGATGCTGTCGCCGTTGCTGCGCACCTCGTCCATCATGTTCAGGGCCACCACCACGGGGATCTCCAGCTCCATCAGCTGCACCGTCAGGTACAAATTGCGCTCCAGGTTGGTGGCGTCCACGATGTTGATGACGGCGCTGGGGTGCTGGTCGAGGAGAAAGTCGCGGGTGACGACCTCCTCCGCCGAATAGGGCGAAAGCGAATAGATGCCCGGCAGGTCCACCAGGGTCATGTCCTGGGCGCCGCGGATGACGCCCTCCTTTTTTTCCACCGTAACGCCGGGAAAGTTGCCCACGTGCTGGTTGGAGCCGGTGAGGGCGTTGAACAGCGTGGTCTTGCCGGCGTTGGGGTTTCCAAGCAATGCGATGATCATAGATTCATCTTCCCGACTGCGATATTTTTTCCGTCCCCAGGACGCGGATGGGTCTTTTTGTAAGGCTGCGCCCCTTAGCGTCGGTCGTCCTGCGAGCCGCGCTGCGCCTGCACCTCATCGGGATCGCCGATCACGATGTTTTTTGCGTCCTCCAGGCGCAGGGTGAGCTCATAGCCGCGTAAGGTCAGCTCGATGGGATCGCCCATGGGCGCCACCTTGCGCACGCGCACCTGCGTGCGCGGGGTCAGGCCCATATCCAGCAGGCGGCGGCGCAGCGCGCCCCTGCCGCCGACCAGGGCGATCTGCCCGGATTGCCCCACGGGAAGCTGGTCCAGCGTTAGCATGGTTCTGTCTCCTTTGCCATAAAGTTAGGTTGTCCTAACTTTCCGTTCCCAGTATACCCGCGCGCCGCGCCCCTGTCAATATGTATGAAAAAAGAATCGCAAATATTCATCTTAGCCCCCTGCGCGAAAGACAAACGGGCGGCCGTCCGGAAAACCGGACGGCCGCCAGGGGCTTTTTTCAGGCGCCGCTTATGTAAAAGCAGGCGGGCGCCTTAGCAGATGCAGGGGCTTTGGCCGTTTGTGGTCGAGCAGCGCGGCGCGCCGCAGGGGTTCTGGGGAAAGATGGGCAGGGAGAAGAACTCGTCGCACACACTTTCGGAAAACTCCTCGCAGGGCGGCACGGCACACAGGCCGTAGCTGGGGATGAGCATCTCCACCTCGGCAAGGACCTTCAAAATGATGGTCACGCACACGGTGATCTCAAAGGTACCCTCGCCGCAGTAGCAGCCGGACACGCAGATGGCGCTGACCAGGGCTTCGATGGTGAAGGGCACGATGCTCTCGTCCGGGATGCACAAAAGCACGTCCTTTGCCACGGTCAGGCGGGCCTTGCCGATGCCCTCGCGGCAGGCGGCGTCGGTGAAGAGGATGTCGATGGGGATGTCCACGTTCGCGCGCACGCGGGCAAAGTTGGGCCTGTCGCACAGCCTGTCGATGACCAGGTTTTTGATGGTGCCGTTCACCGTGGAGGACCTGCAGCTTTCAAAGGCGATGGGCGGGGCGAAGGGCGGCTGCGGGCAGTCGCAGTCGCACACGGGCACCATGTCCGTCACCGTGACCTTGACGCGGGAAAGCTGCTCCTGCTGCATGCAGGAATCGTAGACCTTTTTCACCTGCACGCACACCTTTTCGCGCAGGCCGCGCGTGCAGTCGCCGGCGATCTCGCCGGGGCAGTTGTCCTGACCCAGGTTCTTGTAGGAATAAAACGACATACAAAAAGCGCCTCCTTTTTTTCTGCTGCGGCCGGATACACGGCCGCGCACTGTACCATATGCCCGCGATCGGGGGCGGGTGCAGGGCAGAAAAAAAGAAAGCGTACGTTGATCGTTATGATTTATATGGAAGACAATCGTTCAATTTTATCCTGAAAAACTGCGAACATATCCACAGCGGGAAGCAGGTTATCCACAAGCAGCCTGTGGATAACCTGCAAGAAACACGCATTTCGGGCCAATCCTGCCGCCGGATCGGCCGCGGCGCTTGTGGAAAAAAGAGCGGGCCGTTTTCAAGCGGCTCGCAGATTCCGTTTTCTTTATTTTGCTTTACAGCAGGTTTTGAATCAAAAGCGTAAGACACAGCCCCGGCAGGCCGAGGAAGCCGGTCAGCAGGGCGGAAAAGGGATTGACGGCGGCCACAAGCCCCAGCCCCTGGCCGAAGCGCCCCAGCAGATACAGGGCGAAGATGCCCAGCAGCGAATTCAAAAAGAACCAGCCCAGCCGCCGAAGGGGCACCAGCAGCAGCCAGCCAAGGCCGTACAGCAGCAAAAGCCCCACGGCAAAAAACAGCACCACTTCCCATTCCACTTGCAGCATGCGCGCATCCCCTTCCGGCCGGGGCGGACAGCCCCTTTTGTGCCATGTCTATGGC
>JBNRMU010000126.1:0-4400 GCA_050309765.1 Christensenellales bacterium
TTGCCGAGATAGGCGCGCTCCAACGTGTCCGCGGCGGCGCGCACGCGCGCGGGCGAGGACAAAAGCGCCGGCACACACACGGCCGTGCGCGCATGCCCGGGCAGCCCGTGCGAAAAATCCAGCCTGCACAGCCTGCGCGGGGGAATGAGGCGCGCAAAAAGGGCCGAAAGCCAGCGGGCGGACAGGCCCAGCGCGGGCAGCAGGGACAAAAAGGCAAGCAGCGGACCGGAAAGCTTCAGGCACAAAGCAACGGCGAGCAGCGCCAGGGAAAAATAGAGAAAAAAATAGATGGGCCGGATGTGCAGGCGCACAAACAGCCTCAGGGAAAAGGCCGGCGACGCCCCGCCCAGCACGCGGGAAAAGCGGCGCAGCCCCTTTTCCTCCAGCAGGTAATAGCCGATCTGCCGCTCCTTTCTGCCGCTGCCGCCATCGCACAAAAGCAGCAGAGCC
The DNA here is from genome assembly GCA_050309765.1 of Christensenellales bacterium. Taxonomy (GTDB): domain Bacteria; phylum Bacillota; class Clostridia; order Christensenellales; family UBA1750; genus CALWRM01. The sequence goes on from JBNRMU010000126.1 coordinate 451, forward strand.
TTGGCAGCGTCCAACTCCGTGGCCCGGTGCGAATGGGCGATTTGGGCAAGGCGCGTGCGCAGAAGCTCGCGCGTGTCCTTGTCGCAGCTTGCATATATGCCGGTTTTATCGCTCCGCAAAAGCCGCTCCACGGGGCTCAATTCCTCAAAGAGGGGTTCAAAGCGCAGGGAGGCAAGGCTTTTGAGCGAGGAGATGCAGCCGGACATGCGGTATTCATCCAGGGCCTGCTTTTCGCGTGCGCTTGCCAGCAGCGCCTCCAGGCGCAGGCCGAGCTTTTCCAATGCCTCCGCGAGGGCGGCCGCCTCCTCCGTGCCCTTGAGCGTTTCGTGTATGGCGTAAACGCTGGCGGGGCATAAAAAGCGCGGCGGCAGGGCGGACAGCCCGCAACCCGCCTGCAGCAGGGCCTGCGCGGCGCTTGCGGCCTGGACCCCGAGGCGCAGATCGCCTGCCAGCTCGCCGGCAAGGGATGCGCAGCTTTCCAACAGGCAGATGCGCATGCAGGCGGGCACGGCCCACATCTCCGCCATGCTCAGGGGACGAAGCGCAAGGAATTCCTTTAGGACAAAGCGCAGGGAAGACAGATCCAGATGCCCGTCCAGATAAAAGACAGCCAGTTCGATCAGCCTCTTTGCGCGCGCGCCGCCCTCCAGGCGCGGAAGGCGCACCTTCTCCGGGGAGAGGTTGGCCGTTTCCTCCAGATAGGCGTAGTTGTCCAGATACCAGCAGACAGCGGGCGGCAGAAAGGCGGACTGCTTTTGCAGGGAAAGCATCTGCTTTTGCGCGGACAGAAGGCGTTTGCGCGTACGTCGGCTGTCCGAAAGGCGCGCCGTTCCGCGCGTTTCCTCCTTTGCCAGATTGCGCAGCGCCTGCTGCAGGGCGTCCTTGCCGTTTGTTGCCATGAAGCTTTCCCCCTTCTGTGTGCATGTCCGTTTCCCTATAGCTTGTCAGGATCGGGCGCTTTTCATGCGAAAAGGGGGAAAGCGTTGGAATAAAAGAACCCCTCTGCCCAGGCGGCAAAGGGGTTCTTTGAAAAGTACTTGCGTTTACTCCTCGGTGGTGGCGGAAAGCTCCATGCCGGTGTCGGCATTGAAGTCGTAATCCTTGCCGGGAAGCACGGCGTTTAGGATGATGCCCACGATGGAGGCGACAGCCAGGCCGGACAGGGAGATGTTGAGAGACCCGATGCTGAAGCGGATCGCGCCGGAGATGCCGTTCACGGTATCGGCGCCCAGGGCGGAGCTAAAGTTGATGCCGATGGCCAGGCCGATGATGAGCGCGGCCACGATGACGTTGCGGGACTTCTGGAAATTGGTGTGGTTCTCGACCATGTTGCGCACGCCGATGGCGGAGATCATGCCGTAGAGGATGAGCGACACGCCGCCGATGGTGGCCGCGGGCATGGCCTCGATGATGGCCGCAAACTTGGGGCAGAAGCTGAGCACGATGGCGTACACGGCGGCCAGGCGGATGACGAAGGGATCGTATACCTTGGTCAGGGCCAGAACGCCGGTGTTCTCGCCGTAAGTGGTGTTGGCAGGCGCGCCGAACAGGGCGGCAATGGTGGTGCCGATGCCGTCGCCGATGAGGGTGCGGTGCAGGCCGGGATCCTCGATGAAGTTCTTGCCCACGGTGGAGCCGATGGCGGAAATATCGCCCACGTGCTCCATCATGGTGGCCACGGCGATGGGCATGATGGTGATGATGGAGCTGATCATCAGCCCGCCGTTGGCATTGCCGCTAAACAGGGAGAACACGGTGTCCTGCATCTTAAAGGGGAAGCCGATCCAGGCAGCCTGCTGTACGCCGGAAAAGTCCACCTGGCCGGCGATGGCCGCCACCACATAGGAGGCAACAACGCCCAGCAGGATGGGAACGATCTTGATCATACCCTTGCCCCAGATGTTGCAGACGATAACCACAACGATGGCAACCAGGGCGATCCACCAGTTCTGCGCGCAGTTATTGAGCGCGGAGGAGGCCAGGTTCATGCCGATGGCGATGATGATGGGGCCGGTGACGACGGGCGGGAAGAAGCGCATGATCTTCTTGGCGCCGACGGCCTTGCACACGGCGGAAAGCACCAGATAGAGGATGCCCGCGCAGGCAACGCCCAGGCAGGCGTAGGGCAGGGCCTCGGCGGTAGAAAGGCCAACGCCTTCGCCGGCAGCCTTCACGGCCGCATAGCCGCCCAGGAAGGCAAAGGAAGAGCCGAGGAATACGGGCACCTTGCGACCGGTGACCAGGTGGCAGAACAGCGTGGCCAGGCCGGCGAACAGCAGCGTTGCCGACACGCTCAGGCCGGTTAAGATGGGAACCAGCACCGTGGCGCCGAACATGGCGAACATGTGCTGCAGGCCCAGTACCAGCATGCGCGGCCAGCCCAGGGTGTGCGCATCATGCAGGCCCTCTTCCGGAATCTGGAAGCGGGTGGGTTTCTTTGCGGGGGTAGAGCTCATGATTTCGTCCTCCTTCAGAAAAATTTGTGTATCAGTCCTTGGATGCGGAGACATAAAAAAACGGCGATTCCGATTTCTAAAAATGGAAACAGGAATGCCGCGGCTGGAAGGGAGGGAATAAAAAGACCGGCGTCAAACGGAACGCGGGCTGAACGGCCGGATCCAGACGCATCCTCCCTCACCTCCAAACGGTTTTCATGCGCCGAAAGACCTTCGACGCATTTTTATGAATTTTATCACAAGGACGCGTCCTTGGCAAGGAGTTTTTGTGCATTTTGGGCGATTTTTGGAAGGCAGTTTTCGAACCGCGGCGCAGCGGTCGCGCTTGACAGCAAAAGCGCATCTGTGGTATGTATGATGCATAAAAGATCGCTTGCGATCTGCAATACGCAAAGGAGAGCATAAGCGGGGCATGAGAAAGAACTGAGCAGCTAACCGTAAAACAGCATCGGCCCGGGCGCATCTGTGCGCGTGGGTGTGTGTTTTTTGCGGCGCTGCGGGTTCTTTTTGTGTAAGGTAAAGCCCGTTTGTGCTTTTTTTGTACGCAATTGATGGGGCCCAAGGCGCCGTTCCGATATTGAGAAGGGAGGGCGTTTTGTGGCCCTTTTGCATGTAAGAAATGTAGTCAAATCCTATGGCGAAACCAAGGTGCTTTCCGGCGTGGATATGGATTTGGAGCGCGGCTGCCGCGCGTCCCTGGTGGGGGCGAACGGCTGCGGCAAGTCCACGCTTTTGCGCATACTCGCCGGCCAGGAGACGGCGGACGGCGGCCAGATCAGGCTGTTTGCGCCGGCCGTGCTCCTAAGCCAGAGCAAGGAGCTGGACGGCAGCGCCCATCTGGATGAGGGCCTGCGCAGACGGGCGGAAAGGACGCTTTCGCAGACCGAGCTGCCGGAGGAAGAAACCGCATCCGGCGGCGAGAAGACGAAAAAGGCGCTCAGCCTGGCCCTGGCCGCGGACGCGGGGCTGCTGCTCCTGGACGAACCCACCAACGATCTGGACTTCGACGGCGTGAACCGCCTGCTGGACATGCTGGCCGGCTACGCGGGCGGCCTGCTGGTGGTTTCGCACGACCGCTATTTTCTGGACGCGCTCACGGATATCACCTTTGAGCTGGAAAATGGCCAAATTACCCGCTATGAGGGAAACTACAGCGCCTACCGCCGCGAGCGCGGGCAGCGCCGCGAGGCACAGATGCACCGCTACGAGTCCGACAAGCGCGAGCAGGCGCGCGTGCAAAGCGCCATCCGCGACCTGAAAAGCTTTGCCCAGAAGGCGCACCGCGACTCCACCAAGGACGACGGCTCGGGGTTGAAAATGGGGCGAAAGGAAAAGAACCGCGCCCGCGCCAAGAAGATGGAAAGCCGCGTCAAGTCCCAGATCAAACGCCTGGAAAAACTCAAACGCGAGGGTGAAGCGCCGCCCTCTGAAGAGCGGCACGTATATCTTGCGCTGGAAACAAGCGAGCGCTCCGGCCGGCGCATCGTGCAGGCG
>JBNRMU010000127.1:0-4390 GCA_050309765.1 Christensenellales bacterium
GCGCCTTTTTTTGCCGAACAAGCCGCACACAAGGCCGCACAGGGCCATGCCCGCCGCCAGCTCCGGCCGCGCCGGCATGGGCGCGGTCAACGCCCTTGCGCAGCCGGCGCGGCCGGAGCTGGCGGCGGGCATGGCCCTGTGCGGCCTTGTGTGCGGCTTGTTCGGCAAAAAAAGGCGCGTCTTCGGCGTGCTGGGGCTGCTGCCAGCGGTGCTGCTTTCTTCGGCGCTGAACGAGGTCTGGATCGCACCGGCGATGCTGATTCAGCTTCTGCTTGCCGCGCTTTTGTGCCTGCTGGTGCCTACGGGCGTGTACGAGGGTTTAAAGAAAAAGGTGGACAGGGAATGCGAGGCGGACGACATGGGCCGGGATATCCGTGCCGAGGCCAGGAATGATCTGCGCCTGAAGCTGGACGGCCTTTCCCAATTGTACGCCCGCATGGCGAAGACGATCGGCGAAGTATCTGGCGGCGGACGGCAGTATGCCGCCATCGCGGAGGCGCTGGGCGGCGAGGCGGCAAAGCTGCGGGCGGCAGTGGAGCCGGACGAGGAGCTGAAAAGCCGCTGCCTGTACGCACTGGATCGGGCGCGTCTGCCGGTGTACGGGCTGCAGGCCCTGCGCGAGGAGGGGCGGCTTTGCCTGCGTGTCCGCCTGCGCAGCCGAACGGAGGAAGGGCAAAGGCAGGCGATCGTACATGAGCTCAGCGCGGTGGTCGGCTATGCGCTCAAGGCAGCGCCCGGGCAAGCGGAGGGGGAGCAGCTGCTGCTCGTTCCCGCGGCAAGGTTCCATTTGTTGGCGGGTGCTGCCTGCCGCGCCGGCGGCGGAGACGGGGAAGTGTGTGGGGATACGTATCTGTTTCGGGAGCTGCCGAACGATCGCTATATGCTGGCCGTTTCCGACGGCATGGGCCGTGGCCGACAGGCCGGGGAGGAGTCCGCGGCGGCGGTGGAGCTGCTGGAGGAATACCTTTTGGCCGGTTTTTCGCCGGAGGCGGCAATCCTTGGCGTCAACGATCTTTTGCTGCGCCGCAAAAAGGGCGAGATGTTTGCCACCATGGACCTGGGGGTGATCGACCTTAAAAGCGGGGTGTTGCACCTGAACAAGATCGGCGCGGTGCAAAGCTATATCCGCCGTGGGCGGGAGCTGATCCGTTTGAGCGGCGGCGCCCTGCCCATGGGCATTGTGGACAGCGTGAATCCCTATCGCGGGGAGACGCAGCTGCAGGACGGCGACCTGATCGTGATGCTGTCCGACGGCCTGGCGGACCAGAGCGCGGAAACGGAACGGTGGCTGGAGGAGGCGCTTTTGTCGCTCAGCCTGCGTGAGCCAGGCGCGGCGGCGCGCAGCCTGCTGGAGGCGGCGGCGCGGGAACGAGCCTTAAAGGACGACAGCACGGTATTGATCGCCCGCGTGCTGGAAAGAAGCCGCTAGCAAAAAAGGCGCTCCTTGCCCAAAGATGCCATTTGCGTGGACCGCTTTGGCGAAAGAAGGATTGTTTTTTATCATTTCTTCGTTTATACTAAATGGAGCAAATGGCCGCGCATGCCGGCGCGGGCAGCCTGGGAATCGCTTCGATGAGGGGCGGGCCCTGTGCAACGTTATGCCGTGAACCGTGTCAGGGCCGGAAGGCAGCAGCACTAAGCGGATTTTAGCGTGTGCCGCAGGCAATCCTGCCCGGAGGGCGATTGTCAGACTGTCTACGCGGGCAGGCGCGGCTTTTTCTCTGCCGGAAAGGGGAATGGAAAATGGCGCTGAACTTTCAGATGTTTATCGGCAAAAAGAACTTCGACTGCCAGAAGGCAGAGCGCTGGTTCAAGGAACGCCGCATTCCCGTGCAGACGGTGGACATGAACAAAAAGCCCCTTTCGCGCCGCGAATTCGATTCCGTTCTGCAGGCCGTTGGCCTGAAAAATGCCATCAACACGGACGGCAGGGAGTATTCGGAAAGCCCACTGCGCTTTTCTTCCGACCCGACGTTCATGCGCGGCATCCTGTTCGAGAATCAAAAACTGCTCAAAACCCCCATCGTGCGCTGCGGCGGCAAGGCCAGCGTGGGCTTTTGCCCCGAAGTTTGGGAAGAATGGCTGCGCAGCTGACGGGCACACTGTTTTTCGAAGGTATTTGAAGGTATTGTTTTAGGAGGGTGCATTCATGCTTGATCTTGCGATCATCGGCGGCGGCCCGGCAGGGCTTACGGCGGGCCTGTATGCGGCGCGGGCGCAGCTTGCCTGCGCGCTGTTTGAGCAGGGCTTTCCCGGCGGCCAGCAGGCGACCACCAACCTGGTGGAAAACTATCCCGGCTTTGCCGAGGGCATCGGTGGGCCGGAGCTTTCCATGGCCATGCAGGCCCAGGCGGAGCGCTTCGGCCTTGAGATCCGCTACGGCGGCGTAGAAAAGGCGGAGCTTGCCGGCCCCGTGAAGCTGCTCTATTCGGGCGGCGAAAGGATCGAGGCGCGCGCGGTGATCCTGTGCATGGGCGCCAGCCCGCGCGAGCTGGGCGTGCCCGGCGAACAGGAATTCCGCGGCCGCGGCGTTTCCTACTGCGCCACCTGCGACGGCGCCTTTTTCCGCGGCAAGCGCGTGGCCGTGGTGGGCGGCGGCGATACCGCCGCGGAGGACGCTCTGTTCTTGGCCAACCTGGCCGAGGAAGTGACCGTGATCCACAGGCGCGATAGCTTCCGCGCGGCGGCGGTGCTCGTCTCGCGCATGCAAAACACCAAGAATATCCGCTTTGCATACGATACCGTGGTGGAGGAGATCACGGGCGGCGAAAGGGTACAGAGCCTGCGCCTTAATAACGTAAAGACGAACGAAAAGACCGAGTTGGCCGTGGATGGCGTGTTCATCGCCGTGGGCAGTGTGCCCGGCAGCGCGCTGGTGTCCGATGCGGTAACGCTAAACGATGGCGGCTTTGTGCTGGCGGGAGAGGACTGCCGTACGAACCTTCCCTTTGTGTACGCGGCGGGCGATCTGCGGGCTAAGCCGCTGCGCCAGATCGTCTGCGCGGTCAGCGACGGCGCCGTGGCGGTGCATTCGGCCCAGGAGGATTTTCAAAGGCAGGCGCTTTGAGGCGCCGTGCCGGAAAGATAGAGAGTTGGAGGAACACTGTGTGACAAGACTATTCGGAACCGACGGCGTGCGCGGCGTGGCAAACGCCGATCTGAGCTGTGAGCTCGCCTTTCAGCTGGGCAAGGCCGGCGCGCTGGTACTGGCCAAGAACAGCAAGCGGCCGACCATCCTGCTGGGCAGGGACCCGAGGCTTTCCGGCGATATGCTCTCCGGTGCGCTGATGGCGGGCATCTGCTCGGCTGGCGCGCAGGCTGTGGACGCGGGTGTGATTACTACGCCGGCCGTGGCCATGCTGGTGCGCGAGATGAAGCTGGACGCGGGCGTGATGATCTCCGCCTCGCACAACCCGGCCCGGGACAACGGCATCAAGTTCTTCTCCGCCGACGGCTACAAGCTGCCCGACGCCCTGGAGGACGAGATCGAGGCCCTCATCCGCTCCGGCGAGCCGCTGCCCTGTCCCGTGGGCGGCGATCTTGGCCGCATCCGCCGCGACGAACAGGCCGCGCGCAGATACATAGACCTGCTGAAGGAAAAGCAGCCGCTGGACCTTACGGGCCTGCACCTGGTGCTGGACTGCGCCAACGGCGCGGCCAGCCATATCGCGCCGGTGTTGTTTAAAGAGCTGGGCGCGCAGGTGACCGCCCTCAATGCCGAGCCGGATGGCCTCAATATCAACCTGAATTGCGGATCGACCCACCCCGAGGGCCTGATGCGCGCCGTGCAGGAGCTGGGCGCGGACCTTGGCCTTGCCTTTGACGGCGACGCCGACCGGCTCATCGCCGTGGATGAAAACGGCCAGTTGGTGGACGGCGACAGGATACTGGCCATCTGCGGTATCCATTTGCAAAAGGCGGGCAGGCTGCGCGGCGGCGCCGTCGTGGCCACCGTTATGAGCAACATGGGTTTGGAAATCGCCCTGCGCGAGCACGGCATCGGCTTTGTGCGCACGGCCGTGGGCGACCGCTATGTGCTGGAACACATGCTTCAAAACGGCTTCGTGCTGGGCGGCGAGCAGTCCGGGCACGTGATTTTCCTGGAGCACAACACCACCGGTGACGGCGTGATGACCGCCATGCAGCTTTTGTCCACCCTCATGGAATCCGAAAAGAAGCTGTCTGAGCTTGCAAACGTGATGCAGGTTCTGCCCCAGGTACTGGTAAACGTACAGGTAAAGCCGGAAAACAAGCAGGCTTTTAAAAGCGATGGCGCGGTGCAGGAGGCCATCCGCCGCGCGGAAGAAATGCTGCGCGAGGAAGGCCGCGTGCTGGTACGGCCCTCGGGTACGGAGGCGCTGGTGCGCGTGATGGTCGAGGGCAACGACCA
>JBNRMU010000128.1:0-16244 GCA_050309765.1 Christensenellales bacterium
GCGGGGACGTGCGTGACCTTTCCCTGGACGATCTGCGCCGGCACAGCGGCGTGGTTTTGCAGGAAAGCGTGCTTTTTTCCGGTTCCATCGAGGAAAACCTGCGCTGGGGCGACGAGAACGCCAGCGAGGAAATCCTGCGCCGAGCTACGCAGGACGCGCAGGCCAGCGAGTTCATCGACAAGCTGCCCGAGGGGCTGGAGGCCCATGTGGAACAGCGCGGCCGCAACTTCTCCGGCGGACAGAAGCAGAGGCTTTCCATCGCCCGGACCTTTGTCAAGGAGCCGGATATCCTGATCCTGGACGATTCCACCTCCGCCGTGGACATGGCCACCGAGGCAAAGCTGCAGCAGGCCCTGCGCGGGCGCGAAAAACAGGGGCTGGTGTTCATCATCGCCCAGCGTATTTCCGCCATCCGCGACGCGGACCAGATACTGGTCATGGAGGGCGGCGAAATCTCCGGCATGGGCACCCACGAGGAATTGATTCGAAACAACGATATCTACCGCTCCATTGTGGCATCTCAGCTGGGAGAGGAGGCGCTTGCAAATGTCTGAAAGAAGAAATGAAACCCAGCAAAGGCCTATGGGCCCCGGCCCCGGCCGCGGACCGGGCCCAAGGGGTATGGGTATGGTCTTCCAAAAGCCCAAGGACGCCAAGGGCACGCTGCGCCGCCTGATCGGCTTTTTGAAGGGCAACTTCGGCCTGATCGTGCTGGTGATGGTCATGTCCCTGCTCACGGCGGGTATCTCCATCCTTTCCACCCGCATTTACGGCGTGGTGATTGACGACTACATCGTATCCGGCGATCTGGCTGGACTTACCCGCATCGCCGTCGGCCTTTTGACAATGTACCTTGTCAACGTTCTGGCCGTGTATCTGCAAAACACGCGTATGGTGGACATTGCCCAGCGCACATCCCTGCGGCTCAGGCGTGCGTTGTTCGACAGCATTCAAAACCTGCCGCTCAAGTTTTTCGACACCCATTCCAGCGGCGATCTGATGTCCAGACTGACCAACGATGTGGACACCATATCAAATACATTGTCCATGAACGTGACGCAGTTGTTCGGCGGATTGGTGAACGTGATCGGCACCTTTGTGGCCATGCTCCTTTTGAGCCCTATGCTGACGCTGATCTCCATCATCACCATTCCGCTGATGCTGATCATCACCCGCACCCTGGCCACCATCATGCGCAAATTGTATAAGAAGCAGCAGATGGACCTGGGCACGCTCAACGGCTACATCGAGGAGATGGTTTCCGGCCAGAAGGCCGTGAAGCTATTTTCCCAGGAGGAGCAGGTCAAGACGCGATTTGGCACCCTTAACGAAAACCTGCGCAAAAGCGGCATGAAGGCCGAGATCGTGGGCGGCGCCATGGGCCCTACCATGAACATGATCAACAACCTTTCCTACCTGATCGTGGCGGTGGCTGGCGGCTATTTGATCCTGCGCTACGGTGTGATCAGCGTGGGCATCGTGTTCTCGTTCCTGCTGTATATGAAGAATTTCGGCCGGCCCCTGAGCGAGATCGCCAATATGTTCAACACCATTCAATCCGCCCTGGCGGCTGCCGAGCGCGTATTTGAGGTGATGGACGAAACGCCCGAGCAGGACGCCGAGGGCGCGCAGGCAGACCGCAAGATCGAGGGCGACATCGACTTTGAGGACGTGACCTTCTCGTATGTCGAGGGCACGCCGGTATTAAAGCATGCGAGCCTTGAGGCCAAGAAGGGCCAGCAGATCGCCATCGTCGGTCCCACGGGCGCGGGCAAGACGACCATCATTTCCTTGCTTACGCGCTTTTACGACCGCGACAGCGGCCAGATCCTTGTGGATGGCCGGCCCATAGATGAAATGACGCGCGACTGTGTGCGTAAAAACGTCGGTATGGTTTTGCAGGATACCTATCTGTTTTCCGAGTCCGTGCGCGACAACATCCGTTACGGTCGGCCCGACGCCACGGACGAGGAGGTGGAGCAAGCCGCGCGCATGGGCGGCGCGGATTCCTTCATCCGCCATTTGCCGGAGGGCTACGACACCGTGCTGCTGGACAACGGCGGCAACATCTCGCAGGGCCAGCGGCAGTTACTGGCCATCTCCCGTGCGATACTGGCCGACCCCGGCGTTTTGATCCTGGACGAGGCGACAAGCTCCATCGACACGCGCACGGAGCTGAAGATCCAGGAGGCGATGCTAAAGCTTATGCAGGGCAGAACGTCCTTCATCATCGCGCACCGGCTTTCGACCATCCGCGGCGCGGACAAGATCATCGTCATCGACAAGGGCGAGGTCGTGGAGACCGGAACCCACGACGAGCTGCTGAAAAAGAACGGCTTTTACGCCAATTTGTACAACAGCCAGTTCAAAACGGGCATGGCCCTGTAAAAAGACAAAAAAGAAGAAGCGGAACGCAGATGCGTTCCGCTTCTTTGCGTAAAAGGTTTATTCTTCTGTAACGGGTGCAAACTCCGTCCAGTCGCCGGACCAGCCGCTGGTAAGACCGCTGCGGGCATACAGGTTTGCGCCGTCCGTAAACAGGGCCTTGAACGCGCCCGTGGCCTTGGCAAAGTACAGCAGCAGGCCGGAGACCGCGGGAAGGTCCTCATAAGCGCTGACCCAAAGGAAACCGCAGAGCTCACCGCCAGCGATCAGGGCTTGAACGGCGGAAAGCGCGCTTTGGGCGGAATCCGGCGCCTCGCGCAGGGAAAGCAGGCGGCGTTCGTCCGGGATGGCGGCCTGGATCTGGGCAAACTCGGCGTGCGTGTGGGCAGCGGGCGTGAAGGCGTTGGGCTTGCCGGGCAGGGTGTACCAGGTGACGGATACGTTCTGCACCGCGTTCTTGGCGGCGGTGCCCCATTCCTTGGCATAGTCGCCCATCTCGCGGGCGTAGCTTTTGTCCTCGCCGAGGATCTCCTGCAATTCGCCCACCTGGTCGTAGGCCAGGGCGATGGAGGACAGCGCCTGCTGCATCAGACCCACCTGCGCCTCGGATAAGCTATAATCGGCAGGCAGGGAATCGTCCTCCAGAACGGTGTAGGTGAAGCGGCCCACGGTCAGGCGCACGCCGTTTTCGTCGTAAACGGTGGCCGTGCAGCGGGCAACACCCGCGCAGGCGAGCAGGGGCGCGGTCAGGGCGATGGAGTAGCCGCCCTCGCTTTCCTTGACCAGAAGGTAGGTGACGGCATCCTGCGCGCCCTCAAAGAGCACCTGCAGGGCGGCGCTGCAGCCGCTGTCCTCGCCGATGGGCGTGTCGCCGTCGCAGAAGGACAGGTGAAGAACAGAGGACTGCCTGTCGCCCCGGTAGAAGACCAGGGCGCGGGCAAGGGGATAGGTTTCGCGGGCGTTGAGCGTTAAACTGTGTTCGATCGGCATAAAAAAGTCCCTCCTTTTGTACTTGGTTGCATAAAAACCATAGCACAGCGGGAGGGACGTTTTTTCCCGGAAAACAGGCAACGGGTGTTTGGATCAGAAGCTCGGCTTTACGGAAAGGAGTTTTGCCGCCTGCTCGTTGGTGATAGGGAAGTACAGGCAGCGCAGGGAGCGGTGTTCATAACGATCGTCCAGTTCCAGTCCCATTTCGACGGACAGGTATAGCCGCGGGCCGTCCCAGGCGGCGGGCGTTTTGCTTGCCAGCACCGGACGCAGGGCGTCGAAAAGGGGCGCAGGGTCCAGCTGCTGTCCGCTCTCGCTGTTTAGAATGAGCCCGTTTTCGCCCTGGTAGAAATCAAAATAGGCATGGCCAGTGGAGTGGAGCTGGCCGTTTACGGCGATGTTTTCCAGCCGCATTTGCATATAGGCATAGTTAAGCGTATCGGGGTTTTGCAAAAGGGGCAGGATCGTGTCGGCCTCCTCAGCACGGTTGGCGAAGAGCATATCGAGATAGGCTTGGGCGGTTTTGGGTGTATCGCCCGTCAGATTGTTTCTCAACTCAAAGTGCTTCAGGCCATTGTAACCCATGACGTAAAAGCTGACTTCCGGCGCCTCGGGCGCGTCGATGGGGTAGAGATTCCAGTAAAGGGAGACGGGATCCTCGTCCGATACCCCTTCCGAAGAGGCGACCGCTGGCTGGACGGGGGCGTACTCTGTGGGCCGCACCATTATGGCGTTTGACAAAAAGGAGACGTCGGCGGACGGGTCCAAAGCGGCGATTTCCGAACGGTATATGTCAAACAAAGCTTTGGCCTGCGTTTTGTCGCAGCCATCCAGCTGCACGGTCAGGAGCTGGTTGTCGCGCGGCAGGGACGCTTTTGCCTTCACGATGGCCTCGTTTTGGCTGAAAACCTGCTCAAGGAGCATCTGGTCGTCGTAAGAAAAGGACAGGTTGCGGTAGACCGTGCGCCCGTTTTTGAGCTTGATGCGCAAAAACTGGGTGTCGTAAATGGGGTAGTCCGGCTGGCCGGAGATGCGCTCGCTGACGAGGGAAAAGAGACGCTCGTCCTGCACGGGGATCTGCTCTACCATCAGGTCGCTGTAACTGGGGTTCATCGTGTCATCCGGCAGGAAGTAGACGCTGCGGATGGATTCGGGGGGCACGACGCGGTTTTTCTCGGCACTGCCATACAGGTACGAGCCAAAGGGCAACAGAGCGGAAACAACGAGCACAATGGGCAGCACATACAGCGCCGGAAGCAGCCGCCTGGCCGAGCGGGTGGTGAGCAGCTCATACAGGAAGTAGACCAGCAGGCCGCTGACAAAAAGCACCAGGATGGGGCCGGACATGTCGCGATAGTTGTCGCTGACCAGCCAGCCAAGCTCCAATATGGTAAACATGCACAGGAAAAAGGGCAGGGCCAGCATGCCGCGGCTCAGGTGCTGCACAAGGCTGTTTACGCTGGAGCGTTCGGCCGTCTCGGAAGGGCGGCGCACAAAGCCTGCACAGCCAAGGGCGAGATACACGATGGCAAGCCCCAGCGAGTACAACAGCGTGGAGGAACGGGAAAAGACCTCAAAACCGAAGATCTCATCAAACCCGATCACGGAGGCGGGCACATAGGCCAGCAGCGCAAAGGGCAGGTTCAGCGTAGCGTTGAACAAAAAGCCGTGCGTGAGCGGGAAAATCTGGTCGCAGACGACACTGACCAGCAGCCCGCAGACCAGGGAAATGGCACGGGGCAGAAACAGCAGCAGCGCACCCAGCACAAAGGCGGAGATATAGCTGCCTGTAAAGGACAGGGCCACGGTGAGCGCGCCGAGCACCAGCATGGAGCCGATGAAGTAGACGAGGAACAGCGCCAGCAGGTGCACGGGGATAAAGGCGGTGTGCATGAGCAGCATGACGAGCCAGCTTACGATAAGGCACAGCGCGATCGTGCAGAAGATGCAGACCGTGATCGCAGATACGATGCTGACAAACAGGCAGCGGCGGGAGAATGGCAGGGAAAGGTAAAAATCAGAATCCCTGCGGTGCATGAGGAACGAGAAGCCGCAAAAGCCGAGCAGCACCGGGCCGATGAACAGGAACACGGCCAGGGTGGGGGCGATGCTCTCCAGGGTGCGGTACTGTGCGGAACCAAGCACCAGGGGAAGCACGGTGAAGCTCACACACACGGCGAGCAGGGAAAGCGCGGGTATGCGCAGCCGCCGCAGCGTATCTGAAAACAGGCGCGGGCTGAAAAGCGTGTTTTTCATGCAGATTTGCCTCCGTTTCCGTTGCCCTCCAGAAGGGACAGATCGAATTGATAGCCAAGGGCGCTCATCTCGTGCACGAACAACTCCTCCAACGTGCGGGGCGAAAGCGCCAGCAGCAGGGGGGAGTGCGTGCGCAGCTGGGCGTAGGCCTCGTCGCGATCGCCGCGCACGATGGCCGTGGCAACCGAGCCCTGCTTGTGGAACTCCAGCAGGGACAGGCCGTCGAAAATCTCCTCGCCAAAGGGCGCGGGGCAGGCGATCTGCACCTTGAACAGGCTGGTCTTCAGGTCCTGGATATCGCTTTCAAACACGATACCGCCCTTGTGCAAAAGGGTCAGCTGGTCGCAGGTATCCTCCAGCTCGCGCAGGGAATGGCTGGCGATGACCGCCGTGAAGCTGCGCTGGGCCGCTTCGGCGTACAAAAGACGCTTAACCATGGAGCGCATCACCGGGTCCAGACCGTCGAAGGTCTCGTCCAGCAGCAGGTACTTCGTGTTGCCGGCCAGCGCCAGAGCGATGGCCGCCTGCCTGCGCATGCCCTTGGAAAAGCGGCCAAACGGCGCGCGGGGATCAAGCCCCAGCAGCTTTGCAAGCTCCTGCATGCGGATCAGGGAAAAGCCCTCGTAGGAGGCGGCGTAGGTGGCGGCGACGGAGTACATATTGGCGCCGGAGGGAAGATACAGATCGTCCGCGAGGGAGCAGATATCCGCCTTTGCCTTCGGGTTGTCGTAAACGGGCGCACCAGACAGGGTGACGGTGCCGGAGCTTGCCTTATACACGCCGCTGATCAGGCGCAGCAGGGTGGACTTGCCTGCCCCGTTGGAGCCCACAAGGCCGTAGATGCAGCCCTCGGGGATGGTAAGATTCAGATTTTTCAGCGCATACAGGTCACCGAAGCGCTTGGAAAGCTGTTTTAATTCAATCATGGGTGGTTTCTCCTTCTTCGTTTGCCTGGGCCAGCGCGCTTTGCACGCAGGAAAGGATCTCCGCCCCCGTGACGCCCGCCTGGGTAAGACGAAGCACCAGCGCGGAAAGTTCGCTGAGCGACTGGCGGGAACGGTCCGTGAGACGGTGTTTGGCACATTCGGTGATGAAGCGGCCGTTGCCGGGCACGCTCACGCACAGGCCGCGGCGTTCCAGTTCCGCATAGGCCTTTTGCAGCGTGTTGGGGTTTACGCCCAGCTCCACCGACAGACTGCGCACCGAGGGCAGCAGATCGCCGCGTACAAGGTCGCCCAGAAGGATATGCATCTCTACCTGCGAGATGATTTGCTCATAGATCGGGGTGCGCGACAGTTTGTCGACCGTGATCAGCAAAGCAAAAGACCTCCCTTCTTGCAAAATAAGTGTACTATCATGACTAATACACTTAGAGCATAAGGGCGCATCTCAAAACTGTCAAGTCCAAATTTTGAATAAAGTTTTGCATCCGTGTTCTTGTTGCAGTTTCTATACTAAAATGCTATGCTGAAAAAGCAAACACAAAGGCTGAAAAAGGGGAGAGTATCGACTTGAGCAAGTGGATCGTCTATGTGCTGGGCGTGTTTTTTGTGCTGGGCGGCCTGGATTATCTGCTGGGCAGCCGCATGCAGCTTGGCGATGTGTTCATCGAAACGCTCAAAAAAATGGGCGTGGTCTGCATGGGCGTGATGGGCATCTACTCCTTAGCGCCTGCGCTGGCGGGTGTGGTGCAAAGGATGGTTTCGCCCCTGGCGCATTTCCTTAAGATGGAGCCGGCGATCTTTCCCTGCATGCTGTTTCCCATCGACATGGGCGGATACAACCTCGGCACCGGCATCATGCAGGACGAGAGGATGGGGCTGTTTGCTTCCATCGTTATCGCCGCTATCTGTGGGGCCAACGTCGGCTATACCATCCCCGTGTCGGCGACGATGATCGATAAAAAGTACTTTCCCCAGGTATCGCTGGGGCTTTTGTCCGGCATCGCCTGCATCCCCATCGGCTGCCTGGCGGGCGCGCTTGCGTTCGGCCTGCCGTTCGGCTACATCGTCTGGAACCTTTTGCCCATGGCGGTGCTGGCGCTGCTGCTGGTGCTGGGCCTTTGGAAAAAGCCGGATATGATGGTCAAAATATTTATCGTTTTCGGCAAGATACTGGCGGGCATCTCCTGCATAGGCATCCTTTTGCAGGGGATCCGGATGATCTTCGGCTTTGAGATCATCCCCGGCATGGCGCCCCTGGACGAGTCGCTCGTCATCATCTGCCGCATCGTGTTCACCATGTGCGGCGGCATGTGCCTGATGGCCGTGCTGCGCCGCTTCTTCGGCAAGGGGCTGCAGAAGCTCGGCGCGCTTATGCACATCGGCGACGCGGCGGTGGTGGGCATGTTCGCCTCCGCGGTGACGGTGGTGATCCCCTTTTCCGATATGGACAGCGTAGATACCCGCGGGCAGGTGCTGCTTTGCGCCTACGCGGCCGGCGGCGCATTCGTGCTGGGCGGGCAGCTGGGTTTTATCAGCGAGATGGCGCCGGAGATGATCGGCTGCTTTGTGCTGGCAAAGCTGGTCAGCGGCCTGTGCGGCATTGGCCTTGCCTCGCTGCTGCTGAAAAACAGGAAGGACATCCCCGATTATTCGCCGCAAGGGAATAAAGCGTAAAGCACGATGAAAAAACTGCGCTACGGCAACACGAACACGTTTTATATTCCCGGCACAAACGGCGGCCTTCTGATCGATACGGACATGGCGGGAACGATGCCGCTGTTTTTCCGGGCGATCAAGGCTGGGGGCGTGGAAACAGGCGGTATTGCCTATGTGCTTGCCACCCATTATCATCCCGACCACTGCGGCCTGATCGGAAAGCTGCAGGGGCTTGGCGTTAAGCTTTTGCTGATGGATGTGCAAAAGCCTTATGTGCATTCTGCGGACGGCATCTTCGCGAGGGAAAAGCATACGGACTTTGTGCCCGTGAAGGAAGAAGCCGCCTGCGTGATCGGCTGTGCGCAGAGCAGGTCGTTTTTGCAAGGCCTTTGCATAGAGGGCGAGATTTTTCCTACGCCCAGCCACAGCGCGGACAGCGTGTCCCTGCTTCTGGACAACGGCGACTGTTTTGTGGGCGATCTGGAGCCGCTGGAATACCTGGAAGCCTACGAGGGAGGCAATCCCGCGCTGCAGGACGATTGGCGGCGGATTCTGCGGCGTCATCCAGGGCGCGTGTTTTACGCCCATGCAAACGAGAAGCTGTTTTGGCAAAAGAAAAACGCATCCCCGTTATAAAGGGATGCGTTTTGTGGCTTTTATATACGGATTTAGGCCTGCAAAAGGCGGATCAAAAGCTGGGCGGATTGGTGCGAGGACTGTTCCATAAAGGCAGTAAAGCTCATCTCGCCGCCGTCCTCGCCGGGGTCGGAGATGACGCGCAGGGCGGTATAGGGTACGCCGGCGAGGTAACATACTTGGCCGATGGCGCCTGATTCCATTTCGCAGCATTCCGCATGAAACTGATCGCGAATCTGTTGCTTGCGGGCGCTGTTGGCGATGAACTGGTCGCCGGAGGCGATGGTGCCGAGTCGGGCGGAAATGCCCAGCTTTTCAGCCAGGGCGAACAGGCGCGAGGATAGCTCTACATCGCAGGGAAGATAGATTTTTCCCGTGCCGGGAATCTCGCCCAAAGGATCGCCGATGGGGGTGGTGTCAAGGTCGTGCTGACAAATGTCTTTGGCGATCACGGTATCCAGGATCTTAAGGTCGGGCGCGACGGCGCCGGCGATGCCGGTGTTTAGGATGCGGTCGGGCCTGACCCTGTCCAGCATGGCCTGCGCGCAAAGGGCGGCGTTGACCTTGCCGGGATTGCAGAGGGCAAGCGCTACGCGCGATGCGCCGATGCGGCCCAGCAGAAAGCCGCCGCATTCCTCATGATCTTCCAAGGCACGGCGGTACAGTTCAAGCTCCGAATCCATGGCGCAGATGATACCGGTGATGCCGCTTAGCATGAGAAAAACCTCCTGTTGTTTGCAAATGAAACGCCTGCAGGTTTGCTGCCAAGGCGCAAGGACAGTATACTAAGCGGAATGCAGCTTGTCAAACGATCAGATGCGGCTGGACAGGAAGCAGACCGCCGCACGCACGCTTATTTTTTGCCCAGACCGAAGAAGGAAAAACCTTTCTTTTCATCTGGTTCGGAGGAAACGGAAAGCAGTGTATAGCCGGTTTCGTTGATGGCGGAAAAGAGCTTGCCCTCGTCCAGCGCTTCCTCGGACCACACCTGCGAGAGCCCCTTAATGTGGGAGGACTTGACTTTTTTGACGTTGAATGCGCGGCGGATGGTATCGTTGATGTGCCCTTCGCACATGGTGCAGGACATGCCGTCGATCTTAAGCGTGGTTTTGATCATGGTGCTCCTCCTTAGGTGTATACTGGTTAGTTTAGATTAACTGACATGCAAAGAAAAGACCTGCCGTCGGCGCAGATGCGCGGCAAGCTGCCTTGCCTTCTTATCATAAGTTGCGCTGTCGCCTTTGTCAATAGAGGGTGTTGTACGGCAGGACGGCGGCTTTAAGGCAGGGTTTGCCAGAAAAAGAGCAACGCAAGCAGGACAAAAAGGTGCACGAATAGCCCGCCTGCGCGAGCAAGCAGGGAAGGCGTTTGTTTTTTGAAGCTGTTCAGCAGATACAGCAGGGAAACTACCCAAAGAATGAGCAGAACAATGCCCAAATAAAGCACCGCCTTTTTAGGAGATCGAGGCCGCGTTTTGGCGCAGGATAAAGTCTACCGTGACGCAGAATTTGGCGCGCGGGTATTGCTCCGGCCAGTTGATCCTATCCCAATCGGCAAAGGTCAGGGCGTGCAGACGCGCCCTGCCGGCAAAGTCAACAGGGTCGCAGCCTGCCTGCTGCAGGCGCAGAAGCAAAGCGGATACATCCTCCAGCAGCTGGGCTTCAACGCGGCTTTCCAGCAGCGATTTATCGATTACCAGGCCGTCCGAAAGGGCGCTGCCTTCCAGGGTAAGCGATAGGCAGATAAGCGGCGCATCCCCAGTAAGGTCCACGTGGATGCGCGGGGGTTTATGTGCTTCCAGCGCCACTGCATGGGTGGAAGATGTGTCGCTTGCGTTTAGGATGCCCTGCTCAAAATCGCCCAGACATAGGTTTAGAAGCTGCGTCTCGTATCCGTTTAAAAACAATGCCGGTTGCGTGCCGTTGAACACGGCCGCACCCAGATAACTGACGGGCAAAACGCTTTTGTAGGGCAGTTCACCGGCCAGGTATTGGGCGGGCTGCTGGCCGCTATTGACGGGCGCTGACAAGGCATTTTGGTTGTTGCAGGCGGCAAGAACGGCCACGGCGTCCTGGCCGTGGCTTTGCATGCGGCCGAATAGGTCGCTCAGCGGTGCGTAGGGCACCAGGGACATGGACTCCAGCTCCTGAAAGCGCGAATCCTGCGATTTGGAAAGGCGCGTGCCCAGAGCCGGACCGGTGGACTTTAGAACATCCTCTGCGCGGCCAAGACAGAGAAAGCCCGTTGCACCCGGGCGCAGAAGCCTGGACTGCAGCAGCAGGGAAAGCGTTTCGTACAAAGGGCCGTTTTTAGCAAAGCTTTCGGAGAAATACAGACCGCGCAGGTGCAGGAAGGTCACGTCGCGGGGCAGCGCCGCCGCCAGCAGGGTCAGACAGTCGGCCATGCTGTCGCCCTCCACCTGGGTCAACACATAGCCGTTTTGCAAAAGCTCGTCGTCCATTTGTTTGGGCGGATCTACGCTTTCGGCGCCGTTGCCGGAGCCCGATTTGCCGATCTCGGGCAGCTGGACGGTGAAGCGGATGCGCCGCGTTTCGCCCATATCCAGGGCAGCGTTCAGGGCAGGGATCTGGCCGTTGGCCGCGCGGGCATCCTGGCAGGCGCACAGATGCAGAAGACACAGGCACAACGCGAGCAAAACAAGAAGCTTTTTAGGCATGGCGCTGCCTCCTTTTGCGCCTGGCTTTGGCGGCTGCGAGCGGATAGGGCAGCAGCAGAATCGGCGCACAGAAAAGGTAGAAACTGCGGCCTTCCAGCAGAGCCCGCAGCCACAGGGGCAGGCTTTCCGTCGCCGGCGCGCACAGGCAGCCCAGCAGCACGGCAAGGGGGAGCAGCAGCACACGCGCGTCGTCTATTTGCAGGGCCTTTGCCAGGCAGCGGGCGCTGTAGCACAACCCGCCCGCGCCGGTGCACAACAAAAGCGGTACCCAGGCGAAGACAAACAGCGACTGCAGGCGCTGGAAATAGCGCCAATACCCGCTGAAGGAGGCAAGTTGCTGCAGGGGGTAGGCCGTCTCTGTGGCGGAACCGGGCGCGTTGAGCAGCGAGTAGGCAAGATAGCCCAGGCAAAGCAAAAGCGTGCTGATGGCTACGGCGCGCACGGCGCCGCGTCCCGCGTGCTGGACCTTATCAAGCTCGATCAGGGGCAGGAACAGCCACAAAAACGCGGCCGCATCCCTGCCTGCGTTTTTAAGCAGGTACACAGGCCCTTCGCCGAAAAGGGGAAACAGGTTTACGAGCTTTGCATTGTGCGGCAAAGCAACAATGAGCACGATAAAAAAGAGCATTAGCGCCACTGGCGCGTAAAAGCCAAGCATGCGCGTAAAGGCGGCCGGCCCGTAAAAGCTGCCCGGCAAAAGACAGAAAAGCAGCAGCAAAAAGACCAGCGCCCGCGGCGTTAAGGAGAGAATATAGACCTCTAGCATGTCCATCAGCCCCCGCAGGCCGACGGCGCTGAGCAGAAGGAAAACCAGGGCGAGAAGCCCCGGGAACAAGCCGGACCAAAGACCAAGCCTGCCGCAGACCGAAAAGTAATCAAGGCCGCCCGCAAGCCTGAACAAAAGCAGCGCTGCCAAAGCGCCGATTCCCAGGGATAGCAGGGCGGAAAGCCAGGCCGCGTTTGCGGCGTAGTCGCGGGGCACCGTTTGCGCCGGCACCATCAACTGTGTGAAAACAAGGCCCGCAACAAAGACGAACAGCTCGTGCTCGCCGATCTTCGTGTTCATGAGCGATTCCCCCCTTTTGCTTGCCAACTCCGGGTACTTTCCGTGCGCACGACCTGGCGCGGTCGAAACATGGGCGGCACATAGCGCTGCCAAAACAGCGGAAAACGCAGGATGAGGTCCGGATTGTGGCGAGATTTGGGTGCAAAGGGTGCAAATACCGGCACGCCGAAGCTTTCCAGCGCGCAATCGCAGAAAAGGAACAGCGTGAGCAGCGCGGCGATGCCGGCAAAGCCGAAAAAGGCGGAGATCACCACATACAGCGCACGGCGGATGCGCAGCGCAATGGAAAGGGAATAGTCCGGCAGGGCAAAGGTGCCAAGGCCCGTGATGGATACGATGATGATGAGCGCGGGGCTTATGAGGTTGGCGGAAACGGCGGCCTGACCAAGCACGAGCGCGCCGATGATGCCGAGGGTGGAGCCCATGTAACCGGGCATGCGGATGGAAGCCTCGTTGATGAGATCGAAAACCAACTGCATGAGCAAAAGCTCCAGCGTGACGGAAAAGGGTACCATCGCGTGCCCCTCCAGCAGGGAGGTGAGCAGCTCCGGCGGCAAAAGCTCCTGGTGAAACAGCAGCATGGCATTGTACAGCGAGGGCAAAAACAGGGCGATCAAAACGCCGGCAAAGCGGATGAGGCGGTTGAAGCTTCCGTACTGCCAGCGCAGCGAATGATCTTCGCTGGTGTGGAAAAAAGCTGCCAGCGTGGCCGGGGCAGCGATCACATGGGGCGAATTGTCGTACACCAGCAGCACCGCGCCGTCCAGCAGAAAGGAGGCCGCACGATCCGGCCGCTCGGTGAGCAGGAGCTGGGGCAGCAGGGCGAAGGGTCTGTCCTCGATCAGTTGGGCAAGCTCGCCTGCGGAAAAGACCATGTCGGATTGTATGGCGGCAACGCGGCGGCGGACCTCTGCGATCAGAGCCTCGTTGGTGAGGTTTTCCATGTAGCACAGGGCAAGGGGCGTGTTGCCCTTTTTGCCGACGGAGACGAACTCCGTGATAAGGTCCGGGCTTTTGACCATGCGCCGCAGCATGGAAAGATTTGTGCGCATGTTTTCGTTGAAGGCCTGGTGCGGCCCCAGAATGACGGATTCTGTCACAGGCTGCTGCACACCGCGGGTGGAAAAACCTTGCATTTCACACAAAACGGCGCAGGGACAGCCATCCAGCAGCACGGCGAAATTGCCGAGGAGGATAAAACGGGCGACGGCCTGCGGGTCCGTTTCCAACTGGCCGGTACCGGTGGGAAGTACCGTTTCCAGCAGCTCCTTTGCATAGTCTTTGGGCGCACGCACAAGGGGCGGGGCCTTTTGCAGCGCCCGTAACGCCACATCCTCCAGATCGACGCGGCTTGTCATGCCGTCGATGTGCAAAACCGCGCAGCGCGTGCGGCCAAGCAGCAGCTCGCGCACGACGTAATCCTTGTTCTTAGGCGCATGGAAGATGGCTGCCAGAACGGACAGGGCCTCGTCCAGCGATTCCGGCAGGGCGGCGGGAATGTCTTCCCGCGTTGGCGGATTGGGGGAGGGAATATGGAAGGAGGCGGGAGGAACAGAGTAACGCAGCAGCCTCAAAAAGGGCAGACGCGGCGGTTTCATCGGCATACCTCCCTTTGGATAGTGCGGAAATCTGCATTTAGTATGGAGATGGATGGGACGAAGTATGCAGGGAGCATTGTTCACCCGATTTTAATGCAAAGAAGGTGGGCGTATGCTATACTCAAATCGATTTATAATGAAAAAAGAGAAGGTGCAGAGCATGGACGAATCGGCCAAAAAGATATGGAAACAGCGCCTTGGACTCTATGCGGGCGTGATCGCCATGCTGCTCGTCTGCTGGGTATTCATCTGGGCTTACCGCAGCCTTACCATCCGCCGTTTCGGCGCTGACCTGCACCCAAAACGCCAGGTATCCAGCGTGGAAACCGTGTTTTATTCCATGCAGGACGAAGCGTACGCACACGACGCCATGGGCGATACGGGCTACACCATCGGCCAGCAGGGAAGCCTTCTTTGCTGCCTTGCCATGGCGGCCGAGGCAAAGGGCGTGCCGCTTACGCCCAAGGACTTGAACCGGTCCGAATTGTATGAGAAAAACGCCTATCAGCTCGATGCGATCCACACGCTTCCCGGGCTTGAGAACGCCCGCTTTGAGGCATACACGAGCTTTGCCGAGGATAAGGTGCGCGAAATACTCTTAAAGGGCGAACCCTGCCTTGCCCGCGTACTGCGCGAAGGCAACGTCCACTGGCTGTGCATCGTGGGTACAAACGAGGAGGATTTCCTTGTGCTGGACCCGGCAGGGGATGGCGGGATACAGCCGCTCAAAGAACCCGTGTTCGCTCTTGGCAGACTGCGCTTTTCCTAAGGACCGGAACAGATCGAATAAGGCTGGGGAACTGTATGCACAAAGGCCGCAGTTGGCCTGAGGCAGAATAAGCAGGACAAGGCCAACAGGATTGGGACGTTCAAGAGCATGGAAGCGCGAAAAACAGGAGGAATCGCCTTGGCAGAGCAGTATTTTGTGCAAACCCCCAGCGCAAAGAGCGAGGAAAGATGTATAACGGCCGCGCTTGAGGATGTAACGCTGCGCTTTTTTACGGATAACGCCACCTTTTCCAAGGAGCATTTGGACGAGGGCAGCCGCATTTTGCTGGAGACGCTGCCGAAGCTTTCCGGGCGCGTGGCGGACATCGGCTGCGGCTGGGGAGCGATCGGCTGCTTTGCGGCGGCGATGAACCCCGAAGCCGATGTGCATATGCTGGACGTGAACCAAAGAGCGGTCGAGCTTGCCGCACGCAACATTCGTGAAAACGGACTTGAGAATGCGCAGGCCTTTGCGGGTGATGGCCGAAGCGATTTACCTGCCGGGCTGGACTTTGCCCTGCTGAATCCGCCTATCCGCGCCGGAAAAGAAGTAATCTACGCCCTATTCGCCGCGGCCGCTGGGGCTCTGAAGGCGGAGGGGGAGCTGTATATCGTGATCCGCAAAAACCACGGCGCCGAATCCGCACAAAGGTATTTACAGGGCCTTTTTGCCGATGTGGAGCGGGTCAACAGGGAGAAGGGCTTTTGGGTCTTGCGCTGCAAAGACAAAAAGGCAAACGCAATACTTCAGACACAGGAACGATAAAACGCCGGATGCACTTGCGGAAACAGAGGATATAATGCTATAATTCATAAAAGAATATGCTTATTTCAAGGAAGTAGATATATGGCATTGGATAGGATTTCCGGCGCGGTGATCCGCAGGCTGCCGGGGTATTACAGGTATTTGAGCAATCTGGAAAAGCAGGGCGTTGAGCGTATCTCCTCGCAGGATTTGGGTATCCGCATGGGGTTGACCGCCTCACAGATCCGCCAGGACATCAACTGCTTCGGCACGTTGGGCCAGCAGGGCTACGGCTACAACGTGACTGAGCTTAAGCGCTACATCGCCAGCGTGCTCGGCCTGGACAGGCGCTACCGCACGGTGATTATCGGTGCGGGCAACATCGGCCGGGCGATAGCCGACTATCCCAGCTTTCAAAGGCAGGGCATAGACGTGGAGGCGCTGTTCGACGTAGATCCCGGGCTAATCGGCAAAAAAGTGCCAAACGGCGCGCCCATCCTGGACGCCGGCGAGCTTTTGCCCT
>JBNRMU010000129.1:0-2515 GCA_050309765.1 Christensenellales bacterium
TTCCAGCACTTCGATCGCGCCGCTGCCCTGAATGCCGCCGTTGTTCGTCAGCTTTGCCTCGGCGCCGACAATGCGCAAAACCGTGCCCTCTTCCATCGACAGGCGGACGTTTTCGGGGAGGACCGCATGGCTGAAAAGCTCGACCTCTCCGTCGAGCACAAGATCGAATACGGTTTCCGGACTTTCCTGCGCCAGATCGAGCACCTGCAAAAGCTCCGCTTCGCTGCTCACGGAAAGCTTCTGCTCCTGCACCGCGAGGGACGGCGATATCAGCAGACAGGCGAACACAAGGGCGAACAGGCAAACGAACCTAGCATATGCGCCATACTTCATCCTATGTCCCCCTTCCCTTTCCAATGTGTTCTTAAGTATAACAAATTCGGCAATTTGTGGCAAATCAAACGCAAAAAAGCCCCCGCAGGGGCTTTGGAATGCGCATACAGTCAGCCGTACAAAAAAGCGGAAAGAAAGGGCAACGCACGCGCGAGCAAATCAAACAGGATGGGCAGGAACATGGCAGGCAAAAGGTTGCCCACCTTGATCTTCTTGCCGAAGATCAGGTTAAAGCCAAGGGCAAAGATCAGCACCGAGCCCACAAAGGACATCTGCGAGATCACAAGGTCACTCAAATAGGGACGGATCACATGTGCCAGCAGGGTGATGCCGCCCTGGTACACCAGCAGGCTCAGGCTGGAAAAGTACACGCCAACGCCCAGCGTTGCGGCGAAGATGGCCGCGGCCACGCCGTCCATCACGGATTTGGCGCTCAAGGTGGAAATGTTGTGGGTAAGCCCATCCTCCAAAGAGCCAACGATGGCCATCGCGCCCACGCAGAATAGAAGCGAACTGGTGACAAAGCCCTCTACAAAGCGGGCGCCGCCGCTGCTTTTCATATGCAGTCTGGTTTTGAGCCAATCGCCAAAGCTGTCCAGCCGGCGCTCGATATCGATCCCCTCGCCGATCAGCCCGCCCAGCACCAGGCACAGGATCATCAGCATCACATAGCGGGAAGAAAGCGCGCCGCTCTGGTCTGCATACACCATCTGCGTCACCGCGCCGGAGATGCCGATGAAAAAAGTGGAAAGTCCGATGGCGCTCATGCATATCTGCTGAAAGCGAGGCTTGAGCCCGCCCTTAAGCAGCAGACCGACGCTGGTACCGAGCAGAACCGCAGCGATGTTGATGAGGGTGCCCAATCCCGGCATGCTTGTCCACCTCTTCTCACTAAAAATAGGAATGCTTTAATGATAGTACGCAAAAGACATATCAGCAAGTTAAAAATAAAAGCAGGAACAAGGCCATCGTTCCTGCTGCTGTTTGAAATAGATGAAGGCTATGCTTTTTTACTTATCGTCATAATCGACCACAGTGTCGCGAAGGTATTGGGCAA
This sequence comes from Christensenellales bacterium, assembly GCA_050309765.1. Lineage (GTDB taxonomy): Bacteria > Bacillota > Clostridia > Christensenellales > UBA1750 > CALWRM01. The sequence goes on from JBNRMU010000129.1 coordinate 1,391, forward strand.
CCTTGAGCATCGACGCCAGATCGTTCCTGTCAATGGGTACGGCCGGCGTTTTGTCTTCGCCATCCAGATAGTCCTTCAACAGGTATTCCGGCGAAACCTTCAGCGCGTTGCATAAGTCGACCAGCACCTCTGTGCTGGGCGCGCGCAGCCCACGCTCCAGATGACCGATGTAGGAAGGCGACACATCGATCAGCGCGCCCAACTCCACCTGGGTGATTTTCAGTTGCTTTCTTCTTGTGCGCACACGCCTGCCAAAGCTGCCATAATCCAAACTACGCGCCATGCATTCCCTCCTAAAAAGTACCTGTCCTCCGCTGGATTTTGCTTGATTCTGATGTTAGTTTAGCATTGCGCAGGCAAATTACAAATATGCGGAAAGTCCGCTTTTCTAATATTTCATACTATTAGTAGGATTTATAAAACATTTACCCCAAAACCAACAGTCGGCCGATCGAAAGCTCCAGCGCAACCCGCTCCTCGATCCATCCCTCCCGATTCCGCTTCATATAGGTGCGGCTTTGGATGCGGCCCTCCAGCTGCAAACACTGATCCTTTTGCAGGCGGCGGACAAAGCGCGCGCAGCCGCCCCACACAACGGCGGGGATCAGGTCCCAACCGCGTTCCCGTTGTGCGCGCAGCAAAAGATCGGCGATTTCGCGGCCCATGGGCGTTACGCGGTAGACGGCCGGGCGCAGCAGGCGGACGCAGAGCTCTACACGGTTGTTGTCCTTCAGGGGTTCAAAAAACAGTTCACGGACCAGCACGCGCAACAGCAGCCTGCGCCCGTCCTCTGTCCTGCGCAGATAGCCGCGCAGTTGGCCGCGCACACCCAGCTGTCCGCCACAAACCTGTTTCGCCAGGTATTCCGGCAGCAGCAGCGGAATATGGTCGCACACGCCGGATTTGCGCGGCACCTGCAGGGTGCATTTGAAGATGCGCGTAGAGCCCACGGTATGGGAAAAGACGGGCGCATCCAAAACATTTCCGCAGAGCTGGACGCGGTTATCCATTGTTTTCGCCGGGCACGCTGCCCGCATGCTGGCATCCTGTGTGGTCGATCCAGTAGTTTTCGCGCAGGATCAGCTCCGACACAGGTACGATCTCGTATCCGTCCTCGATCAGGCT
>JBNRMU010000130.1:0-8150 GCA_050309765.1 Christensenellales bacterium
TCCCAACCGCACTTGTCGCACTTGTACAGCGGGGCGTCAGCGGGCTTCTTGGCGCCGCACTCGGCGCAGAACTTACCCTTGTTCACCTTGCCGCAGGTGGGGCAGATCCAGCCATCGGGCGTGGCAACGGGACGGGCCTTGCCGCAGCTGGCACAGAACTTGCCGGTGTTCACCGCGCCGCACTCGCAGGTCCAGCTGTCGGCCGCGGGCTTGGGGGCGGGCTTGGCTTTGCCGCAGGTGGCGCAGAAGTTGCCGGTGTTGACCGCGCCGCATTCGCAGGTCCAGCTGTCGGCGGCAGGGGCCTGGGCGGCTGCCTGCTGCTGGCCCATCTGGAACAGGTTCTGGGCGTTCATGCCGCCCGCGTTCTGGGCCAAGTTCATGCCGGCAAAGGCCATGACGGGGCCGGCGCCTTCGTTGGCGGCCGCGGCCTGCATCGCCTGGGCCTGGGCGCTGGTCAGATGCGCGGCGGCCATGGTCGGATTGCGAAGCACAGCGCTGCGCTGCATTTCCTTGATGATCTTTTCGTCTTCTTCATTGGCGGTCATGGAGCTGACGCCGAAGGAGGCGACGGAGATGCCGCGCAGGCCGCTCCACTTCTGGGACAAAACGTCGTTCAGCGCATCGGCCAGCTCCATGGTGTGGCCGGGCACGGCGCTGTAGCGGATGCCCATGGCGGAGATCTTGGCAAAGGCGGGCTGCAGGGCGGTCAAAAGCTCGGATTTCAACTGGCTGTCGATCTGATCCCTGGTGTAGGCCTTGGTCACATTGCCGCACACGTTGGCGTAGAAGAGCATGGGATCGGAGATGCGGTAGGAGTACTCGCCGAAGCAGCGCAGGCCGATGTCCATATCCAGGCCGATGTTGTTGTCCACAACGCGGAAGGGCACGGGATTGGCGGTGCCGTACTTGTTGCCGATGATCTCCTTGGTGTTGAAGTAGTACACCCTCTGGTCCTTGCCGGTGTCGCCGCCGAAGCTGAAACGCCTGCCGATGGCCTTGAAGGTGTTCTTGATGCTCTCGCCGAGCTTGCCGGTGAAGATGGAAGGCTCGGTGGAGCTGTCCCACACGAACTCGCCGGGCTCTGCGCAGAACTCGACGATCTTGCCCTGCTCCACGATCATCATGCATTGGCCGTCGTTGACGGCAACGATGGAGCCGTTGGAGATGATGTTCTCCTCGCCCTTGGTGTTGGAGCTGCGGTTAGAGGTGCGCTTGGCCGCCTTGGTGGCAAGCACGTTGGCGGGCATGGAATCACAATAGAAATACTCGCGCCACTGGTCGGCAAGCACGCCGCTCAGAGCACCGATGCCGGCTTTAAGAAGTCCCATAAACTTGTTCTCCTTTCGGTTGTGCTTAATGCGAAATGGTTATGTAAGCCATGCGGCTTATCATTCGTAAAAGGTTATAACGCAAAGCGCGGGTTCAGGAGGCAGATCACATGGTCTGCTGCGAGATGCCCTTTATGGCGCTGATGGCCCAGTCGTGCTTCTCCAGCGTGACGACGCTGTCGCAGTACGGGCACCTTGCCGTTGCGTTGATGGAAAGGGGCGCGCCGCAGTTGGGGCAGGAGATGTTGGTCATCGCGCCCTCCGGCGTGGTGGTAAGTCCGCTGGCGCGGGACAGATCCCACTCGTAGGTCATGAACTTTTCGCGGTTTCTGTCGCCGCTGAGCACGGCGCCGGTCTTGTCGTCCAGCGTGTAGTCCACGATGCGGGTGCGCAGCTCGGCAATGATGTGGTCTTCCTCGTTGCGCTGCATAAAGCCTCTGAGCGTTACGCCCAGCACGGCGATGCGCTCCACATAGTTGGTGCGTTCCGCCTGGCGCATCTGGTCAAGCTGGCGCTCCATCTGGGCGAACAGCGCGTCGGTGAAGTAGGGGCGCAGGGGATCGATGTCCTTGGCCGTCCAGCCGTTTTGCATCTGCACATACAGGTTGGACAGCTTTTCCTGCAGCGCCGCCGCGTCGAAGTTGGGATCGAGCTCGGAGTAGCTCTCGATGGGACGAAGCAGCGTCTGATCCGTGCGCTGGGCGCCGGCGGGTCTGGGCCCGGAGGAGGCGGAATTGCCCTTGGCCTTGCGCAGGATGGAAATTACGATGATGGCAACGATGATGAGGATGAGCAGGGTCGGGAAACCGCCGCCCCCGCCTCCGCCACCGCCGCCGAAGGGGACGGGGACGATGTAAGGTCCGCCGCTGGAGGAGGAATAGTCGTCATCGGAATCCCAGCTGCTGCCGGAACTCCAACTGCTGTCGGAATCCCAATCGCTGCCGGAACTCCAGTCGCTTCCGCCGAAGTCGCTGTCGCCGCTGAAATCGCCGAAATCGGCATAGCCCAGTACGGGCACCAGCAGGCACAGACACAGAAGCGCGCTGACGAGAATCAGAAGCCGTTTCTTGTTCATGGATCGTTCACTCCTGCAAGTTCTGCCGGCCGATCGCCCCGCATGGATGCAGCGCGGCGGCCAGACATGCATTTTTGCCATACTGCCGGCATTGCGCGCCGGCAAACACTGAAACTATACAAGCATTTTATCACAATGCGGCCGCCGCTTCCATCCCAAATGTAAAAAAATAGAGAAAAAAGGCGGGCGGGAAGCGAATGCCGCTGCCACAGCGCAGACCGGACAGACGCGTATCATGTATATGGCCCCGCACGGCACGGGCATGCCCTGCCTCCAAAGAAACAGGCCCCGCAGGGATGGACGGCACAGACCGTTTTCCTGCGGGGCCAGGATGTTCAGGCGTTGTTCTGGCGGGCTACCAGCAGCTCGCCGCCGTAGATCTTGCGCAGCTTGGGCTTTTCGATCTTGCCGGTGGGATTGCGGGGCACGTCGGCAAAGATGATCCTGCGGGGGCGCTTATACCGGGGCAGCTTGTGGCAGAAGGTATTGACCTCCTCTTCGGTCAGGCTCTGGCCCGGCACCGTCTGGATGATGGCGCAGGTGATCTCGCCCAGGCGTTCATCCGGCAGGCCGATGACGGCCACGTCCTTGATGGCAGGATGAGAGTTCAAAAAGTCTTCGATCTGCACAGGGTAGATGTTCTCGCCGCCGGTGATGATGACGTCCTTCTTGCGGTCCACCAGCCAGATGAAGCCGTCTTCATCCTTCTGGGCCATGTCGCCGGTGTACAGCCAGCCGTCCTTGAGCACGGCTGCGGTGGCAGCGGGGTCCTTGTAGTAGCAGCGCATCACGCCGTCGCCCTTGACGCACAACTCGCCCACGGTCAGCTGCGGAACCTCGTTGCCCTTTTCGTCCACGATCTTGGCCTGCCAGCCATAACCGGGCAGTCCGATGGCGCCGACCTTGTCCACGTGCTCCACGCCCAGGTGCACGCAGCCAGGGCCGATGCTTTCGCTCAGACCGTAGTTAGTGTCGTACTGGTGCTTGGGGAAGTATTCCAACCAGCGGCGGATGAGGGAACGCGGCACGGGCTGGGCGCCGATGTGCATCAGCCTCCACTGGGATAGCTCGTAGTTTTCAAGCTTCAGCGCGCCGCTGTCCAGCGCGGTCAGGATGTCCTGCGCCCAGGGCACGAGCAGCCAGACGATGGTGCACTTTTCGCGGGAGACGGCGTCCAGTATGTACTCAGGCTTGGTGCCTTTGAGCAAAATGGCCTTGCCGCCCACCAGGAAGCTGCCGAACCAGTGCATCTTGGCGCCGGTGTGGTACAGCGGCGGGATGCAGAGGAACACATCCTGCTTGGTCTGGCCGTGGTGGGCCTGTTCGGTCTTGCAGGCGTGCATAAGGCTTTTGTGGTCGTGTAAAATGGCCTTCGGGAAGCCCGTGGTGCCGGAGGAGAAGTAGATAGCCGCCTCGTCGTCTTCCTGCAGGGCGACGTCGGGGTTCTGCGAGCTGCAGTCGGCGGTGAGCTCGGCATAGCTGTCGGCAAAGCTGGGAGTCACGCCCGGACCCACATACAGAAGACGGCAGGAAAGGTCCTCGGCGATCTCTTCGATGCGGCCGATGAATTCGGGGCCGAAGACGAGCACGTCCACATCGGCAAGCTTTGCGCAGTAGAGGATCTCGTCGGAGGAGTAGCGGAAGTTCATCGGCACGGCCAGGGCGCCGCTTTTGAGCACGCCGAAGTAAATGGGCAGCCACTCCAGGCAGTTCATCATCAATATGGCAACCTTTTTGCCGCGTATATTGCCGCTGCCGATCAAAAGATTGGCAAAGCGATTGGCCTTTTCGTTGAAAACGTGCCAGGTGATCTCGCGGCGGTAGGGCCTGTCGCCGCCGGATTCGATCAGGTCGTATTCCTTCCAGGTGCGGCGCGTTTCGTGCTGCTCGGGGTTGATCTCCACCAATGCCACGTCGTTTGCGTACAGCGCTGCGTTTTTGTTCAGTACGTCGGTAAGTACCATGGTCGTCTTCTCCTTTTGTGTTTCGAGTGTTTGCCTCGGTATTGCGTATCCTTGCGGTGGAACACGTTGCATTTTTGCATAAAAAAACGCCCTGACCAACATCGGTCAGAGGGCGGGATTTTATTCTGCGGTACCACCTCTGGTTAAACCTGCGCCTTGCGGCGAAAGTCCTCGTCGGGTACATGCAAAAAGCAGATACCCCTGCGCTGTAACGGGCGCCCCCGGCGCAGCCTACCAGGCCATATGGCCGTTCGACCTGCGGCTCTCGGAATGTATTCCCAGGCGTTTTGCGCCTGCTGCCTTGCACCGTACGGCAGCTCTCTGATGACGCGAAAGACGCGGTACTTCTTTCCGGTCACAGCCTTTGCGATTGAACATAAGATAGCAAGTTTTTTTGTGCTTGTCAAGAAGAAAAAAGGAAAGCAAAAGAACAAAAACCATGGTGCGAAGAAAACACGATTTGAAACGGTGTTGCGACCGCTGACGCTGGCTCGCCCATCTACGCAAAGCGAAAACCAAACGGGGCGGTGCTCCCATGCGCATAGGTGTCCTTTTTCCATACCCGATAAAAGCACTTTTAGTGCGACCCGCAAATTGAGAGCGGCCCGCCGCAGCGGGCCGCTCAGGTTGCGTCATATAGGTTCTTGTGTGGGGGTTTCCTCGCCGTAAAGGCAGGCGGATGCGTTTATTCGCCATCCTTTGCGGCCTGAGACTCCAGCATCATCTTGATGCAGTTGGGGTAGCCGTGTTTCTGATCCCGATGGAAGGCAACGCATTCGCAGCAGCGGCCGTGGCGGGGGCAGGAAAGGTTTTTGCAGGCGCAGGGCAGGGTGTTGAGGCAGGATTTTTCTTCCATGTTTTTCTCCTCCGGACAATAGATTCCTTAATCAATTCTTATCCTTCCGGCGCGTGGTTAGTCAATGCAAACAATCCGTCGCCTGCTTTACAAGGGCTTTCCTGCTAATCCGTTGCGCTTATGCGCCGAAGTATTTTTCCACCGCGGCGCGGGCCGAGCCGGGGCCGGCGATCATCTCGCGGAAATACCCTTCGATCTTTTCACCCAGGCCGGCGGCATACAGGTCGGTAAAGAACACGTTCTCGTTGGAAAGAATCGGCTTGAGCTGATCGGTAAGGCTGTCAGGATCGCCGAAAACGACGGTGGACAGGGCAGCGGTGATCTCCTCGTTCATGGGATCGGGCGCCAGGGTATACGGCTTTCCCCAATCGTCCACGCCCATCATGTAGCGCAGCCAGCCGGCGATGCCGAAGGGGATGGCGCAAAGCTTCTGCGCGGAGCCGTATTCCTTCACATAGGCCTTGATCGTTACACCAAAGCGTACGCCCACGCCCTGGGAAACGTCGGTGGAAAGGCGCAGGTTGGTGTCGCCGAGGTATTCGTTGGGAAAGCGGTCCAGGAACAGCTCATCCGTAAAGGCCCTGGGAGAGAGGATGACGGGGTCGTCCACCATGGGCAGGCCTTCGCCATAGGCAACCTGGCGGGCCATGGCGCAAAGTGCCGGATCCTTGAGACCGTCCGCGAACAGCTCGATGCCCAGTACCACCTCCAGCGGGCCCAGGGCCGAGTGCACGGGGTTCAGGCAGGCGGTCACCTTCATGCGTTCGCACTTGTTCACGGTCTGCCGGTCTGCCATATACACGCCAAAGCCCTTTTCCAGCGCCGGACGGCCGTTTGGGAAGCTGTCCTCTATCACCAGATACTGCGGGCCCTCGGCGTTTGTGAAGGGAGCGATGTAGGTGCGCTTTACGGTTTCAACCGGCTGCATATTTTCAACGCCCAGGCCTTCCAGGTCGCGGGCGATGGCGTCGCTGGGCCGGGGCGTGATTTTGTCTATCATTGTCCAGGGGAAGGAAACGCGGGACGGATCGTTCAGATAGGCGATAAAGCCATTCTCCACAAAGCCGCGCTTTTGCCACTGCGCCGCCATGGTGAGCACCGAGCGCTGCAAAAGAGAGCCGTTCTGCGAGCAGTTGTCCATGGAAACCAGGGCGATGGGCAGCGCGCCGCTTTGCCAACGGCTGTACAGCATCGCCGTTAAGACGGCCATGGCGCTCTTGGCGTGCGCGGGCCCGTTTTCAATATCGGCGAGGATGAAATCAAAATAGCTGCCGTCCGCCCTTGTCAGCGCGTAGCCCTTTTCCGTGATGGTGAAGGAGACAAGCTGCAGATCGGGGCTTGCAAAGACTTCTTTCAGGCGCGTCCATTGGCAGGCGTCGTCGGAATCGGCCTTGACCACCTCGGCCATGGAGCCCAGTACGCGCAGGCCGCGCGTTCCGTCGCCGCGCAGGATCACGCTGACGGAAAGGTTGTCGTTGGGTACGTAGATCTTATCCACCAGCTCATAATCGAAAGCCTCTACGCAGGTGATGCCTCGGTCCAACGCGCCTGCGCAGAGCAGGTCGTCGGCAATGCCGGCCAGGAACACGCGGAAGATGTTGCCGATGCCAAAGTGTACCCAGCGCGGCGCCTGTTTTGCCTTCCGGCTGGCGGCCTCAATGTCATAGTTTGGCAGGGAAAAGCCGACCTTTTCCCAGGCGGAATGGTCCTTTAATCCGGCCAGAGAAAGCTTCACGCCAGAATTCCTCCCTTATTGGGTTTATATATGGCGTATGGTCCGCATGAATAAACAAAACGCGGATTCATATACAACTACAACCCCATTTTAACACACGATAGAAACAAATACCATGCAGAAAACTTAGTGTGTTGCAAACCTGCGGCTGGAAAAACTGCAATGTGGAGACGCTTCACCACTAAATATAGGCTTTAACACAGATGGATTTGCTAAATACGTACTTATTTGGTATACTACTTAGATGATAATTGGCAGGACTTGGAGGAAAGAGACTCTATGGCGGAAAGTTACAGCGCACAAAACCTACAGGTGCTGGAGGGACTGGATGCGGTCAGGCTCAGGCCCGGCATGTACATCGGCACCACCGGCAGCCGCGGTCTGCATCACCTTTTGTGGGAGATCGTGGACAATGCCATCGACGAGGCGGCCAACGGCTACGGCGACACGGTTAAGGTGACGCTGCACAAGGACGGCGGTGCCAGCGTGGAGGACAACGGCCGCGGCATCCCCGTGGACCCGCACCCAAAGCTCGGCATCTCCGGCGTGGAGGTGGTCTTCACCCGTTTGCATGCCGGCGGCAAGTTCGACGGCAGCAATTACGCCTATTCCGGCGGACTGCACGGCGTGGGCGCCTCGGTGGTCAACGCGCTTTCCGAAAAGCTGGTGGTGGAGGTGTATTCCAACTTCTCCATCTACCGCCAGGAGTATGCCTCCGTGCAGGATAAAAAAACGGGCAAGATCATTTCCGGCAAGCCCATAACCGAGCTTTCGCGCGTGGGCGGTACGCGCAAAAAGGGCACCAAGATCACCTTTTGGCCCGACCCGCGCGTGTTTGAGGATACCGAGTTCCATTACGAAACCGTGGAGCGCCGCCTGCGCGAGCTGGCCTACCTGAACCAGGGCGTGCACATAGAGCTTACCGATGAGCGCCTGCCCGCACAGGAGCGCACGACCCAGTTCCGCTTCGAGGGCGGCTTCCGCGAGTATGTGCGCGATTTGAACGACCAGAAGACGCCGCTGCATGGCGACGTGATTTACCTCGAAGGTAAACGGGATGAGGTGCTCTTTTCCTGCGCCATCCAATTGACCGACAGCTACAACGAGAACGTTTTTTCCTATGTCAACTCCATCCCCACGGGCGAGGGCGGTACGCACGAGACGGGCTTTAAGGCCGCCTACACCCGCGCAC
>JBNRMU010000131.1:0-22326 GCA_050309765.1 Christensenellales bacterium
ATCTTTGGATCCAAACCGCCATTTCGCCCTCGCCGCGGTTGTTCCAGGCATAATAGGGCACGGCGGTAAAGCTTTCCTCCGCCCGGCGCTCGGGTTCATAGTCGCGGTACAGTCCGCAGAACGCACCGCCGCGGCGCGAGCCCTTGAAGCTGATCTGCGTAACGCCGGACAAAAGCCCCGGTACATAGCGGCTTTTGAGCGCGGGATGCGCAGCGATGCGGATATCGTTCAGGTTTTTGCCGTTGTCCGTCTCCTCCAGGCAGTAGACCAGCGGCCCGCGCAGGATGGCCACGCGGCCGCAGTCGGCATACACGCGCGGGTCGGCCTCCACCAGGCGCACGGGCATGGGGAAGGAAAGAAGCACGGTATCGCCGTTTTTCCACAGGCGTTTGAAATAGGCATAGCACTTTTCCACCCGGTCGGGCCCCCGGCCGTTCATAAGCACGGAAGGCGCCTTGCACCAGCCGGGCAGGCGGAAGGCGATCTCCGCTTCCAGCGGTTTTTCCAGCAGAAGCTTGACCTTCACGCTGCCCTGGTCGGGGTAACGGGTCTGCTGCGCCACGGTCACGGTTTGCCCGCAAAGCCGTATCTTCGCGCGGCTTTGGCCGTACAGGTGCACGAACAGCCGGGATGCTTTGTCCGTGCTGTAAAAGTACTCGCCGACGGAGGCGATGGTCCTGAGCAGGTTGGGCGGGCAGCAGGAGCAGGAAAACAGCCGCACGCGCGAGGCGGGGCGCAGATTGGCGCCGCTTTGGGCCATAAAGGCAAGGTCCTGCGGCTTTTGCTCCAGCGGGTTTTCGTAGAAGAAGGAGCGACCGTCCAGGGATATCCCGGCCAGCGCGCCGTTATACAGCTGCAGCTCCAGATTGTCGGCAAAGCGGCTGTCCGGATCGGCGTTTAGGATGCGTCTGGCCAGAAAGGCGAACGCCAGCGAGGCGCAGGTTTCCGTATAGGCCTCGAAGTTGGGCAGGAAGTAGTCCGGCCCAAAGGCCTCGCCGTGCTTCATGTTGCCAAAGCCGCCGGTGATGTACATCTTCTTTTCCATGGCGTTCAGATAGATGCGCTCGGCAGCGGCGAGCAGGGCTTCGTCCCCCGTTTCCCGGGCGACGTCCGCCGCGCCGGAAAACAGATACCCGCAGCGCACCACATGGCCCTCGGCCGTTTGCTGCTCGCGCACGGGGGCCTGGTCCTGGGCATAGCGCTTATCGAAATTGAAGAAGGCAAAGCCCTGCTCCTCCTGCAGGCCGCGCCGGTCGATGAAGTGTTTGGCAAGGCTCAAGTAGCGCTTTTCGCCCGTTATCCGATACAGCCTTACCAGGGCGAGCTCTATCTCCTCATGCCCGGGCGTTAAGAAGGCGGCGCCGTTGTCCTTGACGAACACCCGCTCTATGTGGTCGGCATAGCGGCACATAAGGTCCAGAAAGCGCTTTTTGCCGGTCACCTGATAATAGGTGACTGCGGCCTCGATCAGGTGCCCCGCACAGTAAAGCTCGTGGTTCTCGCGCCTGGTCCAGCGTTTGGAAGGCTCCACCGTCTGGTAATAGGAGTTGAAGTAGCCGTCGCGCGTCATGCCCTCTTCGATCAGGTCGACCATCTCGTCGATTTGCTTTTCCACCGCGGCGTTTTTGCGGTAGCTGAGGGTATAGGCCGCGCCCTCCGCCCACTTGGCCATGTCGGAATCGTAAAAGATGTGGGGCTTGTTCTCCTCGCCCTCGCGCCAGCTGTGCCTGAGCGCATTCAGCCGACCGGACTGGCAAAACTGCTCGTAGATGGCGTCCACGGTGTTTTCCGCCATGGTATCCTGCCACCTTTTCCAGAAGCCGCCGGTCATCTTCACGTTTTGAAAGCTCACGCTTTGAAGCTTCTGCATGTCGTCCTTTCTCCTTTCATCCTTCGCGCCAGAAGGCGCAAAGCTCGTTCTTAAGGGCTTCCAGGCTGCCCACCCGGCGCAGCCGCCAATCGGGCGGCAAAAGCTCGGGATAGGGCGCGCGGGCGTAGCGGTCGTCCAGCAGCAGCAGCGCGCCGCGGTCCGTCTCGGTGCGGATCACGCGCCCCGCCGCCTGCAAAACGCGGCACAGCCCGGGGTATACGTAGGCATAGGCAAAGCCGTCGGCATAGCTTTCGTCATATTTGGCCCGCAAAAGCTCGGTCTGCGCGCTCGGCTGCGGCAGGCCGGTGCCGATCACCGCCGCGCCGAGGAGCCTGTCGCCCACAAGGTCGATGCCCTCGGCGAACACGCCGCCCAGCACCGCCAGGGCCAGCACCCGCCGCGTGGGCGCAGGCGCAAGCCCGGAAAGGAAGCGCGCACGCTCCTCCCCGTCCATTTCCCGATCCTGCACCAGCAGCTGCGTATCCGGCAGCAGTTCGCGCAGAGGGCCTTCCAGCGCCTTCAGATAGGCGTAGGACGGGCAAAAGGCGATGAAGTTGCCCGTTTCGCGGCTCAAAACCAGCTGCGCCACCGCGTCGGCGACCAGGGGCAGGGTCTTTTCGCGGGCGGCGTAACGCGTATTGACCGGCAGATGCAGGCAGCACAGGTTTTCCGGCGGCAGGGGCGAAGGGAAGGAAACGAAGCGGTCCTCCCTCGTCAGGCCGCAGAGGTTTTGGTAAAACCCCGCCGGCGAAAGCGTGGCCGAAAACAGCACCGCGCTTTGGCAGCGGGCAAGGTCCTTTTTGAGGTATTCCGCCGCGTCCCGGCAGAACAGCTGCAGCCTGGGCGTTTTTTCGCTGCCGGCATACACGCGCAGCATGCTTTCGTCCCAGCGGGCGGCGGCGTACAAAAAGCCGGAGAGCATGAGCGCAAGCTCCCCCGCGTCGCCTTTTTCCGGGTAGGCACGGGCCTGTAAGTGCTCCAGCACCTGCGCCGCCAACCGGCACAGCGCATCGTCCGGCGGGCCTTCCAGGGCAAAGGGCGGCTGCGCATCCGCATACGGCGCGCGCAGGGCCTCCAGCAGGCCCTGCAGGGCAAGATAGGCGGGCGTTTTGCGCGTCCCGCCCCGGGGTACGGCGCGGCGCACAGCCTCCAGCGGAGCAGCATTCAGCTCCTGGGAGTACATATCGCGGGCGCGGGCGGGCAGGTTGTGGGCCTCGTCCAGCAAAAGGCAATAGCTGCCCCCTCCGCCTGAAAAGAAGCGCTGCAGGCGCACGCGCGGATCGAACACATAATTGTAATCGCAGACGACCAGATCGCACAAAAGGGCGGCGTCCAGCGAAAACTCATGCGGGCAAAGATCGAATTGCAGGGCCGTTTCCCTGACCAATGCGCTGGTGAAGGGGCCTCGCTGTGCAAACAGGCTGTCCAGCGCCGCGTCCAGGCGGTCGTAATAGCCGATCGCATAGGGGCAGGCGGATGCACAGTCGCGCGTTTCGCGCGGGCACATCGCATCCCTTGCGCTTAGCTCCAGGCAGTACAGCTCCTGTGCGGAAAGCAGTGCCACGGCGTCAAGCGCCGCGGCCTTGCCCGTCCCACGCGCGCTTAAATAAAACAGGCGCTCGCATTTGCCCTCGCCCAGGGCCTTCAGGGCGGGGAACAGCACGGCCATGGTCTTGCCCATGCCCGTGGGCGCCTGTACCAGCAGACGCTCCCCATCGCGGATGGCGGCGTACACCTGGGCGGCCAGCTCCCTTTGGCCGGCGCGGAAGCTTTCATAGGGAAAGGCCAGCGCGGACAGCTCCGCGCAAAGGCGCTCCTTATGGTCATGCAGCGCCCGCTGCCGGGCAAGGTACTTGTGCGCGATATCCAGAAAAAACGCTTCCAGCTCTTCAAACCCTTCGCGGCGGGTGAAGCGCAGGGTGTCGCCCGACTGCAGCTCGTAATAGCAAAGCCGCACGTCGCAGAACGCCAGGCCCCGCTGCTTTAGATACAGGTAGGCATACACCCTTGCCTGCGCCCAGTGCAGGGGATAGTCGTCCTCGCGGATCCTCTCCAGCGGCAGGGTGCTGGTCTTGATCTCCTCGATCAGGGGGATATCGCCCGGAAACAGTCTGTCGATGCGGCCGTGCACGGCAAGGCGCAGGCCCTGCCTCTCATACAGGCCCGAAACGGCGTACTCGTTCTGCGCGCCCGGCTGGGCCTGCACGGCGCGGTGGCCCCTGGCCCCCTCCAGCAGGCGCTGGGTATTGCCGCCGAAGACAAGGTCGCCCGCGCGCAGGGCCGTTTCCACCAGGGTACGGACGGAAACGCGCACTTCGTTTGCCGCTGTTTTCTGCACAGGCGCGTCCCCTCCTTCCGGCATTTTACGATGTTTTATGCACCAAAATCGTTCGCCTGTATTTCACTAAAAAAATAACATAAACTCCATGTTTCGGGCAAGGGGCAGGCGGCAAAGAAACGGCCTTTTTTGCCGAAAACGGCCGTCGACCACGTCCATGCCTTCGCTGGACAGTGCCCAAAAAGATTGTTATACTTGACATGTTTGCAAGGATCGCATCGCCCTGCGCCCGCAAAAGGGGGAAAAAAGATGAACGAGGAGCGCCGCGTTTGTGCCTGCCTGAAGGCCTGCGGCTATGTTCTTCTGCCCGCCGATGCGGCAAAGCAGGCGCGGGATTTTCACGTGTACCTTGGCCCGCAGACGCCGATGGATGCGGACGATTTTGACTTTGTCTTCGATCGCGGCGTCCTGCCCGTGCGCGGGCTGGTGCGCGCGCCCAAGGGGCTTTTCTGCGGCCTTGTGCAAAACGGGCAGGTGGTCTCCTGGGCGGTGGCAGGTGAACCCCGGCAGGGCCTGCGCCCCGTGACATTGGAAACCGACCGCGCCTTTCGCGGCCGCAGCCTTGGCAGCGCCGCTTTGCGCAGGCTGTGCGCAATCAGCGATCTGCCCCTTCTTTATATTTGCTCTGTGAATAACGCCGCCTCCGCCCGCGCGGCGGAAAAGGCCGGTTTTTCCTTCTGCGGCCGGGCACGTCCCGCCGTGCCTTCGGAAAGGGAATCCCCATGCTTTTGATCAACAACCTGAAGCTCCCCCTGGAGCACGACGAGCTCCTTCTGCGCGATCTGTGCGCAAGGCAGCTGCACTGCCCGCGCGAGGTGCTGCGCGAGGTAACGCTCAAGCGCCGCAGCGTGGACGCGCGCGACAAGCGCGACGTGCACCTGGTGGTATCCGTTCTGGTGACGCTGGACGATCCGGACGCGGAAGAGGCCGTGCTCAAAAACAGCCGTGCGAAAAACGTGGCGATCTATACGCCCAAAGAAGCGCCCGCTCTGCCATCCGCCGTGCATCCAGCGCAGCGCCCCCTGGTGGTGGGCGCAGGACCGGCTGGACTGCTTGCTGCCCTGACCCTGGCCCGCGCGGGCGCAAGGCCGCTCCTCATCGAGCGCGGCCGCCCCGTAGAGGACAGGCAGCAGGACGTTGCGCGCTTCCTTTCCGGCGGGCGTCTGCTTACAAGCAGCAACACGCTCTTCGGCGAGGGCGGCGCCGGCGCCTTTTCCGACGGCAAGCTCACCACCGGCACCAAGAGCCCGCACATCGAGGGCATCCTGCGCGACTTTGTGCGCTTCGGCGCGCCGGAGGACATACTTCTGGACGCCAAACCCCACATCGGCACGGACCGGCTTTTGCCGATGCTCAAAAACCTGCGCGCGGAGCTTTTGTCCCTGGGCGCGGAGCTGCGCTTTTCCACCAGGCTGTGCGGCCTGATCATCAAGGATGGCACGCTCTGCGGTGCCAGGGTCGAAGGGCCGGATGGGATTTACGAGATCGATTGCGGCACGCTGCTGCTCTGCATCGGCCACAGTGCGCGCGACAGCTTTCGCATGCTGCACGGTCTGGGCCTTTCGATGGAGCAAAAGCCCTTTTCCATGGGCGTGCGCGTGGAGCACCCCCAAAGCCTGATCGACCGGGCCCAGTACGGCTCCTTTGCTGGAGCGCGCGGTCTGGGCGCGGCGGACTATAAGCTTTTCACTCACCTGAAGAGCGGCCGCAGCGTGTACAGCTTTTGCATGTGCCCGGGCGGCCAGGTGATCCCCGCCAGCGCGCAGGAAGAATGCCTGTGCGTCAACGGCATGAGCCTGCTCGCCCGCGACGGCGAAAACGCCAACTCCGCCCTGCTGGTAAACGTAGAGCCTGCGGACTTCGGCGCGCAGGACGCGCTGGCCGGCGTGCGCCTGCAGGAAACCTACGAGGCCCTGGCCTACCGTGCCGGCGGCGGAAACTTCGTCGCCCCCGCCATGCGCATGGAGGATTTTCTGGCCGGGCGCGAAAGCCGCGCCTTTGGCGAGGTCAGGCCCAGCTATCGGCCCGGCGTTGCGCCCGCGGACCTGCGCGCCTGCCTGCCGGACTTTGTCGTGCCTGCCCTGCGCGAGGGCGTCGGACAGTTTGCAAGGCAGTTAAAGGGCTTTGACCTGCCGGACGCGGTACTCACGGGCATCGAGGCGCGCTCGTCCTCGCCGCTGCGCATCCTGCGCGGCAAGGATCTGCAAGCGCTGAACCTGAAGGGTCTGTACCCCGTGGGCGAGGGCGCGGGCTATGCGGGCGGCATCCTCAGCGCCGCCGCGGACGGCGCGCGCTGCGCCTTTGCCGCCCTGCAAGCGGAAATCTAAGGCTTACAAGAAATTACCGAGCAGCACAAAATCGCATCTTGCGGAGGAGAAAACCATGCGCGCGCCGTTTCAGATACTGGCAATTCCCTATCGGTTAAAGTCGAATTTGCAATATTGCGTTCTTCATCGTTCAGATATCGACCAGTATCAGTTTGTGGCCGGCGGCGGCGAAGATGACGAAACGCCCCCGGAAGCCGCAGCAAGGGAGATTTACGAAGAGACTTCCGTTAAAGCGGCGTGCATCGTACCGCTGACTTCTTTGGCGTATATCCCAGCCAATGTGATTGCCAAAAAACACAGGGAATCGTGGCCGCCCGATACCATCGTGATTCCGGAATACGCATTCGGTTTTGAATGCAATGCACAAATCCTGCTTTCAGGCGAACATACGGGCTTTGCGTGGCTGAGCTACGCCGAAGCCCTGGCAAGGCTGTCATGGGATTCCAACAAGACCGCCTTGTATGAGCTGAATTGCCGCCTGCTTAAAGAATAATCCCGTCATCTTGCCGGATGCCCGGCCCGATTTCTATGCGCCTGTGTGCAAGCACAAGGTTTACCATCCTATCGCCTTTTTACCCGAACAGAAACCAAACAGAAAGAAAGTGTTTCACCTTCCATGTCGCAGGCAAACAAAAAACACATTTCCGTCAATGTGGACTATTACCGCTATTCCGGCCTTGAGTTCCTGTATCGCTTCACCTTTGCCGCCAACGCCTACTTAACGGTCTTTTTGCAGGGCCGGGGCATGAGCGCCTCGCAGGTGGGGCTGATCTCCGCCATCTGCTCCACCATGGCCATCCTCGCCGCGCCCGTCTGGGGCGTGGTGTCGGATAAGCTGCGTTCGGTGCGCAAGGCCTTTTTGGTGCTGGTGGCCATGGGCGGGCTTCTCTGGTCGCTGATCCCGCCGTCCTTCGGCGTTGCCCTGCTGGGGCTGAACCTCGGCTTTATCGTCATCCCCCTTGCCTCGTTCTTCACCCAGCCCACCAATTCGCTCATCGACAGCTGGGTGGTGCAAAGCGCCAACCGCCGCCGCCTCAATTACGGCGCGGTGCGCATCTGGGGCTCCATCGGCTACGCGGTGATGACCGTGTCCCTGGGCGCGCTGCTGCCAAGGATCGGCGTGGACTCCACCTTTTATGCCTTGGGGCTGTGGGCGATCCCGCTGTTCATCCTCTGCTTTGTAACGCCCGACGACGCTGCGGCCAGAAAGCCCCTTTCCCTGCGCGAGATGCACGTGGGCCGCTTGTTCAGGAATTACTACTTCGTCACCTATCTGGTGTTCACGTTTTTGCAGCAGATCCCCGTTAGCACGGTTCTCACCTTTTTGCCCTACCTGATGAAGGAGACGCAGGTGTCCGTCGATCTTTTCGGCGCGGTCACCGGCTACCGCGCGCTGCTGGAAATCCCCTTTTTGCTGCTCATGGCGCGCCTGCGCAAGCGCATCTCCCTGCCCAAGATATTGCTCGGCGCGTCGCTTCTGTACCTGGTCGAGTGCTTCAGTTATCATTTCATCTCCGGCATGTGGCTGCTGTTCCTCATGCAGACCGTGCACGGCATGGCCATGGGGCTTAAGATCGGCAGCGCCTCCAACTACGTGTACAGGCTGGCGCCGGACGATCTGAAGGCCACGGCCCAGACCCTGAACGGCTCCGTCAACGCCCTGGCCTCCATCCTGGGCAGCCTGCTGGGCGGATACTTGCTGGACGCGCTGGGCGTGCGGCAGTACTATCTGCTGGCCGCGGGTATGATCCTGGTCTCCGCTCTGTTCTTCTTCGGCAGCCTGTACCTTGGCAAGCGTCTGCGCAGCGAGCCCTCGCCGCTGGACACGCTCTCTGCATAAATCGCGCGGCCGACCGCAAGAAAAAACACAGAAGGGGGCTTTGCCTTTCATGCAAACCATCGGCGCAAAAATCAAGGCCATTCCCGGCAGCTACTGGCGCTTGTCCAGCATCGAGTTCACCTACCGCTTCACCTGGGCGTGCACCAGCTTTTTGACGCTGTTCCTGCAAAGCCAGGGGTTGAACGCTTCCAAAATCGGCCTGGTGAACGCCCTGTGTTCCGCCGTCGCCATCGTTGCCTCGCCCGTGTGGGGTGTGGTGTCCGACCGCCTGCGCTCGGTGCGCAGGGTGTTTTTGCTGGTGATGGGGCTGCTTGCCGTCTGCTGGGCGCTGATCCCGCCCGCCTTCCGCACCACGGTGCTGGGCGTGAACCTGGGCCTTGTCATGATCGCCCTGGCGTCCTTCTTCAACCAGCCCTCCGGCGCCCTGGTGGACAGCTGGATGGTGCAAAGCGCCAACCGCGAAAAGCTGCAGTACGGCGCCATCCGTCTGTGGGGGGCCATCGGTTACGCCATTATGAACGTGGCCCTGGGCGCGTTGGTGCCCGTCATCGGCGTCAACGCCAGCTTTTATGTGCTGGCCGCCTTCACCCTGCCCCTGCTTCTGCTCTGTTTTGCGGCGCCGGACGTTGCCGCCGCCGGAAGCAAAAAGCTCTCCCTGCGCGACATGCAGATCGGAAGGTTGTTCAAGAACTATTACTTCGTCAGCTATCTGTTTTTTATCGTTCTCCTGAACATGGGAGTCACCGCCAGCTATACCTTCCTGCCCTTTTTAATGGAGGAGATGCGCGTCCCCGTGGGCCTGTTCGGTTCGGTGGTGGGACTTAGGGCCATGATGCAGGTGCCGGTGCTGCTGCTGGTGGCATCCTTGCGCAGGCGGCTGTCCCTGCCCAGGATCATGCTGCTGGCCTCCTTTATGTACATGGTGGAGTTTTTCTTCTACGCCCTGCTGAGCGGCAGCGCAGCGCTGTTCCTACTGCAGGCGTTAAACGGCGTGGCCGGCGGGCTGATGCTGGGCTGCGGCGCCAACTATATCTATCTGCTTGCGCCAAGCGAGCTCAAGGCCACGGCCCAAACCGTCAACGGCGCGGTGGGCGCCCTGGCCAGCATCACGGGAAGCCTTGTCAGCGGCTGGCTGCTGGACCTGGTGGGCGTGCGCAGCTATTACCTGATGGGCGCCTGCATGATATTGTTTGCCATACTGTTCTTCCTTGGAAGCTTTATGATCGGCAAAAAGCGCAGCCACGATCCCTCGCCCCTGAACGTGATCAGCGTTTGACTTTGGGTATCGGGCATAAAATGGCGCCCGCAGCCCTGCGATGCGCATTTTAGACTTGTACAGGCGCGGGAAATTATATAGAATAATAGGTGAAGCTATCCGCCCGCTCACGGCGGACCCTTTTCCTACAAACATCACCATTTATAAAGGAGGCCCTTTCCATGACAGAAGATATCCTGTCCACCATGAACGACAAGATGTCCAAGACCATCGCCGTATATAAGCGCGAGTTGGGCTCCCTGCGCGCCGGCCGCGCGACCCCGCAGCTGCTGGATCGCATCACCGTGGATTATTACGGCACCGAGACCCCGCTCAACCAGGTAGCCAACATCGCCATTCCCGAGGCGCGCGTGATCACCATCGCCCCCTGGGAGGCGCGCATGATCAGCCCCATCGAAAAGGCGATCCAAAAGAGCGATCTGGGCATCAACCCCACCAACGACGGCAAGATCATCCGCCTGGTGCTGCCGGAACTGACCGAGGAAAGGCGCAAGGATTTGGTCAAGCGGGTCAAAAAGCTTTCTGAGGAGGCCAAGGTCGCCGTGCGCTCCATCCGCCGCGACGCCAACGAGCAGGTCAAAAAACAGCGCAAGGATTCCCTGATCACCGAGGACGACCAGAAGGAAATGGAAAGCGACATCCAGAAGGCCACCGACAAGATGATCAAGGAGATCGACGTCATCACCGCCGATAAGGAAAAGGAACTCATGAGCGTATGACGCTTGCGCTCATCGGCCTTACGCCAGAGGATGCGCATCATCTGCTTGCCCGGCAAGGCGTTACGGACGTGCGCATCTGCTACTGCCTGCCGCCGGAGGACAAACGCCTTCCGGACGGCGAGATGCGCGTTTTGCGTGCAAACATTGTCAATGAGACGGCCTTTTTGACCGTCTCAGCTTTTAAAACGGCGGTATCGCCCGGAAAGGAAACGTAAACTGCCTTGACACAGCTTCCCATCCCCAAGGAGAAAATGCCCCGCCACGTCGCCATCATCATGGACGGCAACGGCCGCTGGGCAAAGGAGCGCGGCCTGGCCCGCTCGCTCGGCCACAGGCAGGGCGTGCTGGTTCTGCGCCCTTTGATCGAGCAGACGGTTGAGTGGAGCATTCCCTGCCTGACGCTGTATGCCTTTTCCACGGAAAACTGGTCGCGTCCGGCCGAAGAAGTGGGCGCGCTGATGGGCCTGATCGAGGAGTTTTTCTACCGCGAGGTGGAGACTTTGCACCGCCAGGGCGTTTCCATACGCATACTCGGCGATCTTTCCGCCCTGCCGGAGCGGCCGCGCGGCTTTGTGCAGCGGGCAGTGGACTTAACGCGCGACAACACCCGCCTTGTTTTGAACCTCGCTCTCAACTACGGCGGCCGCGCCGAGCTTGCCCGCGCCGCGCGCCTGCTGGCGCAAAAGGCGCAGGCGGGCGAGATAGACGCAGACGCCATCGACGAGACGCTGCTTGCCTCCCATCTGTACACCGACGGTCTGCCGGATGTGGATCTTTTGATTCGCACGGGCGGCGAGATGCGCGTCTCCAACTTCCTTTTGTACCAGATCGCCTACGCGGAGTTCGTTTCCCTTCCCTGCTACTGGCCGGACTTCGATCCGGAGCAGTATGCAAAAGCCCTTAAGTCTTATGCGCAGCGCAGCCGCCGCTTCGGCGGGCTGTAAAGGACGGTTGCCCCCATTATGATATCGACGGAGTGCGAATGGAAACCACGGCCATGAAAAAAAGAATCATAACTGGCGTGTTGCTCGCCGCCTATGCCATCGGGATGTTGCTGCTGGGGCGCTATGCCATCCTTGCCAACCTGCTCATCATGATGCTCATCGGCATCTACGAGGTTGTGTATGTGCTGCGCAGCGCTGGCTTTCGGCCCGTGGCCTGGATCCATTACGTCACGGCGGCGGCCTATATCCCCGCCTTTTTGTGGAAGGGCGAGCCGGGTCTGGTACTCACCATGTTCGTGGGCGTGGCCGCCTGCATGGCCATTGCGGCCCTCACGCGCGACCCCAGCACCACGGACCTGCTCGCCACCCTGCTGCCCAACATCTATCCAGTCTATCCTTTGATCGCCTTTGCCATGCTCACGGCCAGCCCCGCGCCGCACTGGCGCATGCTGCTGTGGCTGATGCTGCTGTCCTCCGTTTTGTGCGATGTGTTCGCCCTGTTTGCCGGCAAGCTCCTGGGCCAGCGCAAGCTGATGCCCAAGGTCAGCCCCAACAAAACGGTCGAAGGCGCGGTGGGCGGCTTTGTGGGCGCGCTGCTGGCAGCCGCCATCGTATACCTGATCCATCTTTGGCAGGGCGGTGGTGTGGATATCTGGCACTTTCTGGCCCTGGGCGTCATCGGCGGCATCGCCACCCAGGTGGGCGACATCGTGGCCTCCTACATCAAGCGCTTTTGTTCCATCAAGGACTACGGCACCCTGTTCCCGGGCCACGGCGGTCTGCTGGACCGCATCGACGGCATACTGTTCAACGCCATCGCCTTTTGCGTGTATTCCCTGTTCTTTTTACTCTGATCGAAGGATATAGATAACGCCATGACAAAACGCATCGCTATCTTCGGTTCCACGGGCTCCATCGGACGGCAGGCCCTGGACGTGATTTCTTCCTTCCCGGATTCCTTCCGGGCCGGCCTGCTGGCGGCAGGCAGCAATGCGCCCCTGCTGGACGAGCAGATCGGGCGCTTTTTGCCGGATACGGCCGTGCTTTCCTGTCCGCCGGAGGGCTATGCGCCGCCCAAGGGCATACGCTTTTTGTCCGGCGAGGACGCGCTGCTGGAGGCGGCGGAGCTGGATGGCTTCGACGCGGCGCTGGTGGCCGTGGTGGGCGTCGTGGGCCTGCGGCTGGTTTTGCGCCTGCTGGAAAGGCGCATTCCCGTCTACCTTGCCAACAAGGAGACGCTGGTGGCCGGCGGCGAAATGGTGATGAACCTTGCCAGGCAGACGCAGACGCCGCTGCTGCCCGTGGATTCCGAGCATTCGGCTATCTTCCAATGCCTGCAGGCGCGGGGAAACAACGCGCCCTCTTCCATCGTTTTAACGGCGTCGGGAGGGCCCTTCCGCGGCTGGACGCGCGAAAGGCTTTCTTCCGTAACCCCGGCGCAGGCCCTGCGCCATCCCAACTGGTCCATGGGAAGCAAGATCACCGTGGATTCGGCCAGCATGATGAACAAGGCTTTGGAGGTCATCGAGGCCGCGCACCTGTTCTCCCTGCCGCCGGAAAAGATCCGCGTGCTGGTGCACCCGGAGTCCATCGTCCATTCGGCGGTGGAATTTGACGACGGCGCGCTGCTCGCGCAGCTGGGCGTGCCGGATATGCGCCTGCCCATCGCTTACGCCATGAGCTACCCCAAGCGCCTGCCCCTGCCGGGCAAGCGTCTCGACTTGAGCGAGATTTCCGCCCTGCGCTTTGAGCAACCGGACGAAGACGCCTTCCCCGCCGCGGCGCTGGGGCACAAGGCCCTGCGCCTGGGCGGAACGGCTCCGGCGGCCTTAAGCGGCGCGAACGAAGTCTGCGTTGCCCTGTTCCTTGCCGGCAAGCTGCCCTTTTTGTCCATCCCGACATTGTGCGAACAGGCAATGCAGGCCGTGTACGGCAAGGAATTGAGCCTTTCATCCGTGCTGGAGGCGGACGCACAGGCGCGCGCCTTTGTGCTGAAAACAACCGGGCTTTCCCTTTGATCCCGAAAAAGGAGCATGCATGCAAACCATCTTATACGTTATCCTCGGTATCCTGATCCTCGGCGTCTGCGTGGTCGTGCACGAGTTCGGCCACTACTTCGCGGCGCGGCGGCTGGGCATCCATGTGGTGGAGTTTTCCGTCGGCATGGGACCAAAGCTCTACGGCCGCGAGAAAAACGGCACGCAGTATTCGCTCAGGGCGATCCCCTTCGGCGGCTACTGCGCCTTTGACAGCGAGGAGGACGAAAACAGCGCCTTCAACGCCGCCCCCGCCTGGAAGCGGCTGATCATGACCTTTTCCGGCCCGCTGATGAATTTCGTGCTGGGCGTGCTGGTGGCGGTGATCATCCTAAGCTGCATCGGCGAGCAGTATTTATCCAACAAGATTGTGCAGGTAACGGACGGCACGCCGGCGCAGGCGGCCGGCATACTGCCCGGCGATAAGCTGCTGAGCGCCGACGGGCAAACGGGCGATATCTACGCCCTTTCCGACTACCTTGCCACCACAGGGGAAAACGACGTAAATCTCACGCTGGACAGGGATGGGCAGACCGTTTCCGTCACCGTGGGCAAGCAATATTCCCAGGCGGACGGGCGCTATCTCATGGGCGTATCCTTCGGCTATGAGCGGGTGCGGCTGGGCCTGTTCCAATCCCTCGGCGCGGCGCTGAGCTTCTGCGTGCAGATGGTGCGCGAGATGCTGCGCATGCTGGGCAGGCTGTTCTTCCACGGCGAAGGCCTTGGCGAGGTTGCCGGCCCCGTGGGCGTGGTCTCCATGGTGACGGACATCGCCCAGCAGAGCTTTGCCGAGTCCTTTTTGACGGGGCTTGACAACACCCTGCGCCTGATCCTGCTCATCAGCCTGAACCTGGGGCTTATGAACCTTTTGCCCCTGCCCGCGCTGGACGGCGGGCGCATCGTCCTTTTGCTGGTGGAGACCGTTACCGGCAAGCACCTGCCAAGGCGGGCGGAGGCCATTTTAAACACCGCGGCGCTGTTCGTGTTGCTGGCCCTGATCCTGGTGATCACGGGTCGGGACATCGCGCGCCTGTTCGGTCTTGGCGCCTGACAGGCGGCGGAAAAGGAGGTTCGCATGGCAAGGCTTAAAGACAACCGGGTGCAGACGCGCGCCGTTTACGTCAAAAACGTCCCCATCGGCGGAGGGAGCCCCATCTCCGTGCAGTCCATGTGCAACACGGACACCGGCGACGCCGACGCGACCCTTGCCCAGATCCGTGAGCTTGCCGCACGCGGTGCGGACATCGTGCGCGTATCCGTTTACGACGAGCGCTGCGTAAAGGCCATGAAAACGCTGGTGGATCAAAGCCCGGTGCCGCTGGTGGCGGATATCCATTTCAACGCCGATCTTGCCATCGGCGCCATGGAAAACGGCGTGCACAAGCTGCGCCTAAACCCCGGCAACATCGAGCGCCGCGCAGACGTATCCCGCGTGGTGGACTGCGCCAAGCGGCACAAAACGCCCATCCGCATTGGCGTCAATTCCGGCTCCCTTCCCCACGATCTGCTGGAACGCTTCGGCCGCTGCCCGCGCGCCATGGTGGACGCGGGCCTGCGCCATGTGCGGCTGCTGGAGCAGGAGGGCTTTTCCGATATCGTGGTGTCCTTAAAATCCTCCGATGTGGCCATGACCGTGGAGGCCTGCCGCCTGTTTGCAAGGCAGTGCTCCTATCCCCAGCACCTGGGCGTGACCGAGGCCGGCGGCCAGGGCATGGGCAACGTCAAGTCCGCCATCGGCATCGGCGCGCTGCTGCTGGACGGCATCGGCGATACCCTGCGCGTATCCCTTTCCGGCAGCCCCCTGCCCGAGCCTGAGGCCGGGCTTGCCATCCTGCGCGCGCTGGGGCTTAGGCGCGACAGGCTGAACATCGTTTCCTGCCCCACCTGCGGCCGCTGCACGCTGGACGTTGCCGCCATCGTGCGCGAGATCGAGCAAAGGCTCGGCGACGAGCCCCTGCCCTACACCGTGGCGGTGATGGGCTGCGTGGTCAACGGCCCTGGCGAGGCCCGCGACGCAGACCTTGGCATCTCCGGCGGCGGACGGGAGGGCGTGTTGTTTAAAAAAGGCCGCCTTTTGCGCCGCGTACCCGCAGAAACGCTGGTGGACGAGCTGGTGCGGGAAATCCGCCAGATGAAGGAAAACCCTGCCCGCAACTAAACCCGGTTTTATTTATAAGGAGCAAATATCATGCAGCAAAAAATCGACGCCTGGCGTCAGGCCCTGATGCAGCAAAACAGCGAGCTGCCCGTGGACGCCATCGAATTCGATAAGCTGTTTTATCTTAAAAAGAGCCATATGTTCGTGGCGCGCTTTACGGCCTCGCGCCTGCTTTCTTCGGCGCAGCGCGGCGCGCTGACCCGCGCCATCCGCCTGCTGCTTTCCGATACCGGCTGCGAAACGCGGGTGCAGTTTGCCTATCCGGCGCTGTTTGACGAATTCACCCGCGAGCCGGAGCGCTTCTCCGACATACTGCGCCAGAGCCTTTCCGAGCGCAGCCCCGGCTGCCTGCCCTACCTTATGGGCGGGCACTATGCTTTTTTGGACAACACGCTGACCTTGTCCGTTACCAGCGACATGGGGCTGGAGCTTTTGCTCTCCAAAAAGGTGGATGAGATATTGCGCACGCTGGTGCGCGAGCTGTTCCTTCAGGAAGTGAACGTACGCCTGGATTCGCAGCAGACGGCCCAGCAGCTGGAGGACTTTTTAAAGGAGCGCGCCCGCCTGGACGAAGCGGACGCCGTAAAGACCGTTTCCGCACAAAAGAAGGAGGAAAAGCCCCAGGGGCCGCAGGTGCTCTTTGGCCACAGCTTTCATTCCTCGCAGATGCTTTCCCTGGGCGAGATGGACGAGCAGTCCGGCCGCGTGTGCATCGAGGGCTTTGTCTTAACCCCGCCGGAGCAAAAGCTGATCCGCGGCGGGGCCAGCCTGCTGTTGAGCTTCGGCGTGACGGACTACACCGGCTCTGTGGAGGTCAACGCCTTTTTAAAGCCCGAGCAGGCGGATAAGCTTTCCGTCCTGCGCGAGGGTGTTTGCGTGCGTGTGCGCGGCAACTGCACCTATTCCAAGTTTTCCCGCGACCTGGTTCTGTACGCGGACGATCTCATGCTCCTCCCCTATGAGGTGCGCCGCGACGACGCGCAGGAAAAGCGCGTGGAGCTGCACCTGCACACCAAGATGAGCAACATGGACGGCGTGACCGACGCCTCTGCGCTGATCAAGCGCGCGGCCTACTGGGGACACGAGGCCATCGCCATCACGGACCACGGCGTGGTGCAGGCCTTTCCCGAGGCGTTCGACACGCTCAAATCCCTCAAAAAGGCGGGCAAGAGCATCAAGCTCATCCCGGGCATGGAGGGCTACCTCATCGACGACAGCGGCGCCATCGTGCAGGGCGCGGACGACACGCCCTTATCCCAGCCCTACGTGGTGCTGGATATCGAGACCACGGGGCTTAAGATGGGCCGCGACCGCATCATCGAGCTTGCCGCCGTCAAGATCGAAAACGGCAAGGTGCTGGACGAGTTTTCCACCTTTGTGGACCCCGAGATGCGCATCCCGCCCGATTCCATCAAGATACACGGTATCCGCGACGACATGGTGGAGGGTGCGCCCAAACTAAAAGAGGTCATCTGCCGTCTGGCGGACTTTGCCAAGGGCCACGTGGGCTGCGCCCACAACGCCGCGTTCGACCTGGGCTTTCTGCGCATTGCCGCGCGCGAAAACGGCGTGGAGCTGCCCGAACGCGTATTGGATACCCTGGCCATGTCCCGCGCGCTGCTTCCGGAAATGAAAAGCCACAAGCTGGACCGCGTCTGCAAGCAGCTGGGCGTTGCGCTGGACAAACACCACCGTGCCCTGTTCGATACCAGGGCCACGGCCTTTATGCTGGATAAGCTGCTGGAGATGGCAAAGGAACGCGGCGTTTCCACCCTGCGCGAGCTCAACGAGCGCCTGGGCTCCTCGGTGGTGGCGTCCAAAACCTCGTACCACATCGTGGTGCTGGCCAGGAACCAGACGGGCATGCAAAACCTTTACCGTTTGGTTTCCAACGCCCATTTAAAGCACTTTGACCGGCGGCCGAACGTGCTCAAAAGCGAGCTTTCCAAATACCGCGAGGGGCTGATCCTCGGCTCCGCCTGCGAGGCGGGCGAGCTGTTCCGCGCCATGGTGGAGGGCAAAAGCGAGCAGGAGCTGCTGAAAATCGCCTCCTTCTACGACTATCTGGAGATCCAGCCCATCGGCAACAACGCCTTTATGCTGCGCACCGGCGACGCACAGGACGAAGAGGCCCTGCGGGACTACAACCGCCGCATCCTTGCCCTGGCCGACAAGCTGAAAAAGCCCGTCTGTGCCACCTGCGACGTGCACTTCATGGACCCGCAGGACGCCATTTTCCGCGAGATCCTCATGCATGGCATCGGTTTTGAGGACGCCTCCCGCCAGGCGCCGCTGTATTTCCGCACCACGGACGAGATGCTGGAGGAATTCAGCTATCTTGGCGAGCGGGCCCGCGAGGTCGTGATCGACAACCCGAAAAAGATCGCCGCCCTGGTGGAAAACATCACCATGTTCCCCAAGCACCCCAAGGGCGAGGAGACCTTCCAGCCTTCCCTGCCCGACGCCGCCGAGCGCATCCGCTCCATGGCGGAGGAAAACGCCGCCCGCATCTACGGCGATCCCCTGCCGGACATCGTGCGCAAGCGTCTGGATAAGGAGCTCCACTCCATCATCGGCAACGGCTTTGCCACGCTGTATTTAAGCGCGCACCTGCTCATCAAAAAATCCAACGAGGACGGGTATCTGGTAGGCTCGCGCGGCTCGGTCGGCTCGTCGTTCGTTGCCAACATGTGCTCCATCACCGAGGTCAACGCCCTGCCGCCGCATTACGTATGCCCCAAGTGCAAATTTTCCGATTTCGAGGTGGATACGGATAAATACCCCTGCGGCATCGACCTGCCGCCAAGGAAGTGCCCGGTCTGCGGCGAGGAGCTCACCCGCACGGGCTACGACATCCCCTTTGAGGTGTTCCTCGGCTTTAACGGCGACAAGGTGCCGGATATCGACCTCAACTT
Organism: Christensenellales bacterium; assembly: GCA_050309765.1. GTDB lineage: Bacteria > Bacillota > Clostridia > Christensenellales > UBA1750 > CALWRM01. The sequence goes on from JBNRMU010000131.1 coordinate 18,424, forward strand.
TTCCGGCGTGTACCAGCCCGTGGCCCACAACTACGTAAAGACCCTTTTCGGCGAAGAGAACGTGTTCAAGGCCGGCACTATCGGCACCCTGGCGGAAAAGACGGCCTACGGTTACGTAAAAAAATACCTCGCCGATACGGAAAAGCACGCCACCAATATGGAGATAGACCGCCTGGTCAAAGGCTGTACGGGCGTCAAGCGCACCACGGGCCAGCACCCGGGCGGCATGGTCATCGTGCCAAAGGAATACTCCGTGTACCAGTTTTCGCCGGTGCAGCACCCTGCGGACGATAAGGATTCGGACATCGTCACCACGCACTTCGATTTCGGCTCCCTGCACGATATACTGGTCAAGCTCGATATCCTCGGCCACGACGATCCCACCATGCTCAACATGCTGGAAAGGCTCACCGGCATCCCCGCCAAGGGGCTGCCGCTCAACGATCCTAAAGTAATGAGCCTTTTCCAAAGCCCTGAAGCTCTGGGCGTCACGCCCGATCAGCTCATGGGCTGCACCACGGGCACCTTGGGCATACCGGAGTTCGGCACCAAGTTCGTGCGCCAGATGCTCATGGATACCAAGCCCTCCACCATGGGCGAATTGATCCGCATCTCCGGTCTTTCGCACGGAACCAACGTGTGGCTGAACAACGCCCAGGACATGATCAGAAACGGCGTGGCCACCCTGCGGGAATGCTTCTGCACGCGCGACGATATCATGAACTATCTGATCCGCATGGGCGTGGAGCCCAAGATGGCCTTCACCACCATGGAGGCCGTGCGCAAGGGCAGAAAGCTGAACCCGGAAATGCAGGCGGCCATGGAGGCCGTGCACGTGCCCCAGGCCTACATCGATTCCTGCAACAAAATCGAGTACATGTTCCCCAAGGCGCACGCCGCCGCCTATGTGACCATGGCCCTGCGCGTTGCCTGGTACAAGGTATACCGCCCCATCGAATACTACACCAGCTATTTCACCGTGCGCGCAGACGAGTTCGACGCCTCCATCATGCTGGAAGAGCCGGAACAGCTGCTGCTGCGCATGAAGGCCATCGACAAAATGGACAAAGGCGAGGCAACGGCGCGCGACGAGCGCATCTATACCCTGCTTGAGATCGTGTACGAGATGCGGGCGCGCGGCCTGGAATTTTTGCCATTGGACCTGTACAGGTCCAGCCACAACGAGTTTTTGATCGAGGACGGCAAGATCCGCCCGCCGTTCAACCGCCTGCCGGGTGTGGGCGACGCGGCTGCGGAATCGCTCGCCCAGGCGCGCAGCGAAGGGCCAGCCTTCCTTTCCGTGGAGGATTTGCAGCGGCGCAGCCGCGTTTCCTCCGCCGTGATCGAGGCCCTGCGCTCCGCCGGCGCGCTCAAGGGCCTGCCGGAAACCAGCCAGGTGAGCCTGCTGCAGGGTCTTTTGTAAAGGGCACGATCGCCCTTGTGTTTTGGATGCATATCTGCTATTCTAGGCTTTGAGCGCGGCCTTGCCCGCGCATCTGTTCAGGGGGTTTTCCATGAGCCGCAGCAAACACAAAAAGAAAAAGAACAGCCAGAAGCAGCCGCTTCAAAATACGCAGAATAGGCCCGCTACAGAAGAAAAAGAAGGGCAGCAAATAACGCCCGCTGTGCCGGACGCAGCGCCACCCGCTGAGGCAGAAGCGCCCGCGGATACGGCTTTGCCGAAAACGCCGGCGGCAGCCGATACAGCGGCGGAAAAAGACGCGCCTTCTCCAGCGGAGACAAAGGACGCGCCGCCGGTCGCTGAAGCCGACGCACAAAGCGCGCCGGCTGCGGATACGCAGGCGCAGCCCCCGCAGCCAAAGCGCCGCATCTGGCTTTATCTGCTTCCCGCTGCATTGCTTTTGTGCGCATGCATCGCCTTTGTGCTCTTCCGCCTGGGCGTGTTCGCGCCGGCGGCGGTGGCCCTGATCGATCAGCCCTTTGACCAGATCGTGCAGGCGGGCGGCCTGTCGCTCTCCTGCCCCGCAGAGATGGAGGCGATCGAGGGTGACAGCTTCGTGGGTGCCAAGGCCCGCGACTGCCTGATCCGCTACGAGGACGTGACAGAAGCCAAAAACGCCCAGCTGGAAGCGGGCTATACCCCGCAGGAGAGCGCGCAGGCCCTGCTGGAGGCGGGCTATGTCTTGCTCACGGGGAACAGCGATGCGCCCGCCGCGAATCTGACGGCGGAAGGCATCGGTTCTTCCCTGGAGTTTTCCCTTTCCGGGGAGGACGAAAAGCCGCTGATCTGCCGCCTTTCCCTTTTGCAGCTGGAGGATAAGGACCTGATCTCCACGCTGCTGTGCCCCGAGGATAGCTTTTCCGAGGCCGCCGCCCTGGAAAAAGCCCTCCGCGCCGCATTGACCACTGCCCCTTAAGGGTGCTTGTGCCCTCTAAAAGATACATATCAAGGAGGTTCGTACCATGCCGTATCTGCATCTAAGCGTACAAAATCCCCTCACCGCGCAGGAAAAGCACGCGCTGTGCGAGAGCATCGGTCCCCTGATGCCCCTGCTGCCCGGCAAGACCCGCCAGAACACCATGATGCACATCGAGGACAGCTGCTTTATCGAGCTGGGCGACGACAAGCCCTGCCTGTTCCTGGAGGTGCGCATGTTCAAGCCCTCCCCGGAGGAGAACAAGCAGGCCTTTGTCAAGGCCATCAGCGAGCTGCTGGAAGAAAAGCTCGGCGTGCCGCAGAATCGCATGTATATCAACATGATCGAGCTGGACGCCTGGGGATCGAACGGAGCCCTTCGGCATTAAGCGCGTTGGAGGCAGCATGAAAGCACTCATCTCCCTACTGCTGTGCCTGACGCTTTTGTGCGGCTGCGCCGCGCCGGCACAGGTCTCCTCCTTTTTGCCTGCGGAGCTGCTGCAGCGCGCCCAGAGCGGATCCATCGCCGCCCTGGCGCAGGACAGCATCGTGTTAAAGCTCTTTCCGCTGGAGTCGAGCTCTGCGTTAGACCTCGCGGTCGAGGCGGAGGCGGACGACGTTGCGCGCGGGCTGCTGGGCGAGGAGCTCTCAGGCGTGCAGGACGCCCTGCCCGCGCTGAGCCTTGTTTTGCAGGGCGCGCAAAAGGGCCTTGTGGGCGAGGCACTGCCGGAGGATGCGGCCGATCGGGTGCAGCTGTTCCAATCCGTTCTGCCCCTTGTCTGTTCCTATTTCCCGGACAGCCTTTCCACGATCAAGGATGGCCGTCTCTTCCTTTCCCGCGAGCTTTTAAGCGCCTGGGCGGAAAGCTTTTCCCTGGACGCGGAAGCGGCGGCCAAAGGCCTGGACTACGACGAGAAAAACGACGGCTGGCTGCTGGACGCCCCAAAGGATGCGCAGGCGCTGGACCTTACGCTGCTCACGGCGCTTCAGGGGCCGCAGGAGGACAGCGTGCAGCTGGACCTTTTGGCCGAGCAGGCCGATGAAAGCTGGCGCGCGCTCGTCACCCTGGAAAAGGACGCGCAAACGGGTGCGCTGCGTCTTTCGGACTATGCGCCTTTGGAAGAGGACGTCAGTCCCTTTTCCTACGTCGATACAGACTTGGCGCTGACAGAGGAGCAGGAATACCCCGCCCTGGAGCTTGCGCTTAAGACCGGCAGCGGTCTGATCGCAGAGGAAAGCGAGCAGGGCCTTTGCCTGACGCCCACCCTGCCCGGTACCGTGGCCGTGGGCGAAGCAAGGGAAAACTCCCGTGCGGCCCTTTACATCCGCAAGTCCCCGGAGGGACGCTACCACATCAAGGATTCGGCCTACGCCTCGGCGGCCGCTGCCCAGCAGGGCTACGCCGAGCAGGGCATGGAAGTGGTGGATCTTGCCGTGCACAGCTGCACGTTCCTGGGCAGCAACGACGCCTATGTGCTGCGCTACACCGTGCTGGATGCGCAAGGCGCGCCCGCGCAGAGCGTGGA
>JBNRMU010000132.1:0-7367 GCA_050309765.1 Christensenellales bacterium
TGTAATTGATGGAAGACCTTGCGTCGTTCAAAAAGCAGATGCGCTTTTTGCCCACCATATCGGGCAGCGCGTGGCTCAGGCGATCCAACGGTTCGCAGACGTTTTTACGATAGGCCATGACGGCTGCAGCCGCGTCGATCCCCTCGCCCACTCTTTTGTCGTCACCGGGGACCTGTGCATCGGTCACATCGATATAGTACTCGATGCCCGCTTCAGGCTGCGTAACGACCGCATAACCCTCTTTTTCAAACAACGCTGCCAGTTCTTTGGCAAAGGCGCTTTCCACAGAAGATATGTAAACCTTGCTCATCAGTATCCCTCCTAGAACGACAGCTCGCGCCCGTGGTAATCGACCAGGGCCAGCCTGTCTTCGTCGATGCGGTCCGCAAGCATCTGCGCAACGGCGCTCGCCGCAGATTCGGCAGGATCCACCGCCTTGGTCTTCCTCTTATAGGAACCGTCCGGCAGCACCTGGTTCATGCCGCCGGGCTGGTAAAGACGGAAGGTATAACCCCTGGGTCGCAGATCGTTGAACAGCATGCGCACGCCAAGGTTCAGCGCCGTCTTGGTCATCGCGTAGCGCACGCTGCCCGTGCGGGTCATCAGGCGCAGGCTGGAGATCTCGCTGGAGGTAAAGTGCAGCCGCTTCATCTCGCCCTTTTCCAGGAGCGGCAGCAGGCGGTCCACCAGCAGGATACCGGCCATGGAATTGATCATAAAGCTTTCCTCCAGCGCCGTAAAATCGATAGGCTCTTCCCCGCCCAGAGTGGACGGCGCGGTTCCGCCCATGCGCGCGGCGTTGCTGACCAGCAGGTCCAATCTGCCGGAAACCCGTTCGATCTTCTCCCTGGCTTTTTCGATGTCCTCCACCTTGGAAACATCCAGCCAGATGGGGTGCACCTGCGGGTACTCCTCGGCCAGCTTGTCCAGATGGTCGTACTCCCTGAGTACGCGGCCGGCAAACACACGCCAGCCTCTCTGTGCCAGCCCGCGGACGATGAACAGGCCGAATCCCCTGTCCGCGCCGGTCACGAGCGCCGTTTTTCTGCTTTCCTCCACCATTGTTTCCCTCCTTTGTGTGATTTGACGGTTTTTGTTCGCATTGTTTTTAATGCTTCTGTCTTTTCTTGTTTACATGCATGTGACGTATCGAACCAAGTTCAATAAAGCGTTGAAAAAGCATCTAACATTATATAGTATAATAACATGCCGGTTTGTCAAGCAATCAGGTATGGTTTCTTTCCCATCGCTTTCAAAAGAGCTTCTTGGCGGCAAACCCACTCCCCCACCTTGACTTGCAGGTCCAAAACGCCTATCATTTTGGGTGTTACAGAAGGAAAGGAGCGTTTTGATGGATACGATACTCAACATGCCCATCGAGCAGATGCCCGGTCTGGAGTTCGACTGCTCCTGCGGCCGCCGCCACAGTTTTCCGGTCCACGATATTTCCATCCGCAAGGGCGCCATCCAGGATTTGGCAAAGATGGCCGCGCCGTTTAAAGACGAAAAGATACTGATCGTTTTTGACAGCAACACCTACCGCGTGGCTGGAGAACAGGCCGTGCGCATCCTGCGGGAAAACGGCTTTCAAAAGGTCAAAGAGCTTCTATTTGAAACCGGGGACGATATCCTCATCCCGGATGAAAAAACGCTGGGCCGCATCTTGCAGGAACAGGACCTGGACTGCCGGCTGATGATCGCGGTGGGCTCCGGCGTGCTCAACGATTCGGTCAAGTTCGTCACCTCGCGCACGGGCCTGCCCTTTATCATCGTCGCCACCGCGCCGTCCATGGACGGCTATGTTTCCGACGGCGCACCGATCTTTTCGCACGGCTACAAATATTCGCCCCAGGCGCACCTGACCTACGGCCTCATCGGCGACACCGACATCTTAAAGACTGCGCCGCAGGACATGATCCAGGCCGGCTTTGGCGATGTAGTGGGCAAGATCACCGCCATCGCCGATTGGGACCTTGCCGTTAAGGAGAACGGCGATTACCGCTGCGACACCTGCGTAAAGCTGGTGGAAAAGGCCCTTGAAAAATGCTTTGCCAAGGCGTCCGGCCTGCCGCAGCGCGACCCGGAGGCACTGGGCGCCCTGCTGGAGGCGCTGACCATGACGGGCGTTGCCATGGCACTGGTCAACATCTCGCGGCCGGCCTCCGGCGCGGAGCATATGCTCTCGCACTACTGGGAGATGAACTACATCGAGCGCGGATTAAACCCCATCCACCACGGCATTCAGGTGGGTGCGGCAACGGTTGTGATCGCCCGTTTCTTCGAAGAACTGCGCGATATCCTGCCGGATGGCACCGCAAAGCTTTGCCCGCCCGCCCAAGAAATCGCCGCGCTGCTTTCCAGGGGTGGTGCGCCCGCGTCGCCGAAACAAATCGGCATCTCCAGGGAGCTTTTCAGGGAAAGCCTTTTGAACGGCTGGACCGTACGTCCCCGCTATTCCATTTTAAAATTTGCCAAGGATAAGGGCCGTCTTGAGGAACTCGCAGACAAGCTCACGGACGAGTTTTACGCAGGCTGAAAGGAGCATACCCATGAAGATCGTTTTCGGAAGCGACCCCAATGCGGGCGGATTCAAAAAGCAGCTGATCGACTATGTCAAAGGTCTCGGCCATGAGGTAGAGGACTACGGTTCCGACGATCCGATCTATGCCAACGTCGCTTTCCGCTGCGCCAAGGCAGCCGCGGCCGGCGAATTCGACCGCGCCATCCTTCTGTGCGGCACCGGCATCGGCATGTCCATTGCCGCCAACAAGGTGCCCGGCGCCTACGCCGCCTGCATCCACGACGTGTATCAGGCGCAGCGGGCCGAGCTCTCCAACCACGCCAACGTCATCACCATGGGCGCGCAGGTGGTCGGCATCGAGCTTGCCAAGGTCATGGTGAAGGAATATCTGTCCTGCACCTTTGACCCCAATAGTCGTTCCCGCGACAAGGTGCAGCGCATCGTCGATTTTGAAAAGGAACTGAAATGAGCGCATATTTTCTTGGTATCGACGCTGGGACCGGTAGCGTCCGCGCCTCCGTTTTCGATCAAAACGGCCGTCTCCTCGGCAGCGGGGAGGGCGCCTACCGCACCTATTATCCACGTAACGGCTGGGCAGAACAGGACACGGCCGAATGGACGCAGGCGCTGCGCCTGGCTGTGCCGGCCTGTCTTCATGCGGCGGGCATCCGTCCGGACGAGCTCACGGCGGCGGTGTGCGACGCCACCACAAACACGTTGGTGTTCCTGGATGCGCAGGGACAGCCGGTGCGCCGCCCGCTGCTTTGGATGGACGTGCGCGCGACTGCGGAGGCCGCCCGCCTGGACGGGCTGCGTAAGGCGCATCCCGCGATGCAGGTGTACAAGCCCGCCTTCCGCGCCGACACGATGATCCCCAAATGCATGTGGTACAAATCCCACGAGCCGGACAACTGGGCCGCCACCGAGACCATCTTCGAGTTCGAGGACTGGCTCAATTACGTGCTCACGGGGCAGCTGTCGCTCGGCACTTCCATCGCCGCCTTCCGCTGGAATTACGACGGCGCCCTGGGCGGGCTGCCCCTGGCGCTGTACGAGGCGGCAGGCATTTCTGATGTTGCGGAAAAACTGCCGAAAAAACAGCTTTCACTGGGTCAAAAAGTGGGCTGCGTCACCAAAGAGGCGGCAAAACGCTTCGGCCTTTGCGAAGGCCTTCCGGTCTATGCGGGCACCGCCGACTGCAACGCCGGCATGCTCGGCACCGGCTGTGTGCGGCCTGGGCTGCTCTCCCTCATCGGCGGCACATCCACGGTACTGCTGGGGCTGACGGAAACCCCCTTCCACGTGGACGGGGTCAACGGCACCTATCCCGACTGCCTGCTACCGGGGCTGGGCCTGGCCGAGGGCGGACAGACCGCCTCCGGTGCGATTCTCACCTGGTTCAAAAACACCCTGCTGCCCGCCGACTGGGAAAAGGAAGCCGCCGTGCGGAGTCTAAACATCTACGACCTGATCACGGAAAAGGCGGCCGCTGCGCCGCTTGGCGCCGGCGGTGTGCTGATGCTGGACTACTTCCAGGGCAACCGCGCCCCTTACGCCGATTCCAAGGCGCGAGGATTGTTTATGGGGCTTTCCCTCGGCACGGACGCGGGTTGCCTGGCGCGCGCCATCTACGAGGGCGTGGCCTTTGGCGCCTGCCATTGCGTGCAGGCAATGCAGCAGGCGGGGCTTAAGATCGATGAGATTCTCGCCTGCGGCGGCATCTGCCAATCCCCCTTCTGGCTGCAATTGCACGCCGACGTGATCGGCCTGCCCATCACCACCGTTGAGCTGGCGCAAAGCTGCCCGCCCCTGGGCGACGCGCTGATCGCTGCGGTCGCTTCCGGCGTATATCCAGACTACGCCTCCGCCGCAGATGCCATGATCCGCCGGGGCCAGACCTACCTGCCCGATGCGGCCGCGCACGGAAAATACCGCTTTTATATGGAGCGCTATAAGGAGCTGTGGCCCAAGGTGCGCGAAACCGCCCACCTGCTGGTGGAGCACGAAAACGGCTAACACAGACTAACGGGAGATAGTCGCATGACAGCGAACGCTCTTAAAAACACCCTTGGGCTCTTGCCGGAACAAGCCTGCCCCGATGTGGTGCTTTCCCCAGGCTGGCCGCCAGAAAGGTTGTTTCCCGAGGAAAGCCTGCAAATGTTGGTCGCCGCCTCTCCCCTGCATGGATACCGAATCTGGCGTGTCAGCTATGAGGGCGTAAGCTTTTTGTATGTCATCTGCGGCTTTGGCGCGCCCATGGTTCTGGACGCGGCGCTGCTTTTGTCCAAAGCCGGCTGCAAGCGACTGCTTTTTGTCAGCTCCGTAGGCACGCTGGCACCTGAATTTGCCATCGGCGACCTTGTTCTCCCCTATGAATGCCTGGATGGTACCGGCGCGAGCCGCTATCTGGGCAAAACGCTAAACGATTACACTTTTGCCCAGCCGCAGCGTCCAAACGCGGCAGCCTATGCGGCATTAACAGGCGCAGCCTCACAGATCGCGCCGGGCGCGGGCGTGCGCCTGCATGCGGGTCGGCTCTTCTGTATGGACAGCATCGCGGGCCAGGCCCGCTATTTAGACGAGATCCGCTCCCTTAAATGCAACTGCCTGGACATGGAAAGCGCCGCCCTGTTTGCCGCCTGCACGCAAAACGGCGTTGCCGCCGCGGCCATCCTGCAGGTGTCGGACAACCCTGTCCACGGCCGCTCCCTGTTGGAGGGCCGCGCGCTGTCGGACGAGGAACGGCGCTATCGCAGCGCGGCGCGGGGCACCCTTGCGCAGATCGTGCTGCGCACGCTAAAAGCTACCTGGACTTAAGCTGCACTTTTCGCCGCATTCAGCCCATTCAACGCAGCGTCGATTGCGCTTCCCGTCCCAAAGCTGTATAGTGAAGGAAAGACAGCGAGGGAGGTTCCCTATGGACAGTGAAAAAACGGGTCGACTGATCGCCAATTTGCGCGGAGAAAAGGGTTTGACGCAAAAAGAGCTTGCGGCAAGGCTTGGCGTGACGGGTGCGGCGGTTTCCAAATGGGAAAACGGCAAGGGCTTTCCGGACATTTCCTTACTGGAACCGCTTTCGCAGACGCTGGACGTTTCCATCACCGCGCTTTTGTCCGGCGAGCGGGACGCGCAGGCCACCGATCCTCTGCTGACGCAGGTAGTGGATCTTTCCGTCGCACAGAAGAAACGCCGGCAGAAGCTTTTCAACTGGATCCTCGCCATAACAGTGGCCGCGCTTTACCTGTTTGTAAGCTTCCTTACACAGCGATGGGAGCTTACCTGGGTGCTGTGGCTTGTTTACTGCCTGTATCGGTTCTCAGCGGAGTTCATTCTCAAAAAAGGCGCATAAACAAAATAAACGGGCCGAAAGGAAGGCGTTCCTTTCGGCCCGTTTTTCTATGCGTTATCTTTACTTTTTCGGCGTCAGGTACAGGGCAAAGCCGCCATTCGCGCTCTCGGGGATGGTGAGCGTCTGGCCCTTTTTCAGGCAGAGCTTTTCCACCTTGACCAGGTGCACGTCGTGCTGGTGCTGGCAGGGGCGCGAAGGCATGGCCTCCAGCTTTTTAACGATCTCGGGGGTCATCGGGCCCATGGCGCCGACGGCCACGTCCGTGGGCCGCATGTCGGAAATGTCGTCCGCGTACAACTCTGCCTCGTACTCGCCCTCGCCGAGGAAGTCCAGGCAGATGCTGCTATTGCGCGGTCTGCGCGCGCAGATACCGCCGATGAACCAGTCATTTCCGCTTCTGCGCGCCATGGTCACGTAGTTGGCGGGGTAGCCCTCCAGCAGGCGGCTCTCGTCCCAGCTGGTGTGCAGCTTCTTGAGGAAAGGCGCGCAGGGGTTCTTTTCGACCTTCTCCTTGCCCTCGCCGCAGTGGGCTATATAGCTGGTGAAGACGATCGGCAGCGCGGTCTGGTGCGCGTCCGTAGTGCCGGTGATGTAGCTCTCGTAGCACACGGGCGTGTAGTCCATGGGGCCCATCACGTTGCGGGTGAAGGGCAGCGTGCAGTTGTGCGCGGCGTTGGGGCCGCCGGGGGTAAAGGTGGAGAAGTTGGCCAGGTATTCCCCGCCCTGCACGGCCTCATAGGAGAGCACGTGCGGCCACACGCGGCTGGTGCCGGAGGGCTTCATGCAGCCGTGGAAGTTGAGCATCAGGCGATACTTGGCGGCCAATTCCGCCAGCATGCCGTACTGGGCTACGCGCTCCTGGCCGTCAGATTCGAAGAAGTCGATCTTGATGCCCACCACGCCCCAGCTGCTCCAAAGCTTCATCTTTTCCTCGGCCACGGCGGGGTCGCGCATTTCCTGGCTATGCGACCACACCCAAAGCTTGACGTTCCTCTCCGCGGCATACTTGTTCAGCTCCGGAATATCGATATGTCCCGGCCAGCCGCCGTCCACCACAGAATAGGGCCAGCCCATCTCGGCGGCAAAATCGACGTAATCGCGCATCCTCTGCGGGTCGCGGGGGGAGCTGTGCTCGCTCATCCAGCTCCAGGCGCACACGCCGGGTTTGATGAAGGAGGGATCCTCCACGATGGAAGGCGGGTTCAGGTTTTCCAGCAGGTTGGTGTTGGCGATCGCATCCAGATCGCCCACGACCACCGCGCGCCAGGGGGTCTTCATCGGCAGGGGGCTTTTGATATCGTCCAGCTTGTCCACGGCCTTGCGCACGCAAAGCAGCCCGGGGTTTTCCGGCGTGGACTGCAGATTGCTGCCGCCGTAATCGCCGAAGACTGCCGCCTCGGCGTACAGGGCCCAGGCCTTGTTGCCCACATTTACCAACATCGGGAAGGCGTAGATGTTCTGGTACAGATCCTCCAGGGGGATCGGGTGGTAGTGATC
>JBNRMU010000133.1:0-9416 GCA_050309765.1 Christensenellales bacterium
ACAGTTACTTCGATCCGCAGGCAGACCCCGTCTCGACAAACGCCCAGCGCCGCAACCACATGAAGCGGCAATTGGACGCGGGCGGCCGCGCCTACCGCAGCATCGTCAGCGGCGGAAAAGAATACCGTTATTATGAGGACGAAAGCGTAGCGCCCAGCGACGTATGGACGGACATTGCCCATTTGCAGCAGCGCGACCCGGAGCGCAGCGGCTATCCCACGCAAAAACCCCTGCGGCTGCTGCGGCGCATACTGCTTTGCGCCTCCAGACCGGGCGATCTGGTGCTGGATGGTTTTGCTGGCTCTGGCACCACGGCCCTGGCCGCGGCACAGACGGGCCGGCGTTTTGCGTCCGCAGACAGCAGCTATATATCCCTTTTGACCGTGCGGCAGCGGCTGTACGGTCAAAAAGCCGCGCTGCATGTGCAGGATGCGCCGCAGCTTTTGAACACAGAAAGCGTTTGCGAAATACGCGATGGATGTATAGTCGTGAAGGATAAAAGCGCTTTCGTCAGCCTTGGCCGCTGGCGGGACGGTACATATACACGCATTTGCTGCGCTGCGGTGTGGGGGAGACGACCCCTGCACCCGGCTGTGAATACAACGCCTTTTTTTGCGCAAACGAAAAAGGGCAGGGCGCATTTGTCCTGCCGAAGGCAAAAGAATAGTCCCACTTTGACACAGCGATGCAAGGAGAAAAATGCTTAAAGGCAACAGTTCCCCGATTTACTGGCTCCTGATGGGCGTTTTGTGGACTTTGTCAATGCTTTTGCAGCTTTTTCTGCGCAAGCTATGGCTTCCGGCGGCGCTGCTGGGCCTATTGGCACTGGGAAACTACGCGATGGCCGTCTACCTATGGAGAAAAGAAGAATAAGCGCGGCCTGCGCTTTGTGCAAAGGAGGAAGATTCCATGCTCTTCAGCGTCAACATCTCCTGTTTGTTTGGCAAAAAACCTCTGCGGGAGGCGCTTTTGGCCATGAAGGAGCTGGGCTATAACAGCTTTGAGCTGTGGAGCCTGCGGGAAGATAAGATCGAGGAGATCCGGCAGGCCCTCCGCGAAACGGGGGCCAAACTGACAGCTTTTTGTCCGGATTTCTTCGTGCTCAACGATGCGGCGCGGCGGGACGAATACAAGGACGCGTTGACGATCGCCATCCAAAGGGCGCAGCTGCTTAACTGCCCAGCGCTCATCACCCAAGTGGGCAGCAGCACGTCCGCGCCGCGCAGCATGCAGCATGACGCAATCGTGCAGGGCCTGCGCAAGATGGCGCCCCTGTTGGAGGCGGCGGATATCACCCTGCTGGTGGAGCCCCTCAACGACGTGAAGGATCACAAGGGCTACTACCTGACCGATTCCAACGAGGGCTTTGACATCATCCGCGAGGTTGCTTCGCCCAAGGTGCGCCTGCTGTTTGACATCTATCATCAACTGCACATGGGGGAGGACGTGGTTCGCCGCATCACAGATAACATCGATTTGATCGGCCACTTCCATGTAGCGGGCTATCCGGACAGGGACGAAAAGATATTTGAAAACTACGACTATACAAAGGTTTTTGCCGCAATTGAGCAGAGCAAGACCGCCGCGCCTGTGGGCCTGGAGCTGTTTTGCACGGAGGAAAAATCCATCGCGCTGCTAAAACGCCTGCAGGAATATAAAAGCCCTGTTTAGCCAAATGCTAAACAGGACTTTTCTGTCGGATATGATTTGGTTAGAAGGAATCCGAATCAGCCTTCGGTTTCCGTTTCGGTTTCGCCGGTTTCCTCGGTAGAGGCTTCCTCGGTCGTTGTTTCTTCGGTGGAGGGCTCCGCGCTCGTCGTTTCGGTGGAAGGGGCGGGGCCGATCGGCATGAACACGGTATGACGTGCGATGACGGCGTTTACGTCGTCCACATTGGGCACATACACGGCGTCGACCAGGATGGGCTCAAAGCGGATGGACTGCTCGGGCACCACGTCCGTGCCTGCCTGCAGCATGGCCTGCTGCGTCAGCGCCTGCATATAGGCCTCCACGCCGGAACGGTCGCTCTGGGCGACGATGCCGATCTCGCGGTTGCCAAGCGTGACCATGTATGCTTCTACCGGCGCGTACTTGCCGGCGTTGTCGCTCTTGGAAGAAGAGAGCTTTTCCCAGATAAAGAACGCCGAGATCCCAAGCACCACCAGCAGCACGAAAATGCCGGCATACATCCACAGCGGCGGGATGGTGAAGCGGCGTTTGAACCCGCTCGGCTCTTTAGTATCGTCTGCAAAGACGTCGCTTTCATACTCGCTCTCGCTATATTTTCTTTCCACGGCCGTGCTGTGGACGATATTGTCCCATTTTTCTTCATCGGGGTCATCCAGCGCGCTCCAATAGCGGATCTGGTTCCATTCGGTGGTTATGGGACGAAGCTGCAAATCGACCAGGTGGTCGAGCAATTTATCTTTACGGGCTGCCATTTTTGCCTCCAATTGACGAAAAAAACAATTCTATGTAAATGATACCATTTTGAAAAGGGATGCGCAACCATCAAAAACAAAAAAAGTGCGCCCAAACGGGCGCTCGGAACAACGCGGCGGAGCACGCAGGAAGAATGCCCGGCACTTGCAGAACAACTGCGCCTGCCGGGCATTCGTTATTTGGAACAGGTCAGGGCTCCATCTGTCCGCCGATGAAGCCTGCAGCGGTTTCCGCGACCTTGATTTCGGTTTCGCCCATGCGTTTGTCTTTTTCGCGGCTGAGCAGCACGACCGCACCCACGCTTTCGCCGCCGACTAGGATCGGGCAGATGACCTGGGATGTGTAGCCGGGCTCTTCTTCGCCGGCCAGTATGCCGCAGACCCGGCCTGTACCGGCGTTGTATACGTAGGTCTGTCGGCTGAGGATTACCTGCTCCAGGTCCGCGGCAATGGGCCTGTCCTGCATCTCCTTGCGGGGCGCGCCCGCAAAGGAAACCACCTGATCCTTATCGCTGATGAGCGCGATATGGCCGAGCGCTCGGTACAACGATTCCGTATATTCCTTGGCAAATGCCGACAATTCACCGATGGGGGAGTATTTCTTCAAGATGATCTCGCCGTCGCGATCCGTGAATATTTCCAGCGGGTCACCCTCCCGAATACGCAGTGTGCGGCGTATCTCCTTTGGCACGACAACGCGTCCGAGCTCGTCGATGCGCCGCACGATTCCTGTTGCTTTCAAAAATGCCAGCCTCCTTACATAACGTTTCGTTCCATTGGCTAGTATTTGAGAAGACGGTGTTTTTATGCGGGTTTTCCAGCTGTGTTTAAGCGCCGCGGCGACGGTTTTTTCACGGCTGCAAACGCAGAAAGATTAGTTTTTTGCCTTTTTGTCGGGCGTATTTTAAGCATCGGCGTTGTTTTGTGCTATCTGCGGCTTGAAGCGGACGGCGGGGTGGGGTAATATACTGTTGTGGAAGATTTCTCCAATCCTTCTGTCTCGGAAAGGGCGGATGCGCGTATGAAAGTGCTGGTGACCGGAGCGGCGGGTTTTGTCGGCAAGAACCTCATAGAAAACCTGCGCGCCCTGCAGGACGGAAGAAACGCGACGCGGCCAGGCCTGCACATCGAGGAAATCTATACCTTTGACAAAAACAGCACGCCTGAGGAGCTGGAGAAATACTGCCGAGCATGCGATTTCGTGTTCCATCTTGCCGGCGTCAGTCGGCCGGAGGAACCCAAGGAATTCATGACCGTCAACTGCGGCTTTACCGCAACGCTGCTGAGCACCTTGGAAAAATACGGCAATAAAGCGCCGGTGCTGTTTGCAGGCTCTATCCAGGCGGCGCTTGTCGGCAGATTCGCCGCAAGCGAATACGGAAAGAGCAAGAAGGCGGCCGAGGACTTGCTTTTTGATTATGCCGCAAGAACCGGCGCGCCCGTGTATGTGTATCGCTTTCCTAATCTTGCCGGCAAGTGGATACGGCCCAACTACAACTCGGCGGTCGCCACCTTCTGCCACAACATTGCAAACGATCTGCCGATCGTGCTGAGCGACCCGGAGATCGAATTGGAGCTATTGTTTATAGACGACCTGCTCGAAGAGCTGCTGGACGCGCTGGAGGGCCGTCCGCATCGCTGCACGTATCCAGGAGCGGGGGAGAGTATCAACGGAATAAGCTACGACGGCCTTACGCCCAGGTGGTGCAGGGACGGCAAATACTGTGCGGCGCCGGTCACGCAAAAGGCGACGCTGGGCAGGATCGCAGAGCTTCTGCACGCCTTTCAGGAGCAGCCAAAGACCCTGTTTATGCCCGCGCTCGCGCCAGAAAGCCTGGAGAAAAAGCTTTACTCCATGTATCTTTCTTATCTGCCAAAGGAAAAGATCGCCTTTGATCTGAAGCAGAATCGCGACGCACGCGGCGGCTTTGCGGAAATACTTAAAACCGCGGATCATGGCCAGTTCAGCGTGAACATCACGGCGCCGGGCGCAGCCCGGGGCCAGCACTGGCACAACGGCAAATGGGAGCTGTTCATCGTGGTATCCGGCCGCGGCCTGATTCAAGAGCGGAAGATCGGCACGGAGGATGTGATCGAGTTTGAAGTCAGCGGCGAAGAATTGCGGGCCGTGCACATGCTGCCAGGCTACACGCACAGCCTCATCAACCTGTCAAAGAGCGAAAACCTGGTGACGCTCATGTGGGCAAACGAGGTGTTTGACCCGTCCCACCCGGACACCTTCTTTGAACCCGTCGTGAAGGATGAGAAAAAGAGAAATGGCTGAATGGAAAAACAACGGCAAACTGAAGCTGATGATCGTCGTGGGCACAAGGCCAGAGATCATCCGGCTGTCAGCTGTGATCAAAAAGTGCCGCAGATATTTCGATATGATCCTAGTGCACACCGGCCAGAATTATGACTATGGCCTCAGCGGCGTTTTCTTCCGCGATCTGCAAATGGACGCGCCGGAAGTATATCTCGACGCCGCAGGGGAGGATCTTGGCCAGACAATTGGCAACATCATCGCCGGAAGTTATGCGCTCATGGCGCGGCTGCGGCCGGATGCGCTGCTGGTGCTGGGCGATACCAATTCCTGCCTTTGCGCGATCGGCGCCAAGCGCCTGCATATCCCCATCTTCCATATGGAGGCCGGCAACCGCTGCAAGGACGAATGCCTGCCGGAGGAGACGAACCGCCGCATCGTGGACATCATCTCCGACGTGAACCTTGCTTATTCCGAGCAGGCGCGCCAGTATCTGGCCGAATGCGGCCTGCCCAAGGAGCGCACGTTCGTGATCGGCAGCCCCATGGCGGAGGTTTTGCGGAAAAACCTTGACAAGATCAAAACCTCCGACATCCTTGATCGCCTCGGCCTCGAAAGGAAAAAGTACATACTGCTTTCGGCGCACCGCGAGGAAAATATCGACGATGAAAAGAACTTTTTAAGCCTGTTTACGGCCGTCAACCGCCTGGCGGACACATACGATCTGCCGATTCTGTACGCCTGCCACCCGCGCAGCAGGAAGCGTTTGGAAAACTCCGGTTTTACGCTTGATCCCCGCGTGCATCTGGAAGAGCCGCTCGGGTTTCATGACTACAATTGTTTGCAGATGCACGCCTATTGCGTGGTTTCGGACAGCGGCACGCTGCCGGAGGAGAGCAGCTTTTATGCATCGCTCGGCTGCCCGTTCCCGGCGGTTTCTATCCGTACTTCCACCGAACGGCCGGAAGCGATGGAAAAGGGCTGCTTTGTCCTTGCCGGCATCGATGCGGCGGGCCTGCTTCAGGCGGTACACATTGCCGTAGATATGGCAAAAAACGAATCGGGCGGCGGCGCGGTTCCGGTGCCTTGCTACATGGATGAAAACGTGTCCGACAAGGTGGTAAAGATCATCCAAAGCTACACGAATATTGTCAATAAAATGGTTTGGCGAAAGAATGACTGAATCTTTTTTGCCGCCGGTATCCGGCGCATAAGAGAAAGACTGATTTGCAACCAAGCGAAAGGAGAACGGGCGTGGAACAGAAAGTTTTGAACTGGGCGGTGCTCGGCTGCGGCGTGATCGCCAACGAGATGGCGCAGGCCCTGCAGAAGATGGGGCGCAGGCTGTATGCCGTCGCCAACCGCACGCACGAAAAGGCGGTGGCTTTTGCCGAAAAGTACCGGGTGGAAAAGGTGTACGACACCATCGACGAGATGTTTGACGATCCCAATGTGGACATCATCTACATTACAACGCCGCACAACACACATTATCCCTTCATGAAGAAGGCGCTGCTTTCCGGAAAGCACATCTTTGTGGAAAAATCTATCACCCTCAACAGCCGCGAGCTGGAAGAGATGGTGGCTTTGGCGGCGAAAAAGAATCTGATGATTGGCGAAGCGATGACCATCTGGCACATGCCCCTGTACAAAAAGCTTTGGCAGATCGTCTCAAGCGGCGAGCTTGGCAGGGTTCAGGTCATCACCATGAACTTTGGCAGCTTCAAGGAATACGACATGAGCAACCGATTTTTCAACATGGACCTGGCCGGCGGGGCCATGCTGGATATCGGCGTATATGCGCTTTCCATCGTGCGCAGCTTTATGGACGAAGCACCCGGCGATGTCTTAAGCCAATGGCGGCCTTCGCCGACCGGCTCGGACGAGATCGCCACCATGCTGCTGCAAAACACCTGCGGTCAGCTTGCTACCGTCGCCCTGAGCATGCACTCCAAGCAGCCCAAGCGGGCCATGATCAGCTGCGAAAAGGGCTACATCGAGATACTGGAATTCCCGCGCGCGGATAAGGCTGTCTTTGTGGATGCCGAAACCGGAGCGCGCAGACAGATCGAGGTGGGGGACACGGCCGATGCGCTGCGCTATGAGCTGGAAGATATGGAAGCTGCCGTGAGCAGCGGCGACCCTTCCGTGCTGCATCTGCAGGAATCGCGGGATGTGATGCGCATCATGACGCAGGTGCGAAAGGCCTGGGGCATGCGCTACCCGGGAGAAGAATGGTAAGAGCTAACACATAGCGCTTGTATTTACGAAAGACTGTTCATTTGATTGGATTGGTTCTGCCTAAAAACAGATACTTGCTAAGATGAAAAAAGCACAAAGGCAAGGCACAGTATCCGCTTTGCCTTTTCTTTTTTCGCGGATTTGCGTCAAAAAACATCCTTTTTGTCGCTAAAAGGGAAGACGCGGCCCAGGGACGGTTGTCTGCATGTCAAAAGAAAACGAAATGCAGTTGATTTATTTCCGATAATTCAATAAAATGGATGGTAGGTTTATACACGTCCGGAGGAAAAGGACGATCGGCGCTTGGTTAAACCTAGAGCAACCGGTCTGTTCTAAGCGATACTATAAGCAAAAAACGGCTTTGTAAAACGGCAATCGCATAAAAATACTAAGGGAGAGATGTGACAATGTTGACGCTTGCGCGGGCAACTGAGCTGAACGAAACGATGAACACGCAGGAGCATCTGCTGCTTCACGCGAAAAACGTCTGCTATGCGATGGGCGCGATGGCGCGCCATTTTGGCGAAAACGAGGAACACTGGCAGGCTGTGGGCATGCTGCACGATTATGATTATGAGAAATATCCCGAAGAGCATCTCCTGCACACCGAGCAGCCGCTGCTTGACGCCGGCGTGTCGGCAGAAGACGTGCGGGCGATCCTAAGCCACGGCTACGGCATCTGCACCGATGTAAAGCCCGAAACCTATTTGGAAAAAAGCCTGTTCACTGTGGATGAGCTCACCGGCATCGTCCAGGCCTGCGCCAGGATGCGGCCCAACGGCATCCAAGACCTTGAGATCAAGAGCTTTATGAAGAAGTTCAAGGATAAGCGATTCGCCGCCAAATGCGACCGCGAGTTGATCCTTAGGGGCTGCGAGATGCTTGGCATGAGCGTGCAGGAGGCAGCCGAAATCTGCATCGCGGGCATGAAGGAGCACGCGGACGAGCTCGGCCTGCTCGGTACGCAGAGCGAATGATTCAACAGCCCCTTGTTTGCCTGTAGAGCTAAAATATACAAAACGAAAGGATATCTGTACAATGCGGCTCATATTCGTTCGACATGGCCACCCCGATTACAGGACGGACAGCCTGACCCCCCTGGGATGGGAACAGGCCAAATGCGCTGCCGAAAGGCTTGCCCTGGAACCGATCACGCAGATCTACTGCTCGCCCTTCGGCCGGGCCTTGCAGACGGCCATGCCCACCGCGGAAAAGCTGGGCCTGCCGCTTTGCATCCTGGAATATATGCACGAGGTGAACTGGCGGCCTATACGGGAGACGGAGGAAAGCAAACAAAACCCTCAGATCTACCATCCCTGGCTGGTGAGCCATGAGCTGACAAAGCAGGGCGTCGATCTTTTGACCGCCGATTACAGCCGCATGGAGTGCTGGACGAACAGCACCCTGCAGTACTGCTATGCACGTATCAGCGAGGGTATCGACAGCCTGCTGCTGGAAAAGGGTTATAAGCGCAACGGAAACGGCTATACCTGCATCCGCGAGAACGACGAGACGATCGCGCTTTTTGCGCACCATGGTTCGGGAAGCTGCCTGTTTTCGCATCTTTTGAATATTCCCCTGCTGGCGATGTTTGCCGGATATGAATACACCTACGCGGGCATATCCGTGTTCAACTTCAACGCCAAGCCGGGCGAAGGGCTGGTTGCACAACTGCAGACCTTCAATGACCACAGCCATATCGACAACTGCGAAACGATGCTCATGCAGTAAACGCTCGGAGCGGATTCAAAATCGCGGAGCCTTCTTTAATAAGAGGGCTCCTTGTGTTTATGAGCCATAAGCATCTGCCTGCCGACCGATTGCACGGCGAAGCGCCGTTTCATTCGGCGTCTGAAGCACGGCTTTTTGAAATTTGCCCGAAACCGATCAGAATTACACTTTTCTAACGTCTGAACATATAGTATACTTTTATAGTTAGGACAGGTAAAATGCCTACCGGTACGGCCGACACGCATTGCGCCGTATTTGCTTTGTAAGGAGTCACCGACAGCTTTCATGAAACGCGAAAACTTCAGCGCCGCCTATCCGCTCAACGCACAGTCCGTCGATTTGATCGCCGCCCGCATCGAGGGGTTTCTGTATTCCTATAAGTTGGAGCGCGCAAACGTGCTGCGCATCCGCCTTTCCATGGAGGAGGCCCTGCTCAGGTGGCTGGACCATTTTAGCGGCGAAACGGCCGTTCATCTGGAGCTGGCGACGCGCTGGTTTCGCCCTACGATCACCCTATCGCTGAGGGGTGAAAGCTTTGATCCCCTCACCATTGCCGAAAACGACCTCGGCGCCTGGGCAAATTCCCTGCTCAGCGGCATCGGGCTCACGCCGCATTACAGCTATGACCGCGGCGTCAACACAGTACAGCTAAAGCTGAGCCAGCCGCGCAAGAATCCGGCCCTCACGCTGCTGATTTCCGCCGCGCTGGGCGTTTTGCTGGGCGTGTTGGGCGAATATAT
>JBNRMU010000134.1:0-6359 GCA_050309765.1 Christensenellales bacterium
ATCCTGCAGCTCGCTGCGCTGCGCCGTCGGCAGGATCGCCGCGCGCAGGGCTTCTTCGTCCGCAAAGCCGCAGGCGGCAAGGGCCTCGGCCAAGGCGTCTTCCGCCGTTTTGCGTTCGGAAATGAGCGCGGCTTCTTCCTCCTGCAGGCGCTTTAGCTCCCGCTCGGCAGCCCTGGCGGCGGAACTGGCCTCTACAAGCTGGTTTTGCAGGCGTAAATCCTCCTGGCGGTACTGTTCGGCGGCCTCTTCCAGCGCCTTGATCTCCGCATCCAGGGCGGAAAGGTCGCCGATCGCAGGGTCCAGGCGCTTTTCGATCAGGCGCAGGGCTTCCTTTACGCGCGCCAGCTCGCTCTGCGCCGTCTGCGCCTGCGCGCCTGCCTCGCGCTCGGCCTGTTGGGCCTCGGCCTGGGCCTGCTCCAATTGCGGCAGGCGCTCATCGCACAGGGTACGGTAGGCAGCCTGCGCCTGGACCGCCTCCTCAAAGGCGGCAAGGGCCTCCTGCTGCTGCATATCCGTGAGCGCCGGCAGGGCGGCGAGCGCGGCCTTTGCGCTTTCCAGCTCGCGGCCGGCCTGTTCGCTTTGCAGGCGGGCGGCGCTCAAAAGCTCCGCCTGCCGGGCGTCCTCCGCCTCGGCCTCCTTTTGCCGCGCCTGTGCCTGGCGCAGGGCGGCCTGGTTGTTCCTGCCCGCCGCGGCGTGGGGGCAGGGGTGCTCGCGGCTGCCGCACACGGGGCAGGCCTGGCCCGATTGCAGTTGGCCGGCCAGCGCGCCGGCGGCGTTGGACAAATACAGGTCGAGCTGGGTGCGGGCCTCCTCGCGGCAGGCCAGCAAAACTGCCTGCGCCCGATCGCGCGCGGCCTGCGCGGCCAGCAACGTTTCTCCACGGGAGTGGGCTAGCCGCAGGGCCTCGTCGTAGGCCTTCAGCGCCGCGGCATAGCTTTGTGATTGCTCCTTGCGGGCACGCAGATCCTCAAAGGGGGCAAGGTAGCGCGCCTGCAGCCGGTCGCGCTCTTTACGCGCCTGTGAAAGCGCCAGGGCGGCCTGTTCGCTCGCCTGCGCAGCCCGTTCCTGCGCTGCCTGCAAGGCGGCATAGGCGGCCTTGACTGCTGTCTGCGCCTTTTGCGCATCGTTCAGGTTCGCATAATCCGGCCGCAGGGATTGGAGCCTGGCCAGGTCCTGCTGGCGCAGGCGCTGCTCGCCCTCCGCCTGCCGGTGCGCGCGCAGGGCCTCCTGCGCATCGGCATCGGCCTGTGCGGCCGCGGTAAATGCCTGTTTGGCCGCCGTCCGGGCCAGGGCGTTGTCCTCTGTTCTCCGGCGCAGCGATAGCGCGGCCTCCAGCGCGGGCTGGGCCTTATCCGCCCGCAGGGCCAGGCCGAGCCTTTCCTTTTGCCGCAAAACATCGCTCTGCTGCTCCAGCAGGGCGGAAAGCTCCCCCCGCGCCTGGGCTTGCCTTGCAAAGCTGTCTGCAAGGGTCCTGGCCTGCGCAAGGGCCTCGCGCGCCCCGCGCTCTTGTTGCGTCAGAGCTTCCAGCTGGGCGCGGCCCGCGGCCTGCGTCTGCGCTGCGGCATTTTTAAGCGCGCACAGTTCGTCCGTGTCCGCGGCGCCGTGGCGGGAAAGCAGCTCGTTTTCCTCTTTTTGCAGGGAATCGACCCGTTCGCCCTCTTTTTTTGCCATCTGCAAAAGGCGTTCCGCCAGGGCGGCGTAGGGGCCCACGTCGAACAGGGACTGCAAAATGGCCTCCTTCTCGCTGGAGCGGGCCACCAAAAAGCGCTCGAACTTGCCCTGCGGCAGCAGCACCACGCGCAAAAACTGCTCAAGGTCCAGCCCCAGGAGCTGCCGGGCGGCTTCGTTCACGCGGCCTTCCGTGGGGTTGGCAAGCAGGGGAAGGAAGCTGCCGTCCGCCTGTCGGGCCAGGGCGCCGTGGACGATGCGGTATTCCACGGAGCCGTTCCGTTTGCGGCGCACGGTGAGCTCGCGGGAAAATACATACTCCTTCCCCTTGTGCATAAAGCGCAGGCGCAGCCGCGTGGGCACATCGTCCGGCGCGCGCTGGCAGCGCAAAAGCTCCAGATGGTCGCGCCCGCCGCCGGAGCTTTTGCCGTACAGGGCAAAGCAGATGGCGTCCAGCAGCATGGTCTTGCCGGAGCCCGTTTCGCCGCAGATGAGGTAAAGGCCGGTCAGGGGGCGAAAGTCGATCGCCTGGCGGTCGAGATACGGCCCGAAGGCCTCGATTTCAAGCTCAAGCGGGCGCATCGGTCTTTTCTCCTTCCTCCAGGGCGGCCAGGAACCAGGCTGTCTGCTCCTCATCCGGCGGCGGCAGGCCTTCGCTTTCCATGTATTGGCGCAGAAGGCCCATGGGCGAAAGCGAGGCAAGCTCCTGCGGCGTCAGCTGCACGCCGCCCGCCGGCACGGGCGACAGGCCCTGCAAAAGCAAAAGGTTGGGAAGGCGCTGCCGCAATTCGCGTTCGATCAGAAAATCCACGCTTTTGTCCGTGAGGGCAAGGGAATAGTAGACAGAAGGGTCCGCCGCGTCCTGCGCAAAGGACAAAAGCTCCTCCGCACTGCCCTTTTTCTCGATCAGGGTGTAGGGCATAGGCAGGGGAAGGGGCGTGATCGTGCCCGATGCCGTGTCGTACAGCGTGACGGACTTTTGCTGCCCCGCCTCCGCAAAAGAGTAGGGCAGGGGCGTGCCCGCGTAGCGCACCCCGGGCGCGGGCGACTGGGCCGCATGCAGATGGCCGAGGGCCGCATAATCAAAGCCTTCGAAGGAGGAAAGCGCCACGCGGGCGCTGCCGCCCACCTGCGCGCTGCGGTCGGAACCGGAAACGGAGCCGCCGGCGGCAAAGCAGTGCGAAAGCAGAATATTGCGCTTGTTTGGTAAAAGGCGGCGCTTCATCTGGGACAAAACCACGTCCATGGCCTGGGCCGTGCCCTGGATCTCCGTGTCGGGAAAGAAGTAGCGCGCCTCGTCCGCCGTGAAGTAGGGGAGCAGAAAAAAGGCGCAGTCGTCCGTCTCGATGGGGGAAGCAAAGGGGTCCAGCCGGCCCATCACATGAAAGCGCAGGCGCGACAGCACGCTTTTGAGCGAGCCCAGGCGCGGCGCGGCGTCATGGTTGCCGGCGATGAGGTACACCGGAATATGCGCCTCGTTCAAAAACAGGGCCATGATCTCGTCGTACAGGGCGATGGCCTGCGGCGAGGCCTGCACGCGGTCGAACACATCGCCGCACAAAAGCAGCGCGTCCGCCTTGTTTTTAAGGGCAAGCTCGCAAAGGGCCGTGAGCACCGTGCGCTGGTGCTCCAGCAGAGACACGCCGTGCAGGTCCAGCCCCAGGTGCCAGTCGGCCGTATGGATGAGTTTCATGGCGTCCGTTTTCCTTTCGTTGTTACAAAAACGCCGCCGCAAAGCGATCTTTGGGCGGCGTTTTGTTTAAAGAACAAATTGTCTTATTCCTTGTCCAGAACGGAGGTGCAGTGCGGGCAGCGGGTGGCTTCGTCTGCGATCTCGCCAAAGCAGTAGGGGCACAGGCGCTTGGGCTTTTCGGGGGCGGGCTCTTCCTCTTCTTTCTTGGACAGCTTGTCCTTGGCGCCGGCCAGGGCCTTGACCAGCAGGAACACCACCAGGGCGATGAGGATAAAGTTGATGATGGCGGCGATGAAATTGCCGTAGGCAAACACGGCGGCATCCTCGCCCTCGCCCAGAGGGATACCCAGGGAGGCAAAATCCATACCCTTGGTCAGGAGGGACAAAAGGGGCATGAACATATCGTTCACCAGGGAATTGACGATAGCGGTGAACGCGCCGCCGATGATGACGCCGACGGCCATATCCATGACGTTGCCCTTCATAGCGAATTCCTTGAAGCTCTTTAAGAAGTTACGCATGAATCCTCTCTCCTTACACTCCCAATTTTTGTTTGATCCCGGGAGCATTTACTATTTTAGAATAGCCGCAAAAAAGGGGCTTGTCAAGGCAAAATCGGCCGCATTTGCCCATGGACGCCCGCACGCTGTACCTGCGGCGCCGAAGCGGCCGCCCCAAACACGCAAACATTAAGTTTTTGGGCTTTTTTGCAAGTCTATTGGCTTTTTCCTGCATTTGCTGTATACTAATCAATCGGAAAAAAGCTATCGCAAAGGGAAAGGAATGGCAGCATGGAAAGATTGGTTGGAACCGTTTCCCGGGGCATCCGCGCCCCCATCATCCGCGAGGGGGACGACATCGCCCAGATCGTGGTCGATTCCGTACTGGCCGCATCCGCATCCGAAGGCTTTAAGCTGCAGGATCGCGACGTGGTGGCCGTGACCGAGGCCGTGGTCGCCCGCGCCCAGGGCAACTATGCCGATTGCGCGGATATCGCCCAGGACGTGCGCGCAAAGTTCGGCCCCGACGCCGAGCTTGGCGTGGTGTTCCCCATTTTGAGCCGCAACCGCTTTGCGATCTGCCTGCGCGGCATCGCCATGGGCGTAAAGAAGATCTATCTCATGCTCAGCTATCCCTCCGATGAGGTGGGCAACCACCTGATCGATCTGGACACCATGGACGAAAAGGGCGTCAATCCCTGGACGGACATCCTGAGCGAGGAAAAATATCGCGAGCTGTTCGGCTACAGGAAGCACCGCTTCACCGGCGTGGACTACATCGAGTACTACAAAGAGGTCATCCGCGAGGCCGGCGCGCAGGTCGAGGTCATCCTCGCCAACGACTGCCGCGCGATCCTGAACTACACCAAGGACGTGCTGCTCTGCGATATCCACACCCGCGCCCGTTCCAAGCGCCTGATAAAGGCCGCCGGCGCGCACGTGGTGCTGGGCCTGGACGATATTTTGAGCGCCTCTGTGAACGGCAGCGGATACAACGAAAACTATGGCCTGCTGGGCAGCAACAAGGCCACCGAGGACAGGGTCAAGCTCTTCCCCCGCGACTGCGAGCCCGTTGTCAATAAGATCCAGCAGCAGCTGATGGAAAAGACCGGCAAACAGATCGAGGTCATGGTCTACGGCGACGGCGCCTTCAAGGATCCCGTCGGCAAGATCTGGGAGCTGGCCGACCCGGTCGTTTCCCCCTGCTACACCGCCGGATTAGAGGGCCAGCCCAACGAGGTCAAGCTCAAGTACCTGGCGGACAACGAGTTTGCTTCCCTCAGCGGCGAGGCCCTGCGCGAAGCCATTTCCGACTATATCCGCAAAAAGGACGACGATCTGACCGGCAAGATGATCTCCGAGGGCACCACCCCCCGCCGCCTGACCGACCTGATCGGCTCCCTGTGCGATCTGACCTCCGGCTCCGGCGACAAGGGTACCCCCATCGTGCTGGTGCAGGGCTATTTCGACAACTATACAAAGTAAGCGTTGGACATACGCAAGGGGCGCTTTCCAAAGAGAGAAGGCGCCCCTTTTTTGCCGCAGGCGACACGGGCGTCTTGCCTTTTTGCCGCATCTGGGCTACAATTTTTCCGGAACGAACGCAAAAGGGGAGGCCCCATGCCCATGCCTTGCGAACTGCCGGAAAAAAGCCGTACCTGCTGCTTTGCCGGCCACCGGCCGCGACCGGACCTGCCCGCGGAAGATGCGGTGCGAAGGGAGCTGCAAACGGAGCTTAGGCAGGCGCTGAACGACGGTTTTACCGCCTTTATCTGCGGCATGGCCTTCGGCTTTGACCTGCTGGCCGCGGAAGAGGTTTTGCATCTGCGTGAAGAAGGCCTGCCCGTGGCGCTGATCGCCGCCATGCCGCATAAGGGCTTTGGCGACAACTGGCCGCTTTGCTGGCGGCAGCGGCGCGACCGCGTGTTCTGTGAGGCCGACCGCACCGTATACGTCAGATGCGAGAGCTTCGGCAAGGGCGTGTACCAGCTGCGCAACCGCTGGATGGCGGACAGGAGCGCCCGCGTCATCGCCCTGTACCTCGGCGGCGAGGGCGGCACCTGGAACATGCTGCGCTATTGCCTGAAAACGGGCGTGGAGGTGCGTCTTTTGCGCATAGAGGGCGCGGAGGACGACCCCGCGCCGGGGCTGCAAACGACACCATAAGGAGAAGATATCGACGTGAAAAAGACCATCAGGCGCCTGGCTGCGCTGCTGCTGGCGCTGCTGCTGACGCTGACCCTGGCCGGCTGCGAGCTGGACGAGATGCTTTCGGCGCTGGACGAAGCGGACCTTGAAAGCGCTCTGCAGCTGATCGAGGACGAACCGGAGGAAAGTACCGGCGCCGCGCCCGCGCAAAGCGCGCAGGCCCCGCCCGCGCAAACGCCCGCCCCCGCAGAGGAACCTGCGCCGGCCGCAGCCACGGCCACGCCCAGGGCAACGCAAACGCCTGCGCCCACGGCTTCGGCCACGCCGGAGCCCACGCCCACCGCTTCCCC
>JBNRMU010000135.1:0-6666 GCA_050309765.1 Christensenellales bacterium
GCTTTAACAAGCCCCTTTTGTACACGCTGGACGGCAGCCTTACCATCGGCATCTACGGCGGCCACTCCTCCGGCACCCATCGCGAGCAGATCAAAAAAGGGATCCAGTATTTGAAGGAGAACGGCGCGCAGTATATCGTTGCCGTGTTCCACTTCGGCGAGGAGAACGCCTACGAGCCAGATTCCAATCAGCGTACGGCTGCCACATACGCCGTGGAGCAGGGTGCGGATCTTGTCATCGGCCACCATCCGCATGTGCTGCAGCCTGTGTACCTGTATAAGGGCGTGCCCATCGTTTACTCCGTGGGTAACTTCTGCTTCGGCGGCAACGCGCGGCCGGATGACCTGGATACCGTCGTCGTGCAGCAGGAGGTTATCGTTTCCCCGGATGGCTCGGTGCGGCCGGGTGAAATACGCTTCATCCCCTTTACCGTCAGCTCCGCCGGCAGGCACAACAATTACCAGCCCGCGCCCTATGCCCGCGGCAGCGAGGAGTATTACCGCGTGTATCAAAAGCTCGCCCTGGATGGCCTTGGCCGCATCACGCTAACGGAAAAGGAAGACTGAGCCAATCCTTATGCCCGCAGCTTTTGCAAACGTAGACAAAAGCATTTGCTTCTGGACAAACCTCCCTTGCGGGAGTACACTAAAAAGACAATTCATGTAGAAAGCGAGTGCAGCTATATGAAGTACAACGACAGAGAAGAGATCCTGCAACTGACCCCCAATTGGACCGGCGAGCGCCTGCCCGACGGCCGCCCCAAGGTGCCAGACGAGATCCTGGATCGCTACAAGAACATCATCCTGGAAGAGGCGTGGGACATCCTGGGCACGCAGCTTGGCTACCACAACACCTGCGTACAGGTGGGCTTTAAACGCACGACCGAATCCATCCCCGTGCTGGTGGGCCGCGCCCTCACGGCGGCCTTTGTTCCCGCCCGTCCGGACTTTAATGAGATCACAACCGCCGAGGCGAAAAAGGTTGGCTACCGCAATGCCGGTAACCAGCTTGTGGTCAATTCGCTTGGGCCCCGCGATGTGGCCGTTATCGATATCTACGACAAGGTTTTCCAGGGCACGATCTTCGGCGGCAACATCGCCAAGGCCGTGCAGGTCAATACCAAAAACGGCGGTGCCGTCATCTGGGGCGGCATCCGCGACGAGGAGCAGATCTCCCGCATCCCGGGGCTGCAGATCTTCCATCGCGGCGAGGACGCCGACTTTATCCGCGAGGCCACGCTGCTGAGCGTCAACTCCGCCGTGCGCATCGGCCGCGCGCTCTGCCTGCCTGGCGACGTGGTGTTCGCCGGCCCCTCGGGCGTTTGCTTTATCCCCCCGCACCTGGCCGAAACCGTGCTCATCGGCGGCGAAAAATCCCACGTGCGCGACGATTTCTGCTTCCAGCGCCTGGACGAGGGCAAGTACCTGGTCAACCAGGTGCACGCCCGCTGGACTATGGACATCTGGGACGACTTCCTGGAATGGTTCAAGGTGGACGAAAAGGCCGCTCCCTACCAGCATCTGACCTGGGAAGAGGATTACGAAAAGACCAAACAGCTGTGGATCGACGACCCCGAGGTCACCCGCATGGGCATCTAAACGCCTTGTTTTATTATTCCATACACAAGAGCCTGCCTTCGAAAAACCGAAGGCAGGCTTTCTTTGGGTTTACGGCTGTATTGTTTGACCACATGGTTTTTTTGCAGGCAGCGGACCAGTTTTTGCACGAACATGCAGCAAGTTCCCGTTCCATCGCCGCCGACAAAGCCATAAAAAATGCGCGGTGGCTTTTAAAAACCAGCTTTGTTGGAATTTTCGTTAGCTTGCTCTTCCTGCGGCAATGCGTGGCAATACAGGCAAAAAGCAAGCGCCCCGTCCGTCGCAGCGGCGATAGACGGGGCGCAATCGTATCTTTTATGTGCTTACAGGCAGCGCAGGATGGCGCCATGGGCAAAGCCCAGCGCGTCGATGGCGGCGCGCAGCTTCGCTTCCTCATCCAGGGGTGTGAGCAGGCCATAGCCCTTTTCGTTTCCTTCGGGCAGCAGCAGCTGGGCGTCTGGCAGAGCAGCCGCAACCGCGGCGAAGACAGCTTCTTGCTCGCCCATCAGCCTGGTGAACAGGCGCGCCTCGCCGGAAAGGGCCGGCAGGGCGGACAGGGAAGCGTTCTCCGGGCACAGGGTGGGATCGCCGGGATGCAGGGCAATGTCCACGATATCGCCCACGATGGCGCTGGCCGTTGGCCTTGCGCCCGCGCCGCGGCCGTAGAACAGCACGTCGCCCACCATGTTGCCGCGCACCAATACGGCATTGAACACGCCGCTGACGCTGCTGAGCGGGTGGTTTTCCGGCAGCATGGCCGGCGTTACCAGGGCACGCCAGCCGTTTTCGGTCAAGTCGGTCTCGGCCACCAGTTTCACCGCGCAGCCGAGGCGGCGGGCATAGCTTACGTCGTCCACGGTCAGGCGGCGGATTCCGTCGGTGAATATTTTGGAATCGTCCAGCTTGGCGCCGAAGGCCACGTGGGCAAGGATGCAGATCTTGCGGCGGGCGTCGTCGCCGTCTATATCGGCGGAGGGATCGGCCTCTGCATAGCCCAACGCCTGCGCTTCCTTGAGCGAGGCGTCAAAGGAGGCGCCTTCGTCCGTCATGCGCGTTAAGATGTAGTTGGTGGTGCCGTTCAGGATGCCGATCACGCTCGTCAGGCGGTTGGCGGCCAGGCACTGGCGGATGGGATTCAGCAGCGGGATGCCTCCGCCCACGCTTGCCTCATACAAAAAGCGCACGCCCATTTCGTTTGCAAGCTGGATCAGCTCGTCGCCGGCTGCGGCCACCAGGGCCTTATTGGAGGTGACCACATGCTTTTTGTGGCGCAGGGCCTCCGTAACGAAGCGCCGGGCCGGTTCCACGCCGCCCATACACTCCACAAACACCTGGATGGAGGGATCGCCGGCCATCGCCATGGCGTCCTTGGTAAAAAGGTCCGCATACTCCAGGTGGGAAAAATCGCGCAGATCGCACACCGCCGCCAGCTCCAGGCGCACGCCGGTGCGCTCGTAGATCGTCTGCCAATGCTCTAAAAGGATTTCCGCCACAGCGGTTCCGACAACGCCGTGACCCAATAAGCCAACCCTCAGCATGTTTCTCTCTCTTTCCTTTCTCTCTCCGCGTCAACCGATCCGTTTCAGTTCCACCCGGTCGAGCATTTGTGTAAAGCCGTCCTTGGTAAACAGCTGCGTTCCTTCCGTCGTTACCGCCGCCGTGGCAGCGGCCACGCCCATACGCAGTATCTCGCGGGGGCATTCGCCCTGCAGCATTGCGTGCAAAAGGCCGATCACCATGGAATCGCCCGCGCCCACGGTGGAGCGCACCGCGACCGGTATACATGGCGCATACCAGCATTCCTGCGGCGTGACCAGCATGGCCCCGTCCCCGCCCATGGAAACGGCGGCCATCTTTGCGCCCTTTTGGATGAGCTCCAGGGCACAGAGCCGTATCTCCTCAAGGGAGTTGAGCTTTCTGCCCGCAATGGTCTCAAGTTCGTAGGTGTTGGGCTTGATGAGCGCTGGTCCCAATGCAAGGCCGGATAAGAGCTTTTCACCCTCTGCGTCCAGCACGGTCAGGCAGCGCCCGTTTACAATGCGCATAAGATGCGCATAATACGTATTGTCAAGTCCCGGCGGCAGGGAGCCGGTAAAAACCATGACCGCGGATCTGTCCGCGTACTCGTCCACCAGGCGCTCCAAGGTGCAAAGCTGCTTTGGACTTGGCGAAAGGCCGGGTTCGTTGACCTCCGTGATGCAGCTTTGGCTGCGGTCGAAGATTTTCAGATTGGTACGCACCTGGCCGGGCGCCCAGGCAAACGCGCAGTCTGCGCCGGCTTCGCGCAGGCGCTTTTCTATCATTGCACCGTTTTCCTCGTACAAAAAACCCAGGCAGGCTGCGGCATGGCCGAGCGTGCGCGCGCATAAAGCGATGTTCACGCCCTTGCCGGAACCGTCGCTGCGGCTTGAGAGGATGCGGTTCATCCCGCCGTACGCAAAGGCAGATATATCGACCGTTTTGTCGATGCAGGGGTTCAGGCAAACCCCTGTGACCATCCCGTCCGCCATCGTCCAGGCTCCTTTCCCTGCGCTCAAGCAGAGGCGATTGCAAATAAAACAAAGGAGAATGGCGCGTCCGCGTCACTCTCCTATTGTATACCAGCTTCTCCATCTATGCAAGCTTTTGATGTGCAACCGGCTGTTTTTGCATATATATACAAATATGCGCGTTGGTTTACTGCGCCAGCATCTTGGGGCGATAGCGCTGCTCGATGTCGTACTGTGCATCGGGCGTGCTGAACTTCATCTCAAAGCTGCACGAATACCAGGGCGAAAGGGCGGTGTTGGTACCGTTTTCCATGATGTGTGCCTGCTGGGCAGGCGCTCCGCCTTCGATCAGGAGCATGACCTTTTCGCCGGAAACATCGTTCACGGCGATGTCCGCCACCATAGCGCAGATGGGCTTGCCGTCGCCGTCCTTGCCGATGAAAATATCCCCGGGCTGGATTTCGTCCGTATCCGGATCGTCTATGTGGCTGAGGTCCTTCTTCAGGCTGTCCACGGAGATGTAGCGGAACAGCGTGTTCAGATAGGCCGTAAAGTTCTCGCTGTCCACACCCTCCTTGCCGCCGGATTCCCATTTGATGGAATTGCCGTCCACATTCAGCTTCTTGCCCTCGCTGTAGATGTCAAAGCTGAAATCGAACTGCGCGCCCAGGGTGAAACGCACGGCGGAATAGCGCGCCGCGGAGTACTGGTATTCGGCTAGGAGCCTGGCCATTGCGCCTGCAGGGCCCTCGTGGTTCTTGCTGCTCAGGGTGATGTTCAGCACGGCCGCTGCGCCGGCATCCGCGCGAGTTTCTCCGTTATACAGGCGCACCTTGGCGCCTTCCTCTGCCAACGGATACTGCCGCAAAAAGGCGGAAAAGCTCCCTTCCTGGGTGAATACGCGAGAATAACCCTCCGGCGGGTCAAACCTGCCGGCAATGGTATCGGGGTCGTACGTCTGGCTGACGACGGGTTCTGTCGGGGCGGTGGTCTCCGGCGTTTGGTCGGCAGGCTGCGTCGGCGGGATTTCCGTGCTCTGCTGGGCTGTGGCGGAAGGGCTCAGGGAGGCGATGGGGATCACCTTCAGCTGGCTCTTCTTCTGGCAGCCCGCAAGCAGCAGCATAAGCAGTGCCATGGTTATACATATACATTTTTTCATTTGCTCTTCTCCTCTCAGAAAAAGCCGCAAAAACAGGGCAAACACAAGGGAAGCCCATAGGTTCCCGAAAGGCGCCGTATCTATCTGTATTCATCATACGCCCGACAAGCCAGACTTGCAAGTTTTTGCAAGGAAATCCGCTCTTTCCAGGGAAATTTAGCAACTTTGAAACTGTGTACCAGTAATTTTGCAACAATTCTTCTACTTTTTATCAAAAATTCAGCCCGATAATGTGTTTTTTGGTCAATTATCGGGCAATGGTAAAATCCCGTTCGGCTATGTGTTTTTTGTGATACAATGGCAAAAGAAACCAGGGAAAGGATGTCCATTCCAATGGATGCAAAGGCTCAACTGTTTTCTTTTCTGAACCGGCTGGCCATCCCCTACCGCCTGCTGAAGCATGCGCCCGTGCGCGATATGCAGGGCTGTGCAAAAATCGCCGAGCCGCTTGGCGCCATCTATCCAAAGAATCTGTTTTTAACGCCCCGCAGCAAAAACGTATATTGTCTGCTGCTGACGCGGCCCTTTGCGCGCTACAATGCGTCCGTTGTCTCGGCGCAGGCAGGGCTCTCCCGTCTGCAGTTTGCAGACGATGCAGCGGCACTTGCTCGGCTGTGCGCAAGGTCCGGCGCCATCACGCCGCTGGCACTGTGCCTGCCGCAGGCGCAGGACGTACGCCTGCTGGTGGACAGCGAGCTTGCCGCCGCGCCCTTTTTATGCTTCCATCCGCTGGATCCTGGGCAGACCGTCGTGCTTGCGGGCCCCGACTTTTTTGCGCGCTTTCTGCCGGCAACCGGACATGCGCCCAGCTTTATTGCGCTGTAAGATCGGGCGAAGCCGTCCGGCTTTGCAATATCTGCCGGTCTTGCTCGGCGATCGTGCGCGAGCGCAGGATCATCACAAGGCACACAACGTACAAAAAGGCATTGAGCGCAAAGGGCAAAAAGCGGTGGATGGAAGAGAGCTTGCCGCTGATCCAGCCAAAGGGCGTGGTCAGCGCGATCATGATCACGTACAAAAGGCCCAAAATCCTTGCTCTTTCCTGCGGATCGACAAAAAGTACCAACAGCGAATCCCTGCGCGGCATGAGGATGGCGCTGGCAAAGGCTTCCAGCAGCATATAGGCGATCAGCGCCGTCCAGGTGCCGGCGCCCGCGCCGTGGGGAGCAAACACAAGCAGCAGCTGCGACAGCACGAACATCGCAAGCGCCGCGCCCATGGTGGGCTTGTAGCGCATGGCGTTGATGCGGCTTTGCACGCCGAAGATGAAGGCAAGCATCACCGCGGCCCGCAGCATGGGAAACAGGACCACAAAGCCCTCCCCCACGCCCAGGTCCTCCACGATGTACAGGGAAAAGAAGTTGCTGTTGACCGTGGTGGTGATGTTGATCAGCGCCATCAGACAAAGGGCGGTCATCGT
>JBNRMU010000136.1:0-2921 GCA_050309765.1 Christensenellales bacterium
GAGAGGACCCACCTGTACCCATGCCGAACACAGAAGTTAAGCTCTCTAACGCCGACAATAGCTGGCTGGCAACGGCCCGTGAAGATAGGAAGCTGCCGGGATCCTTTGAAGATGGCAACAGCCCAGCATACGCTGGGCTGTTGCTGTATCTATAGAAGCGATAAAAACGCCCCCTGTGCAAAGCAAGTGCACAGGGGGCGTTGCGTTTGATGGATCAAAAGGCCTTTACTCCTCCTGCCGGAAAACGGGCTTGAGCAGGCGGGTGAGGGAAAGGAGTATGCCCAGTACGCCGGCGATGAAGAACATCACGGCGATGCCCGCGCCCCTGCCCGTACCGAACAGCGGAGAAAGCGCCCTTTGCAGGGGCGAATCCGCCGCCAGCAGCGGTTCAAACACATGGTCGGCCAACTGGCCGCCCAGGAACAGCCCCAGCGGGATCGAGCAGTTTTTCAGCGTATCCTCCGCGGAGAAGACGCGGCCCTGCATTTCCAGCGGCACATGCTCGCGCATGTACACCGTCCAATTGGCGTTCATCACGGCCGCCGTCGCATAGGTGATAAAGGCGCTGACGCACCAGACCCACGGCTGCAGCGACAGGCTTTGGAAGAGATTGCCGGAGAAAACTACGGCGGTGGTCCAAAAGATCAGCGGCAGTTTGCGTTTTACGGGCTTCATCCAGGTGACGAGCAGGCTGCCGGCCAGCAGGCCGAAGGCGACCGCGCTTTGCACCGCGCCCAACACCTGCTGGTTGTCCCCCGTTCGTGACAGAACGAAGGGGGCGATCATCCCGTCATTACTGAGCTTAGCAAGAAAGTTGACGCAGGTCATGAACAGGATCAGGCGCAAAAGCACGGAATGCTCGCGCAGATAGCGCAGCCCCTGTGTTGCGGCCTTCCAGAACGGTTCCTTTTCCGGTTCCGCCTGCCCTTCGATCTTCGGGATGCGGATGAACAGCAGCAAAACGCAAAGCGCGACAAAAAAGCTTGCAAGGTCGCAGAGGAGCACGACCTTAAGCCCGCCGAAGGCGAGCAGGCTCGCGCCCAGCGCCGGGGACAGGATAGATACCACCGCGCCGGAGATGCCCTGCAGGCCGCTGGCACGGGAATAATGCTCCTTTGGCACCAGAAGGCTGGTAGCGACGAAGGAAGCGGGAACCTGAAAGGCGTTCATGAAGCTGAGCAGAACGTTGATCAGATACAGATGCCAGATCTTAAGCGCGGAAAACGAGTACAGCAGAAAAACGCTAAGCGTCCCGCAGGCCGCGAACAGATCGGAGATTAGCATGATGCGCTTTTTGTCCCAGCGGTCCGCGATCGCGCCGGCGATGAAGCGGAAGAAGATGGTCGGCAAAAACGTGCACAGAGTCAGCAGTGCGATGCTGGAGGCCGTGCCTTCCTTGCCGTAGGCCCATACGACCAGCGCGTATTCGGTCATGGCCGTGCCCAGGGAGGACAGGGCCTGCGAACCCCACAAAAGCAGAAAGCTTTTCAGCTCTTTGAGAACAGACAGAGTTTTTTTCATGGCTTTGCTCCTTATTTGTTTTTGATAACAAGCGGCGCAAAGCCCGATGCGGACGATAGGTCAGTATAATAGAATCCGCTCCGTACAGGTATCGCCCGAATCAGACCCTGCGCGGAGCAAATGCATCTGCACAAAGCGGCAGTAGGTGCGGAATCTGCGTCATCTGCCATCACCTCCTGGGAACAGGATAGGTCAAATCGAAAATAATGTCAATGAAAGGGTTAGATGAGTGAAGAGAGAAGCGCAGCCTATGCAAATTTCCAGATAAAGCCAGGAAAATTCAGGCCGCGTTGCCTTTAGCATGCGCTCTTTCCGGCGCATCACGCCCGCCTGTTTTGCGCATGCTAAACGCGCAGGAAACTGTGCAATACTTTCGGAAAGGCAGGCGCAAACCATGTTCAAACACGAAAAACAGCTTTTGCATCCCGTGCGCGTGGACGGCCCCAACCCCAACTATGCGGCCCTTCTGCAGGAGCAGCTGGGCGGCGCGCAGGGCGAGCTCAAGGCCGCGCTGCAGTATCTGTCCCAGAGCATGCGCATCCGCGACCCCGAGATCAAGGACCTGTTTCAGGACGTCGCCGCGGAGGAGCTCGGCCATCTGGAGATGGTGTCCGAGATGATCAACCAGTTAAACGGCGGCGAGCCGGACGCGCTGTCCCAGTCCATCGGCTCGGTGGAGGCGCACGTGCTCACGGGCCTTACCCCGATGCTGGCCAACGCCAGCGGCTACCTTTGGACCGCGGCTTATGTCAACGAGACCGGCGATCTGGCGGCGGACATCCTCTCCGACATCGCCGCCGAACAGCGCGCCAAGGTGGTGTACGAGTACCTTTACCGCCAGATCGACGACAGCGGCGTGCGCGAGGCGATCGACTTTCTTCTCAACCGCGAGGAGGCGCACAACACCATGTTCCGCGAGGCCTTCAACCGCATCCAGGACGAGGGCAGCCAGCGCGACTGGGGCGTGACCAGGCAGTCCCGGATCTACTTCGACCTGTCCAGCCCCATCGGCCAGAACTTCGACCCCGACAAGGAGCAGGCGCCGTCCTTCAACTTCAAAAAATAGGCGCAAAGAAAAACGGCGCGGGTAGTTATGCCCGCGCCGCCGTTATCAGGGGAGTTGGATTCATCTCTTTTTGTAGAGGAGAAGCTTCGGATCGGCTCCGTCCTTTTCGTAGGTGCAGATCAGGATAAAATCCACGTTGGCAAGCACGCCGAAGCAGCAGCTGCCATTCTCCGCCTCCAATTGGTTGCCCAGATAGGTGGTTTCATCATCCAGGAAGGGAACGGCCTTTCCGCTGGGAAGCGGGTAGGCAAGGTTCACAAACCTGCCGACCAGGGCGTTGAGCTTTTCCACGCGGGGCCTGCCATTAATATGAAGGGCATTGATCTCTTCCACC
>JBNRMU010000137.1:0-3034 GCA_050309765.1 Christensenellales bacterium
TCGATCGTTGCCGGGGGCTTGGGCGTCATGTCGTACAATACGCGGTTTACGCCGGGCACCTCGGAGAGGATGCGGGCGGTGATTTTTTGCAGGATCGCCCAGGACAGCGGCTCCACCTCGGCGGTCATGGCGTCGATGGTGTTGATGGCGCGCAGAATCACGGGGTATTCGAAGCTGCGGGCGTTGTTGCGCACACCGGTGGACTTGAAGTCCGGGATCACGGTGAAATACTGCCAGACCTTTTCGTCCAGGCCGGAAAGGGCGAATTCCTCGCGCAGGATGGCGTCGGCCTCGCGCAGGGAGTGAAGGCGCTCGCGGGTGATGGCGCCCAGGCAGCGCACGCCAAGGCCCGGGCCGGGGAAGGGCTGGCGGAAGACCATCTCGCGGGGCAGGCCCAGGCTCAGACCGACCTGGCGCACCTCGTCCTTGAAAAGCTGGCGCACCGGCTCCACAAGCTCGAACTTGAGATCGTCGGGCAGACCACCCACGTTGTGGTGGGACTTGACGATCTTGGCCGTCTTGGTGCCGGATTCCACGATGTCGGGATAGATGGTGCCCTGGCCGAGAAATTCGATGCCGTCCAGCTTGCGCGCCTCTTCCTCGAACACGCGGATGAACTCGGCGCCGATGATCTTGCGCTTCTGCTCGGGGTCGGCCACGCCGGCCAGCTTGTCCAGGAAGCGATCGGTCGCGTCCACATAGATGAGGTTGGCG
This sequence comes from Christensenellales bacterium, assembly GCA_050309765.1. Lineage (GTDB taxonomy): Bacteria > Bacillota > Clostridia > Christensenellales > UBA1750 > CALWRM01. The sequence continues at coordinate 715 of JBNRMU010000137.1, forward strand.
CCCAGCTGCTCGCGGAACACCTTGATGACCTGCTCGCTTTCGCCCTTGCGCATCAGGCCGTGGTTGACATGCACGCAGGTGAGGTTCTTTCCGATGGCCTTGAGCAGCAGCGCCGCCACCACGGAGGAGTCCACGCCGCCGGACAGGGCCAGTAGCACCTTTTTGTCGCCCACCTGGCGGCGGATCAGCTCGATCTGGTCGGCGATGAAGTTTTCCGTGCTCCAGTTGGCCTGCGCGCCGCAGGTTTTAAAGACAAAGTCGGAAAGGACGGCGCTCAAAGCCTGTCCATCTGCCGGCCAGGAAACAAGGTCTTTGTGCACCTTGCCGTCGTGGCCTACGCAGAGCATGGGCAGACCGCAGGAAGCGATCTCGTCCGCGATGTCGATCTTTTCGCCATCCACGATACAGTTGGGTCCACCGTTTACGATCAGTCCCTTGACGCCATCCATCTTTTTGAGCTGGGCCAGGGTCAGGTCGTGGGGAAGGATCTCGCTGTACACGCCAAGGGCGCGAATGGCTCTGGCGATGCCGGTGTTGTTTTCGCTGCCAAGGTCAAGCACCAGAATGCTGTCCTGCTTCATGCAAACGCCTCCTAGAATATTTATGGAAGAGAAAGGTCGTTTTTTACACCATCCATCATACTGGACAGAACGCGATTATTCAACAAACTGGGGTTAAATTCTACGAAAAAAACGAATTGAGCAGATGGGTTGGAGCGCTAGATGCGCATGCAAAGCCCCATATCTTTCAGGGCAGATTTAAGCCCTTGGATCCCCAGCTCGCCGTAGTGGAACAGGGAGGCGGCCAGCGCCGCATCCGCATGGGCCGAGGTAAGCACATCGTAAAAATGCGCGATCGTACCGGCACCGCCGGAAGCGATCACGGGAACGTCCACCGCCTGCGCGATGGCCTGCGTCAGCCCCAGATCAAAGCCGGCCTTGGTGCCGTCCGCGTCCATGCTGGTGAGCAGGATCTCGCCAGCGCCCTGGCTGACAGCGTAACGCGCCCAGGCGATGGCGTCCATGCCGGTGGGGCGGCGGCCGCCGTGGGTGTAGACCTCCCAGAATTCGTTCTTGCGCTTGGCGTCGATGGCCACCACCACGCATTGGCTGCCGTAAACGTCGGCCGCGCGGCGGATCAGCGAGGGGGTTTTCACTGCAGCGGTGTTGATGAACACCTTTTCCGCGCCAGCATGCAAAAGCTGTGAAAAATCCTCCAGCTCGTGCACGCCGCCGCCCACGGTGAAGGGGATGGAGACGGCCCTGGCCACCTTGCGCACGGTGTCGATCATGATGCCGCGGTTCTCGGCAGAGGCGTCGATATCCAGCAATACCAGCTCGTCCGCGCCCTGCGCGTCATAGGCGGCGGCACATTCGGCGGGATCGCCCGCGTCGCGTATGTTCTGGAACTGCACGCCCTTGACCACACGCCCTTTTCGCACGTCCAGAGCGGCGATGATTCGTTTGGCAAGCATGTTTATTCACCCCTCTCGCACAGGCCGCAGAAGTTTTTCAGCAGTGCAAGGCCGGCTGCGCCGCTCTTTTCGGGATGGAACTGCACGGCGTACAGGTTGCCGTCGCGCAGGGCCACGTCCATTGCGTCGCTGCCCAGGCGCACCTGCGCGGTGACCGCATCGACCTTTTCGCAATGGGCATAGAAGCTGTGCACAAAATAAAACCAGGGGGTATCGGGCAGTCCGCTGAACAGCGGATCGTCCGCGGCCAGAAGCCTTGGCTGGTTCCAGCCCATGTGCGGCACCTTGATTCCGGGCTCGGCATGGATGCGCACAACCCTTCCCGGGAGGAAGGCAAGGCCTTTCGCGCCGGGGCTTTCCTCGCTGGACTCAAACAAAAGCTGCAGGCCAATGCAGATGCCAAGGAACGGCTTTTGCATCTCGCGCACGCGGCGCAGGGTATCGATCAGCCCGCGCTGTTCAAGCTGGCGCATGGCCTCGCCGAAGGCGCCCACGCCCGGCAGGATCACGCCGTCCGCGGATAAGATGGCCTCCCGGTCGGTGGTCAGCTGCGAGTCCTCGCCCAGGCGTTCCAGCGCGTGGCGCACGCTTTCCACATTGCCCGCGCCGTAATCAATAATTGCGATCATAGGAACTCCCCATCAACAGCAGAAAAATATAGGAATTATTATACACAAACATGTAAAAATGAACGTTAAGTAAAGATAATGCTTTTGCAAAAACTGGGCGCCGGACAGAAACGTCGGCGTTTTGGCGTTTGCCAGTAGAGATAATCGGTGCTGTACTCTGCCTTGAAAGACGATGCCCACGAAGAGGAAAGACAAAATGGCCCTGTATCATTATTAC
>JBNRMU010000138.1:0-18624 GCA_050309765.1 Christensenellales bacterium
CGCCAGGTGATCGTGGGCGACATCGCCCTTTTGCGCACGGGCGGGCTGGAGGTGTACGCCACGCCCGAGGGCTACCTGCTGCCGAAGGATCGGCAGGGCCTTGGCCACAGCCGCGTGCTGGCCGCCGTGCACATAGGGCCGGATGCCCTGCTGGACGAGCTTTTGACCGTGGTGGACCTGGGCGGCATGGTGGTGGATGTGTGCATCGAGCACGCCGTCTACGGCGAGTTCCGCGCGCCGCTGATGATCCGCGACCGCGCCGGCGCCGAGGGCTTTGCCCGGGCGCTGAAGGAAAGCCGCGTTGAGCCGCTGTCCGCCCTCACGGGCGGGGTGCACCTGCACACCTTGTCCGCCGCCGACGAACAGACGCTGGACAAAATCGAGCAGGCCCTAAAACAAAAGGGCTATCTGCTGGATATGGAGGAATGAGAAAGAGAGGGCGCCGTGCACGTTACATATGAGAATCCCGGCTTTGAAGCGACGCTGCACAGCGTCCTGCTGTTTCAAACCGAAGGGGAAACGCCCTACTGGTCGCAGGCGGTAAGCTGGTTTTATCCCAAGACAGACGCACAAATCCTGCGCACGGGCAGCGATAAGGAGAAGGCGGGGCATCTGCGCGCGGTGCTTGCAGAGGTATACAGCGAGCAGGAGGCGGGCATAAACCAAAAAGTCAGGGCGTACCAGAGGCATTGGGATCAGCACGAGGGCCGGATACAGCAGGCGCTGGGCGAGGCCTTTGCGCTCGACCTGGCTCCGCTCTTCAACGATCTGCGCGCCCAGGTCAGCTTAAACCCCATCTCGCCGCGCTTTTTGCGGGAGCGCGCGTTTGAGGTGTTTTATTTGAACAGCGAGCGTGGCGCGCTCGGCATGTCCCTGCACGAGATCGTCCATTTTGTGTGGTTTTATGTCTGGGGACGGCTGTTCGCGGATGACGAAAAGGAGTATGAGCGGCCGCATCTTAAGTGGATATTGAGCGAGATGGTCGTGGAAAGCATCCTGCGCGACCCCCGCCTGAGCACCCTCAATCCCTATTTTCCGCGCGAAAACGGCGGCTGCGTCTATGATTATTTTCTGGATATGCGCCTAAACGGACGCATGGCCCTGGACGCGATCGAAGAGCTGTACCAAACAAACCCCATCGAAGACTTCATGAAAAAAAGCTACGCCTATTGCCTTATAAACGAAGCGCAGATACGCGCGCATATAGACGCAGCGGAGCGGGCGCCGAAGCACAGGGCCTGACGGCTCTCTTTGCTAAAGCGCAGTTTAGCCGCAAAAAGACTCCATTCATCGACAAAAGGGTGAGGAAGCCATGACCGTGTTCGATAAGCTTCTGGCAGCAAAGGACGACAACTACCGCGCCTTCCAGGCAAGGCTTGTGCCAAACATCCCCGCCGATACCATCCTGGGCGTCAGAACGCCGCAGCTTCGCCAGATTGCCAAGGAGCTGTTTGCAAGCGACGAAAGGCAGGCCTTTTTGCGCGCGCTTCCGCATACGTATTATGAGGAAAACCTGGTCCACTTCTTCGTGCTTGCCCGTAGCCGCGACTTTGACGAGTGCGTGTCCGCGGTGGACGTCTTTTTGCCCTATGTCAACTGCTGGCCGGTCTCCGACCAGGCGACGCCCGCCGCGTTTAAGAAGAACCACGAAAGGCTGCTTCCCTACATAAAAAAGTGGATCGCCTCCGATCATGTATACACGGCGCGCTTCGGCATCCGTATGCTGATGAATGAATATCTGGACGCGGACTTTTGCGAAGAATATCTGGAGCTGGTGGCGCAAAAGCAGGGCGACGATTACTACCTTAAGATGATGCAGGCCTGGTATTTCGCCACCGCGCTGGCCAAGCGCTACGACGAAAGCGTCAAATACATGAAGGCGTGCAGGCTGGACGACTGGGTGCGCAAAAAGGCCATCCAGAAGGCGCTGGAAAGCTACCGTGTATCCGACGCGCACAAGGAGTATTTAAAAAGCCTCAGATAAACCCTGTCTGAACGGGAGGAAAAACATGACCATCCGCATCGCATTTTTGCAGCTGCTGCCGGCAAACACCCTGGAAGAACAGCTGGAATCGGGCAAAAAGGCCTGCGCGGAGGCCAAGGCAAAGGGCGCGGACATCGCCCTGTTTCCCGAGATGTGGAGCGACGGCTACGCGCTACCCCAGGAGGCGGGGGCCATCCAGGCCCTTGCCATCGAAAAGGACAGCCCTTTCGTGCGCGCCTTTTGCGATCTGGCGGCGGAGCTTGGCATGGCCATCGGCATTACCTTTTTGGAAAAGCACCTGCCCAAGCCGCGCAATTCCCTCGTCGTTTTTGACCGCACGGGAAAAGAAGTTCTGCACTATTCCAAGGTGCATATCTGCGCCTTTGACGACGAAAGGGTGCTCTGCGGCGGCGACGATTTTTATGCGGCCGATCTGGACACAGGCCGGGGAACGGTCAAGATCGGCGCCATGATCTGCTTTGACCGCGAGTTTCCGGAAAGCGCCAGGCTTTTGATGCGCAAGGGCGCGGAGCTCATCCTGGCGCCCAACGCCTGCCCGATGGAGATCAACCGCCTGTCGGCGCTCAGGGCCCGGGCGTACGAGAACATGCTGGCCGTCGCGACCTGCAATTATCCCAAGGGCCAGCCCGACTGCAACGGCCATTCCACGCTGTTCGACGGCGTGCCCTGGCTGCCGGAGGAAGAGGGCGTGCGGGACATGTGCGCCTTTGAGGCGCCGGAGGAAGCGGGCGTGTACGTGGCAGAGCTTGACCTGGACCTTCTGCGCAGGCACAGACGGCAGGACGTGATGGGCGACAAGTACCGGCGCCCGGCCGTGTATCATCCGCTTATTGAAGAATAAAAGGAGCGGCCCTTCGGCCAGGAAGGGCCAAAGGTTTGACCAGCCGAACAAACCCCGTTTGGGGCAAACAAAAAACGCTTCCGAAAAGGATCGGAAGCGTTTTTTATATGCTGTTTTTTACACCTCGGGATACAGGGGGAAGCGGGCGCACAGGGAAAGCACCTGCTGCCTGACCTCGTCGATGGCGCTGTCGCCTTCCTTGGCAAGGCGGGCGATCATATGGCCGATCTGGCGCATCTCCTCCACGCCCATGCCGCGGGTGGTGGCCGCCGGGGTGCCAAGGCGCACGCCGCTGGTGACAAAGGGCGAAAGCGTTTCAAAGGGAATGGTGTTCTTGTTGGCGGTGATGTTGGCGGCGTCCAGGCGCGCCTCCAGGTCCTTGCCGGTCACGCCCAGGGGGCTTAAGTCCACCAGCATCAGGTGGTTGTCCGTTCCGCCGGATACCAGGCGCAGGCCTTCGGCAAGCAGGGTTTCGGAAAGGGCCTTGGCGTTGTCTATGATGCGCTGCTGGTAGGCCTTGAACTCCTCGCCCATGGCTTCCTTGAAGCACACGGCCTTGCCGGCGATCACGTGCATCAGCGGGCCGCCCTGCGTGCCCGGGAAGATGCCGGAGTCGATCTTCTTGGCGTATTTCTTCTTGCACAGGATCATGCCGCCGCGGGGGCCGCGCAACGTCTTGTGCGTGGTGGTGGTAACGATATCGGCATAGGGCACGGGGTTCTGGTGCAGGCCCGCGGCCACAAGACCGGCGATGTGGGCCATGTCCACCATGAAAAGGCACCCTGCCTCCTGCGCGATCTTGGACAGGCGCTCAAAGTCGATGGCGCGGGGATAGGCGGACGCGCCGGCCAGCAGAAGCTTGGGCTTATGCGTGAGGGCCAGGCGGCGCACCTCGTCGTAATCGATGCACTCGTCTTTTTCGGACACGCCGTAGGGCACGATGTTGAAGTACTTGCCGGACATGTTCACGGGGCTGCCGTGGGTCAGGTGTCCGCCGTGGGCAAGGTTCATGCCAAGGATGGTATCGCCCGGCTGCAAAAGGGCAAAGTACACGGCCAGGTTGGCCTGCGCGCCGGAGTGGGGCTGCACGTTCACGTGCTCGGCGCCAAACAGCGCCTTGGCGCGCTCGCGGGCCAGGTCCTCCACCACGTCCACGAACTGGCAGCCGCCGTAATAGCGCTTGCCGGGATAGCCTTCGGCGTATTTATTGGTCAGGTGGCTGCCCATGGCGGCCATCACCGCGGGGGAAACAAAATTTTCCGACGCGATCAGCTCGATGTGGTCGCGCTGGCGCTGCAATTCATCCGCCATGGCGGCGGCGACTTCGGGATCCGTAAGGGCAACGGTCTTAAGGTCCAGCATCTTGGGTTCGTCCTCCTGTTTGTCTGTTGGCTCCGCGCTAAGCGGGGAAAACTCTCAAGCGCTTTTAGTATAACAGAACATTTGCCCGCAAACAGCCCGCCGATGTGCAAAAAAAACAAATATTTCGTTAAAACTTTCCGCGATCGTTCGCGTTTTATGCGTCAAAGCTCCACGCCGGCCAGCACCGCCAGGCACTCCAGCCGCCTTCCCTGCCGAAGCACTTCCAGGCGCAGCACCTCCCCCGCCGAATGGGAGTAGATGGCGTAGCGCAGGTCCAGCATGGTGGTCAGCTCGCGCCCGTCGGCGTAAAGCAGCACATCGCCGGGCAGAAGGCCCGCCTTTTGCGCCGGGGAACCGCCCTCCGTGCGCAGCACGTACAGGCCCGTTTCCATGTCCACGGCCTGGCCCAAATACCTTGCGATCTCCGCGTCAAAGGCGTACAGTCCCAGGCGCGGGGTGTCGTAGCGGCCGTTTTCCACAAAGTGCTGCAAAATGGGCGCGGCGATATCGATGGGGATGGCGAAGCCGATGCCGGCGGCCTCGTCCACCTTCATGGAGATGATGCCGATCACCTCGCCGCGAAGGTTCAAAAGCGGCCCGCCGGAATTGCCCGGGTTGATGGAGGCATCCGTCTGGATCAGCCCCTCCATGAACGAAAGCTCGCTTTCGTCGCCGAGCGAGGGCACCTGCAGGGTGCGGCCCAGGGCGCTGATGATGCCGTGCGTCACCGTGTGCTGAAACTGCAGCGTCAGCGGCGTGCCGATGCACACCACCTGCTCGCCCACCTGCGCCTCGCGGGCGCTGCCAAGGGGCGCAAAGGGGTAGTCGCCCTCGCTTTGGGCCCTGAGCACGGCCAAATCCAGCGCGCCGTCGCCCCAGATAAGGTCGGCCCCGCCCTGGGTGCCGTCCTCGAAGATGAGGGTCAGCTCGCTGCCGGGCTTGGCCACGTGGTAGTTGGTGAGCACATAGCCCCTTTCGTGCACGATCACGCCGGAGCCGATGCCGGAAAGCCGGCCGTTTTCGCGCACGGCGATGCCCACCACGCAGGGGGTCAGGCGGCCGGCCACCTGCTCGATGGCCTCCTCCTCGCCGCCGAAGACGAGCGCCCGCGGGCTGGGCGGCAGATCCTCCGGCTGCTGGATAAGCGTGCAGCCGCCAAGCAGCAAAAGCGCGAGCAGCACGGCCAAAAACCTTGAAAATCGCATACAAAAAGCCCTCCCTTGCTTTGGGTCGATCCCCAAAGGAAAGGAAGGGCCAACGCATATGTGTTTACAGTCGCACGCTTTCGGCTGCCCTGTCCTGGTAGGTCAGACGCAAAAACACGTCGCCGTCTTCTTCCGCGCCCAGGGCCACCGCTGTGCGCCGGGCCGCCTCCAAGGCCAGGGCGGGGCGGTTGTTCTCCTGGCTCAAATGGCCGAGGAACACGCGCTTTACCCCGGTGGGCAGCACCCGCTCCAGCGCGCCGGCGCAGGCGTCGTTGGAAAGGTGGCCGTATTTTCCCAATATGCGCTTTTTGAGCGCGTAGGGATAGGGGCCTTTTTTCAGCAGCTCCACATCGTGGTTGGCCTCCAGCAGCAGCACGTCGGAGCCCGCCGCCCTGTCGAGGATCGCGGACGTAGTATGCCCAAGGTCGGTGGCAAAGCATACCTTTTTGCCCAGCGCCTCCAGGCAGTAGCCAACGGGCATGGGCGTATCGTGCGGGATCAAAAAGGGAAGCACGTTCACGTTGTCGATGTAAAAATCCTGCTCCGGCTCAAACTCCATGCGCTGTCTGGGCTCCAGCAGCACCTGCTTTTCCATGGCGGCCCAGGTGCCGTAGCTGGCGTACACGCTTAGCCCGTACTTCTTGGCAAACAGCGGCAGGCCGCGGATGTGGTCGCTGTGCTCGTGGGTGATGAGCACGGCGCGCAGATCGCCCGGGTGCACGCCCTGCTCCCGCAGGGCGTTTTCCAGCGCGCGGCAGGAAACGCCGGCGTCCACCAGCAGCTGTGTGCGGCCGAAGCGCACCAGCGTGGCGTTGCCCTTGGAACCGCTGAACAGGGAACAAAACTCAAACTGCATAAAAGGGTTTCTCCGAAAAAGTTCGTTATATTACCAGATCTCGCTTTCCAGCGCGTTGCGCGCGGCGAGTATGTACTTGGACGTATCCAGGGGATGCACGCCGCGGCGGGGGGCGGTTTTGCCCAGCTCCAGCGGGCAGGGCGCATAGCCGATGAGCCTTTCCACCATAAGGCCGCGGCCGCCGGTCATGGCGGCGAGCTTCACGGGCAGGTCCAGCGTGGTGGCCGCCGGCGCCCTGGCCGAGAGCACGGCCATTTCGCCCACGCGCTGCGGCGCGTCGAACACGGCCCTGAGGGTGGAAAGCTCGGCCATCAGGCGGCCGATGGCGTTTTCCGGCACCGTCAGGCGCATTTCCAGCATCGGCTCCAGCAGCACGCTGCCGCCGTTTCTAAGCCCGTCCATGATGCCCATGGGCGTTGCCAGCACAAAATCCAGCGGGTGGGTGTGGATGGGGTGGTCGCTGCCGTCGAAAAGCTCGATCTGAACATCGGTGACCTCCCAGCCCAGCATGCCCTGCTCCAGCGCCCGCGGCAGGGTCTGCTCCACCTGGCGGCGGTAGCGATAGGGGATCTTGCGCGGCTCCACCGTGCAGAGGTATCTGACGCCGCTGCCCCTGGGCAGGGGCGTTAAGCGGAAGTACATAATGGCCCAGCAGGGCTTTGGCATGGTGTAGGCGACAAAGCCCGTCGCCTCGCGCTCGATGGTCTCCTTATACACTACGCTGGGCGCGGAAAAGCGGCAGGCGATGCCGTATTCTTCTTTTAAAACGCTCTCCAGTATCTCGGTCTGGATGGCGCCCATCAGGTGGACGAACAGCTCGTGCGTAAAGGGCGACCAGCTGGCCCTGAGGCTCGGGTCCATGAGGGAGAGCTCCTCCAGCGCGGCCTTGAGCTGGCGAAGCTGGCCGGGATCCTCCGGCTCGGCCTTGGCGGAAAGCAGGGGCTCGGCCAGGTGGGCGGCCCCACGGCCGGAGGGCAGATCGTTTTCTTCGCCCAGCAGGTCGCCCGCGCGCACGGCCTCCAATCCGTACACCACGCCGATCTCGCCGGCGCAAAGCTCGCCCGCGTCCTGCATCTTAAGCCCTTCCACGCGGCGGATCTGGCTGATCTTGCTGTCCATCAGGGGCAGGCGGTTTTGCAGGCGGCCGCTATACAGGCGCACATAGGCCGCGCGGCCCATGGTCTTGTCAAAGCTTAGGGCAAACACGCGGCCGCTTAAGGGCGCGTCCGCGTCGCCTGCGGGCTCGGGCAGGTAGTCGATCACCGCCTGCAGCAGCTCCTCCAATCCTTCGCCGCGCAGGGCCGCGCCGCACAAAACCGGATAGGCCTCGCGCCGGAGCACGCGGCGGCGCAGGGCGGAGACCAGCTCGTCCCTTTCCGGCAGTTCGCCGGATAAATAGCGCTCCAAATACTCGTCGTTTTCCTCGCAGGCGGCCTCACAGAAGGCCGTTTCGTCCCACAGGGGCACGGCGTTTGCGCCCAGATCGCGGCGGAGGCCTTCCAGCGCGCGCTGCCTGTCCGCGCCCACGCGATCCAGCTTATTGATGAAAAAAAGCACGGGGATGCGCGCTTTTTTAAGAGCGGAAAAGTACAATTCCGTTTGCGCCTGCACGCCCTCCACGGCGGAAACGACCAGGATCGCCCCGTCGATGGCCCAGATGGCGCGCTCCACCTCCGCCGCAAAGTCCGCATGGCCCGGGGTGTCCACCAGGGTGATGGTGGTATCGTTTTGCACAAAGCTTGCCACGGAGGCGCGCACGGAGATGCCGCGCCGCCTTTCCACCCCCATGGTATCGGTGTGGGCGGTGCCTTCGTCTACGCTGCCCAGGGTCTGTATGGCCCCGCAGCGGTGCAGAAACCACTCGCTGATGGTGGTCTTGCCGGCGTCCGCATGGGCAAGTATGCCTATGTTTCTTTGCCTCATATGTATCTGTATCAGCCCTGCAGGGAGCCCGCCAGGTTCATAAAGCGGGTGTATTCGCCGCGGTAGGCGAGCTTTACGGTGCCAAGGGGGCCGTTGCGCTGCTTTTGCAAAATGACCTCGGCCACGCCCTTGTCCTCGGTGTCGGGGTTGTAGTATTCGTCGCGGTACAGGAACATGACCACGTCGGCGTCCTGCTCGATGGCGCCCGAATCGCGCAGGTCGGAAAGCACGGGCCTATGGTCGGCGCGGCCCTCCGAGGCGCGGGAAAGCTGCGAGCCCACGATGATGGGCACGTTCAGCTCCAGGGCCAGTATCTTCATCTGGCGCGAGATCTCGGAAACCTCGCTCTGGCGCGAGTCGCGCTGGCGGGGCGAGTTCATCAGCTGCAGATAGTCGATCATCACCAGGTCCAGCCCGCGTTCCAGCTGCAGCCGTCTGCAGCGCGAGCGCAGCTCCGGCAGGGTGATGGAGGAGGTATCGTCAAAGTAGATGTTGGCGCCGGCCAAAGGGCCCATGGCGGCGGCCAGCTTTTCCCAAGCCGCGTCGCCCAGGTTGCCCTGGCGCACGCTTTGCAGGTTCACGTGGGCCTCCGAGCACAGGGCGCGGTTGGCAAGCTGCACGTTTGGCATCTCCAGGGAGAAGAAGGCCACGGTTTTTTTGCCCACCATGGAGGCGTACTGCGCCATGTTGAGCATAAAGGCCGTTTTGCCCATGGAAGGCCTTGCCGCCACCAGGATGAATTCGCCGCCGTGAAAGCCCGTGGTGAGCCGGTCCAGCTCCGTAAAGCCGGAGGGAACGCCGCTGATGCGGCCCTTGTTCACGTACAATTCCTCTATCTGGGCATAGGCCTTGATCAGCGTCTGGTGGATGTGCTCCAGGGAGTCGCCGCCGCGGCGCATGGCGATGTTGTACACGGCCTTTTCGGCGTCGTCCAGTATGGTAAAGACGGGCTTTTGCGCCTCGAAGCAGTCGCGGGTGATGCCCGCGCAGGCGGCGATCAGCTGCCGCAGGACGGACTTTTCGCGCACCAGGGCGATGTAGCTTTTAACGTTGGCGGAGGTGGGCACATACTGCGAAAGCTCCACCAGATACGCCGCGCCGCCCACGCCCTCGAGCGTTCCCCGGGAGGAAAGCTCGTCCATCAGCGTGACAAAGTCCACCGGCCGTCCGGCGGCGTTGACGGACTGGCAGGCGTCGAAGATCTCCTTGTGCTCCGGCAGGTAAAAGTCCTGCGGGGTCAGGCTTTCCATGGCCAGCATCACGGCCTCGCGGTCGATGAGCATGGAGCCCAGCGTGCTGCGCTCGGCCTCCAGGCTGCGGGGCGCGCTGCGGCTTTGGCTGTCCTCGGCCGGATATAGCTGGGCCGTATCCTCATACTGTGTCATCAATAAGCTTCCTTCCGCTGTGTGGCTATTCCATCACGTGCTCGAGACCCTGCTCGAACACCTGGTTTACGTGGTCGTCGTCCAGGGTGTAGTAGATGCTGCGGCCCTCGCGCTCGGGCTGCACAAGGCGCGCCTGGCGCAGGATGCGCAGCTGGTGCGAGATGGCCGACTGCGTCATATGAAGCGTTTCGGCAATATCGCACACGCACAGCCGCTGGCAGTGCAGCGCCTGCAGGATGCGCACGCGCGTGGGGTCGCCCAGCACCTTGAACAGCTCGGCCAGCCGATCCACCTGCTCGGGGGGGCTCATAGCGGCTCTGGCCTGCTGGATGGCGTCCACGTGCAGTTCCGTGGATTCACACACTTCGCGATCGATTTCCGACATGCGTTTTCTCCCCCTTGCTCCCTGTGGTTATTCCAATTCAGTATAGCAAAAATGCGCGGCCCTGTCTAACGCTTTGGGGCGCAAAAAGTCATTTTAAAGAATCGATGAAGAAATCGTGTTTTTGCTAAGCTTTGTTTGACCGGGCCAAAAAAGCTTTGACGCGGATAGGGCCCTGTGCTAGGATGAAAAAACAAAAAGGGGGTGTGTGCGGATGCAACAAAAAAACAAACTGCATCTGATGGTGTTCAGCGGCCTGTTCGCGGCCCTGATCGCCCTTGCCACCATGTTTTTCAAGATCCCGACGGCCATCGGCTATGCCAACCTTGGCGACGGCTTTATCCTGGGCGCGGCGGTGCTGCTGGGCCCGCTTGCCGGCGCGGCGGCAGGTCTGGGCTCCATGCTGGCCGATCTTTTGCTCGGCTACGGCGCTTATGCGCCGGCCACGCTGGTCATCAAAGGCCTGATGGGCGTGCTGGCCGGCTTTCTGCTGCGCAAAAAGCGGAGCGAGAAGCTCTGGTTCCAAACCGCCGCCATGGCCCTTGCCGAGCTTTTGATGGTGTTTGGCTATTTCGTTTTTGAATGGGCGCTGTACGGCCTGGCCGCGGCGCTTGGCAGCGTGTGGCCCAACCTTGCCCAGGGCGCGGTGGGCCTTGTGCTGGGGCTGATCCTGCGGCCGCTGCTTATAAAGCTCTACGCCAATTTCAACAGGTAGGAGAGATGGGCATGGACTATACGCTGCGCCAGGCCGCGCCCGGGGACAGGCCGGCCATCGAGGCGCTGTTCCTCCAGATGCTGCAAACGATCTACCAAAAGCAGGACGTGCGCGGCTATGAGGACGGCTATCTGGACAGGTTCTTTTCCGGCAGCGGCGACGTGATCTTTGTTGCGCAGGCTGGGCAGGACACGGTCGCCTTCCTTTCCGTCGAGCATCACCGTGAGGCGGTCGAGTACCTGTATTTCGACGATTTTTGCGTGGATGCGGCCCACCGCGGCAAGGGCCTCGGCACGGCGCTGGTCGCCATGGCCGAACAGCATGCGGGACAGCTTGGCGTGAAACTGCTCGTTTTGCACGTGGAAAAAACGAACACGGCGGCCCTGCGCCTGTACCGGCGGCTGGGCTTTGTGCCGGACGAGGAAAAGGGAACGCGCCTTAGGATGCTCAAATGGCTGTAAGCGCCGCAGTTTCTTTGCAAATCGGGACAAAAACAAAAGGCTTTATCGTGAAACGTTTGCGATAAAGCCTTGTTTTTTTATAAGTCAGCATGAATGCTTGCGCCCAGAAGTTATTTTTGCTTGGGCACGTAGGGCGTTTCCAGCAGCTCCGGCTTTTCCAGATAGGTCTGCATGCGCTGGAAGGCGTAGGCGAAATAGTGGCCGGAGGCGATCCTCTCGTCCATGACCACGCCCAGGGGCAGGCAGCGCTCAAAGACGATCTCGCCCTTCACGCGGCGCGGCACCTCGCGCATGTTGCCGATGGTGAGCACGATGGAGCAGGTGCCAAAGTCGTACACGTGGTGGTAGATGTGGTTGGTGCGGATGGAGGCCAGGTTGGACACCACCAGGGAGGTGTGGAAGGGGCTGGCCTCGATGATGGACTTGGGCATGATGCCGTGCTTATCCATCCATTTGAGCAGCTTGACCGCCACGGTCACCAGGCCGGGTATGCTGAGCAGCGTGGTCATGAGCTTGTCCGTGCTGTTGTTGTCGCCGCTGGCACGGTTGTTTTGCACATATTCGTCTATGGTCCTTTGCACGGTGAACAGGTCGGTGCCCGGCTCAAGATACATCTTGGACATGGTGCCGTCGTCCTCGCCGGGCTTTAGCACCACCATGGCTACGCTGAAATCGTTGCGGTCGTAAATCTTTTTGTTGACGATGAAGCGGTTGAGCATGGGAAATTCCGCCACGATGCGCGTATAGGCCGCCACCACCAGGGCAAGATAGCTGATGGCCAGGCCTTTTTCGCGGGCCTTGGCGCGATATTTTTGCAGCGGGGCCACGGGAATATCCACCGTGACCATGTTCATGGCGTCGTAGCGCTTTTCCATGATGTAGGGCACGATGGCGTACATGGGCTCCGAGGCCTTTACGCGCTTTCCGTCTGATCTCATGGAAAGCCTCCTTTCGTTCGACAAAATGCAGCAATGGTGTCTATCTGCATGCAGTATATACGCAAAATATGAACAGTTTGTGAACAAAAGGCCTGTTTTTCAAAGTTTCTTTACAAAACTTGCGCCAATGGGGCATGGATGCTATTGTAGGAGAAGGGGCGCAGTGCCCCAATCCGAACAACAGGAGGTCTTTGGCGTGAGGATCGCCATTGTGACCGGCGCCAGCTCCGGCATGGGGCGCGAATTTGTGCGCGCGCTGGATGCGCGCGGCGGCCTGGACGAGATCTGGGCCGTTGCCCGCGGACAGGAGGGCCTGGACGCGCTGCGGGCGCAGACAAAAACGCCCGTGCGCACCCTGCCTCTGGACCTTGGGCAAGAAGAGGCTTATGCGCACATCGCCGCGCTGCTGGAGGCGCAAAAGCCGGCTGTCGCTTATCTTGTCAACAACGCGGGCTTTGGCAAGTTCTGCCCGCTGGAGGATCTTTCCCTGGAGCAGACGCTCTCCATGGTGGACGTCAACTGCCGGGCGGTGGCGGCGCTGTGCCGCGTCTGCCTGCCGTATCTGGCGCCGGGCAGCCGGGTATTGAATCTCAGCTCCGCCTCGGCCTTCCAGCCCCTGCCCTATATGGAGCTGTACGCGGCCAGCAAGGTCTTCGTGCGCTACCTAAGCCGCGGCCTTAACCGCGAGCTGAAAGAACGCGGCGTTTGCGTGACCGCCGTGTGCCCTTACTGGACGAAGACCGCCTTTTTCGACCGCGCCCACGACCACGCGGGGAAAAAGCGCATCACCAAATACGAGGTGCTTTACGACCCTGCAAAGGTGGTGCAAAAGGCCCTGCGCGACGCGCAAAAGGGCCGCGACATGTCCGTATACGGGCTGTGGAACCGCTGCCAGCACGTGCTGACAAAGCTCCTGCCCCAGAGCTTTGTGATGACGCAGTGGCAGCGCCGCCAGGGGCTTTGACCCCGCACCGCAGAAAGGAAGCGGTTTGATATGCAAAAGCGAACCATCTGCTTACTGAACGACTCCTTCCCGCCGGAGATCGACGGGGTGTCCAACGCTGTGGTCAATTATGCCCGCGAGCTGAAAAAAACCGGCGGCGAGCCGGTGGTGGTCACGCCCAGATACCCGGGCGCGGACGACAGCGGCTTTGATTTTCCCGTTTTGCGCTATCCGGGGCTGGATCTGCGCAGCCAGGTGGGCTACATCGCCGGCTATCCCTTTTCGCCCGCCGTGCTCAAGGAGCTGACGGAAAAGAACGTCGATCTTCTGCACAGCCACTGTCCCATTTCCTCCACCCTGCTGGCCAGAAGCATCCGCGAAAAGCTGGATGCGCCGCTGGTGATGACCTACCACACCAAGTTCGACATCGACATCGAAAAGGCTGTGCGCGGCAAGCTCCTGCAGGAGGGGGCCATCTCCGCCCTGGTCGCCAACATCTCCGCCTGCGACGAGGTGTGGGTGGTGAGCGACGGCGCCGGGCAAAACCTGCGCTCCCTCGGCTACGAGGGCGAATACACCGTGATGCAAAACGGCGTGGACGTGCCCCGCGGCCGCCTTCCCCGGGAAAAGTACATGCAGCGCACAGCGGGCCTGGACCTGCCCGAGGGTGTGCCCGTGTACCTGTTCGTCGGCCGCCTCATGTGGTACAAGGGGCTCAGGATCATACTGGACGCCCTGGCGGCCCTGCGCTCGCAGAATATAGACTTTCGCATGGTGTTCGTGGGCGGCGGCACGGACCGGCAGGAGATAGAGGCCTATGCACAGAGCCTGGGCCTTGACGATCGCGTCTTTTTCCTCGGCGCGGTGTACGACCGGGAACAGCTTTGCGCCTGGTACTGCCGGGCAGACCTGTTCCTGTTCCCCTCCACCTTCGATACCAACGGCCTGGTGGTGCGCGAGGCGGCCGCCTGCGGCCTGCCGACGGCGCTGGTCAGGGGAAGCTGCGCCGCCGAGGGCGTGACGGACCGGCGCAACGGCTTTTTGATCGAGGAAAACGCCGCCAGCCTGGCCGTGCTGCTGGCGAGCCTGGGCCACAACCGCGAATACCTGCGCGCCGTGGGCGAGACCGCCTGCGAGGAGCTGTACCTTTCCTGGGGCGAGTCCGTGCGCCGGGCCGCCGAACGCTACGAGGTCGTGATCGACAAATACAAAAGCGGCGCCTACAAAAAGAAGCCCAAGCTGGAGGACAGGTTTTTGCGCTTTACCGGCAGCCTGATGGACTTTTTTGCCGATGTGCAGGAAAAGCGCCGCGAGAGCGAGAGCGCGGCCGGCGCCCATCTGGAGGAGCTGCGCAGCCGCGTGAGCGACTTTTTCAATCCCCAGGACCGCTATCTGTAAGTGCAAATACAAAAAAAGGCAGCGCCCGCGATTCTTCCGCGGGCGCCTGTTTTTTATGCGTATGCGTTTACTTTTTTGTGATGCCGAAGAAATCCAGGGCGTGCTGGATGGTCAGATCCCAGAAGCGCCACTCGTGGTGGTAGCCCTCGATCTCGCGGAAGGTGGCCTTGAAGCCGATTTTCTTGGCATATTCCTTAAAGGTCATGTAGCGATCAAAGAGGAAATCGTCCGTGCCCACGGTGAAGTAGAAGGCGGGAAGGTTTGGATCGCCGGCCTTTTCCGTGCACAGGCGCCAGAGGTTCTCGTAGGAATCCTTGTAGGCCGCAAGGCCGCCGGCGTTCAGGGCCGAGGTGATCGTGCGCTGCTTCCCCGGCTCCTTGGAATCCATGTCGATCTCGTCAAAGTTGCTGGGCGCGCAGGAAAGCACCGCACAGCCGGCGAACAGCTCCGGATGGTTGATGGCATACAAAAGCGCGCCGTTGCCGCCCATGGAAAGGCCGGCGATGAAGTTGTCCTCGCGCTTGTTGGAGGCGGGCAGCCAGCCGTACACCAGGGGCATGAGCTCCTTGATGAGGAAGTCGTACATGTTGTAGCCGATCATGGTGTTCCAGTTGGCGTAGTTGGAGTTGAGCGCGCTGGGCATCACCACGATCAGGTCGTTCTCGCTGGCGTACAGCTCGATGTTGGACTTGCGGATCCAGTCGGTGTAGTCGCCGTAGGTGCCGTGCAGCAGCCACAGCACGCGGTACTTTTTGCCGCTGCCGTAGTACTCGTCGCAGGGCACGTCGCGCTTTTTGTCCGGCAGGATGATGTTCACGTCGGTGTTGTTGTTCAGGTACTGGCTTTCAAAATTCAGATGCCAAAGAGCCATGGATCAAAACCCCTTTCGCAAATAATGTGGCTTTATGCCTGCCCTTTTTCGGGCGTTGGTTCGTTGGTCGGCGTATCCTTTTGCATGGAGTTCAGGGTGGAGATGCCCAGCGGCAGGGCCAGCAGCAGGGCGCAGGTATCCGCCACCAGCTGGCTCATCTGCACGCCCAGCAGGCCGAAGATGTGCGGAAGGATCAAAATCGCCGGGATGAAGAACAGCCCCTGGCGCGCCATGGCCACGATGGAGGCCTTGAGCGCCATGCCGATGGTTTGCAGATACATGTTGCACATGACCACGTAGGCCACGGTGGGGAAGATCACGCATTGCAGCCTGAGGGCCAGCGCGCCGATGCGGATGACGTCCGGATCGTCGGCGCGGAAGACGGCGATGAAGCGCGGCGCAAAGATAAAGGCCAGCACGGCAAAGACCAGCAGCACACAAAAGGCGATGCGCACGCAAAACCAGAAGGCTTCCTTCACGCGGGCATAGCGCCCCGCGCCGTAGTTAAAGCCGCACACGGGCTGAAAGCCCTGGCCAAGGCCGATCAGCATGGAGTGGGCAAACTGCATGATGCGCGTGACCACGCTCATGGCGGCGATGGCCGCGTCGCCGTAGGGGCCGGCGGCCAGGTTCAGGCAAATGGTGGAAACCGAGGCCAGGCCCTGCCGGCAAAGGGAGGGCAGGCCGCCGCGCAGTATCTCCTTGTAGCGGTGCAGGCTGGGCTGGAAGTTTTTGAGCTTGATCGGGATATTGCCCCCGCGCGAGCAGCCGGCCAGCAGCAGAAAAAAGCTTGCCATCTGCGAGATGGCCGTTGCCAGCGACGCCCCGCCCACGCCCATGTGGCAAACGAAGATGAGCAAGGGGTCCAGGACGATGTTGAGCACCGCGCCCAGGCAGATGCCGATCATGCCGTAAAAGGCGCTGCCCTGGAAGCGCAATATGTTGTTGAGCACAAAGCTTGCCACCATAAAGGGCGCGGCCAGCAGGATGTAAAAGGCGTAGCTGCGCGCGTGCGGCGCGATGGTGGGCGTGGAACCCAGCAGGTTCACCAGCGGATTTAAGAAGATAAGACCAAGGATCGTGAACAGCACGCCGCCGATCAGGGAGGACACAAAGCCCGTGGCGGCCATGATCTCGGCATCGTCCGTTTCTTTTCTGCCCAGGGCGCGGGAGATGTAGTTGCCTGTGCCGTGGCCAAAGGTAAAGCCCAGCGCCTGGATGATCGTCATCAGGGGAAACACCACGCCCACCGCGCCGGTGGCGCTGGTGCCAAGGCGGCCGACGAAAAAGGTATCGGCCATGTTGTAAAACGAGGTCACCAGCGAGGACGCGATGGTGGGCAGGGCCAGCGTACGGATGAGCTTGGGGATCTTTTCTTCGGTCAGGAATTTATACTTTTCCTCCGCCGTGGTAAAACGCTGCAATGTAGATCGCCACCCTTAACGGTTTGTCTTGATTAACCAATCATACACTGTTATTGCTTGCGTTGTCAAGGAATCCGGCGGGCGCGCTGAAAAAGCTTTTGATACAGGGCCGCATCGGCCGCCGAAAAGGGCGGCTGCGCGATTTGTTTTTCACTAAGCCAGACCGCGCCGTCCGTTTCGCCCGCCTGCGGGCAAAGGGGCGCGTCCTCGGCCAATACGAGCAAAAAGGCGACGGACAAATGCAGGTGCGCGGAAACATAGGCGCCATTTTTTAAGTGCGCAGGCACGGCGAACAGCTCTAAGGAGGCGATGTCGGGGCTGAGCGGCCGCACATCCCTGCAGCCGGTTTCCTCGCGCGCCTCGCGCAGGGCCACGGAAAGAAGGTCGCTTTCGCCGTCCGCGTGGCCGCCCGTCCAGGACAACGTCTGCCGCAGCGCGTGGCGGATGAACAGGGCCTTGGTGCGGGAGGGGTTTACGATAAAGCCCGAGCCCGTCAGGTGCGCGGGGCAGGCGCGGTCAAGCGATTGCGGCCCGAAGGCGCAAAGCGCGCGGAGCAGGGCGTGCCGGTCAGCCCGTTCGCCGGCATCCCGGGGTGCATAGGTCGTAATCTGCGCCGTTAATTCCGCAAAGGTCATAATGATACCCCGTTCCTTCTTGCTTTTGCAACACATATTAGTATATATTCCCAAAAAGTGCTTGACAAGAAGGATTGTGGCCTTGCTCTCGGCTTTTATTCGGGTGTATACTTAGCATGGACGGTTTCTGTCTGGGGTATTGCGAACTGAAAAAATATAAAAGGGGGAAGTTCGATGCAATACAGGGACTATGGCCGCGAGGGCTACCAGGTCTCCACCTTCGGCATGGGCTGCATGCGCCTTCCGCGCATGGAGGACAAGGACGGCAACGTGGTCGTGGACCGCGAAAAGGCCTACGAGATGATCCGCTATGCCGCCGACAACGGCGTGACCTATTTCGACACCGCCTTCGGCTACCACAGGGGCCAGAGCGAGGCCGTGCTGGGCGAGGCGCTGGAGGGCGCCCGCCGCGACAAGGTCAAGATCGTCACCAAGCAGCCCTTTGCGGAGATGAAGGACACCGATACCATCCGCCGCAATCTTGAAAACACGCTCAAAAAGCTGCGCACCGACCATCTGGATGTGTACCTGATCCATAACATCCAATCGCCCGCCTGGCCGGAAATCAAGCGCCGCGAGATCCTAAACGAGTACGAAAAGTTCAAGCAGGAGGGCCTGATCCGCGCCATCGGCTTCTCCTACCACGGGCAATTGGAAACCTTCCGCGAGATCCTCGCCTACTATCCCTGGGCCATGTGCCAGGTGCAGCAGAACCTGCTGGACCGCGATAAGGAGGTCACCGAGGAGGGCATCCGCCTGGCCGGCGAAAAGGGCTGCGCCCTTGTCATCATGGAGCCGCTGCGCGGCGGCGGCCTTGCCAGCGCGCCCGGCGACGTGCAAAAAGTATACGACTCCTATCCCGTCAAGCGCTCCCCCGCCGAGTGGGCCTTCCGTTACATGATCGACAAACCGCAGGTTTCCTGCATCTTAAGCGGCGTCACCACCATGGAGCAGCTCAAGGACAACCTGCGCATCTTCTCCCAAGCAGACGCCGTGCCCGGCTGTTTGTCCGATGTGGAAAGGGCGCTGCTGTTGCTGGCAAAGGCAGCCTACGAATCGCGCGTGACCATCCCCTGCACCGGCTGTGAATACTGCCTGCCCTGCCCGCAGGGCGTGCAGATCCCCCAGGTGTTCAAGAACTACAACGCGGGCGAGATGTTCGGCGATTACAACAACCCGCGCCGCTCCTACATGTTCCTGACCCGCCGCGGCGGCGACGCCTCGGCCTGCGTGGGTTGCGGCGCCTGCGAAAAAAAGTGCCCGCAGCACATCTCCATCAT
>JBNRMU010000139.1:0-26330 GCA_050309765.1 Christensenellales bacterium
TGAATATATAATACTCTATTTCTGTATAAAAAAACAATCTTTTTTTGTTATTTAAGCGTGTTTCCGGCAGACCGCGCAATGCACACAATGGGCCGCGACGCCATCTTTTTGCCATTTTTCGTCCCTGCCCCCCGCCCCAAAGGCGGGCACAACGACCCCGCAAAGGAGAAACTTCCGCCCGTGGAAGGCATACGCGATGCAAAGCCCTTCTCTTGCCGGCAAATGAATACCCTATAGAAAAAACCGACGGAGATATCCGTCGGTTTTTTATTCCTATTTGATCGGGATCAGGGCCTGTGCCGAGCAGAAAGCTCGGCATAGATGTCGTCCAGGCTCAGGTCTGCGTTTGCCAGCAGCACCAGCAGGTGGTACACAAGGTCCGAGGCCTCGAAGGCGATCTCGTCCCGACTGTCGTTCTTGGCGGCGATCAGGGTTTCCGCCGCCTCCTCGACCAGCTTCTTGCCGATCTTATCCACGCCCTTTTCCAGCAGGCTGTTGGTGTAGGAGCCGGGCTTGGGGTTTTGCCTGCGCTCCAGAATCAGGTTGTACACCCGCTGCAAAATGGCCGCGCCCTCGCCGGAGTTGCGCTCGCCGGGCAGGGCCTTAAGGCTGCGGTAAAAACAGGTAGGGCTGCCGGTATGGCAGGCGGGGCCTTCCTGCTCCACCTTCAGAAGAAGGGTATCGCCGTCGCAGTCGTACAAAAGCTCGCGTACCTTTTGCGTGTGGCCGGAGCTTTCGCCCTTTTTCCAAAGCGTCTGGCGGCTGCGGGAATAGTAGGTGGCGTAGCCGGTTTCAAGCGTTAAACGCAGGGATTCCTCGCTCATGTAGGCAAGCATCAGCACGGCGCCGGTGCGCGCATCCTGGGCAATGGCCGGTACCAGACCCTTTTCGTCGAACTTGACCATGGAAAGATCGAATCCCGGAGCGGCAGTCTCCACGCCGTTGGCGTTCAAATAGTCCTTGATCTGGCCGACCGTGAGCGTGCCCTCGTGGAACAGGCTCGCCGCCAGCACGGCGCTGGCGCCGGCCCTGGCCGCCTCCAGGAAGTGGGGCAGCGCACCCGCGCCGCCGGAGGCGATCACAGGAAGACCGCTTGCGCTCGCCAGGCGCAGGGAGGGCAGATCGTAGCCGTTCTTCTGGCCGTCCTGCATGGTGGTGAGCAGTATCTCGCCCGCGCCCAAATCTTTCAGCTGCTCGATCCAGGGGCCGAGCTTTTTGTCGGTCTTGACCTGGCCCGCGCCCATGACGTAATACTCGCCGTCTTCCTCGCACACATCCACCAGGGCCACGGTGGCCGCCGGACCCAGCTTATAGCTTACGCGGCGGATAAGCTCGGGGTTTTGGATGGCCGCAGAACCGATGCCCACGCGCTTGGCGCCGGCGGCCGCGGCCTGCTCCGCCCGATCCAGCGAGTCGATGCCGCCGCCGAAGATAATCGGCGCGGGGCAGCTTTGCGCGACTTTTTTCAGAAGGGCAAAGTTCGGCGCCTTGCCCTGCTTGGAAGAAAGGATATCCAGCACGCAGATCTCGTCCGCGCCCTGGGCCGCGTAGCGGCAGGCCGCCTCCACGGGGTCGCCCATATCGCGCACATTGGCGAATTTCACGCCCTTGACCAGTCTCCCGTCCGCCGTATCCAGGCAGGGGATCACACGAATCTTACTCATAGGTTTTCCTCTCCTCCCAACTGCAGCGCCTGCCGCAGGGTGAACTTCTTGGCATACAGGGCCTTGCCCACGATGGCGCCCCCGCAGCCGGCCTTTTTCAGGGCCGCAAGATCGTCAAGCTCCCCGATGCCGCCGGAACCGATGATCTCAAGGCCGGTCTTTTGGATCAGCTCGCTCGTTCTTTCCACATTGGGGCCCTGCAGGGTCCCGTCGCGGGAAATATCGGTGTAGATGACGGTTTTAACGCCCGCATCGCGCATGCGCAGGGCAAGCTCCACTGCCTGCACCTTGGATACGTCCACCCAGCCGCGCACGGCCGTCCAGCCATCCTTAGCGTCGATGCCGCAGAGCACGCGGCCTGGAAAGCGCGCGCAGGCCTCCCTGACGAGCTCCGGGTTTTCCAGGGCCACGGTGCCTAAGATCACGCGCGAAACGCCCAAGGCCAGCCGCTGCTCGATGGCCTCCAGGCTGCGGATGCCACCGCCCAGCTGCACCGGCAGGCCTAGCGCGCAGATTTTTTCAACAGCGGCAAGGTTTTCCCCCTTGCCGGCAAAGGCGCCGTCCAGGTCCACCACATGCAGGTATTTGGCGCCCTGTTCCTTCCAGTTGGCGGCGCATTCTTCCGGTGCGCCATACTCCGTGCTCTGCGCCATGTCGCCCTTGAAAAGCCGCACCGCGCGGCCGTTTTTGATGTCTATGGCGGGGTAAATCAGCATAAGCTTCCTGTCCTTATCTTCGTTATCGTTTACAGCACGCCCTTGGTCGAGGGCACGCCTTTTACGCGCGGGTCGAGTGCCACGCCGTCGCGCAGGGCGCGTCCGAAGGCCTTGAACAACGCCTCCAGCATGTGGTGGCTGTTTTTACCCTCCACGCGCAGGTGCAGCGTAAGCCCCGCCTGCACGGCCACGGCGCGGAAGAATTCCACGGCGAGCTCGGTGTCGAAATCGCCGCAGCGCTCGGTGGGAAAGTCCGCCTCAAAGGCCAGGTAGGGCCGGCCGGACACGTCCAGCGCACAGAAGGCAAGGCTCTCGTCCATGGGCAAAAAGCACGAGCCCACGCGGGAAATGCCCTTTTTGTCGCCCAGCGCCTTTAAAATGGCCAGGCCAAGAACGATGCCGAAGTCCTCCACCGTGTGGTGGCCATCCACGGCAAGGTCGCCTTTGCAGCTAAGCTTTAAATCGAACAGCCCAAAGCGGGCAAAGGCATTGAGCATATGGTCAAAAAAGCCGATGCCGGTTTCCAGGCTGCACTTTCCCTCGCCGTCCAGCTCTATTTCACAGCGGATGGCGGTTTCCAGCGTTTCCCGCTGCTGCTTTGCATATCTGCTCATTTCTCTTCCTCCAAACGGATCAGCATGCTGCGCGCATGCGCCTCCAGCTGCTCGGCCCGGGCAAAGCAGGCGATATCCCGGGCGGCGGAAAGCAGGCGCTCGCGGCTGTAATTAATGATGGATGTGCGCTTGATGAAGTCCTGCACGGAAAGCGGGGACGAGAACCTCGCCGTGCCGGAGGTGGGCAGCACGTGGTCGGGGCCGGCGAAATAGTCGCCCAGCGGCTCCGGCGAATAGTGCCCGAGGAAGCAGGCGCCGGCGTTTTTGACCTTGTCCAGATGGGCAAAGGGATTCTCGATGCTCAGTTCCAGATGCTCCGGCGCGATGGCGTTGGCAACGGCAAAACAAAAATTCAAATCGGGACAGACGAGGATGGCGCCGTGGCTTTCCACCGAGCGCTCGGCGATCTGTCTGCGGGGCAGGGCCTGAAGCTGCACGTCCAGCTCCTTTTGCACGTTTTCGGCCAGCACGCGGCTGTCCGTCACCAGGATGGCCGCAGACAAGGGGTCGTGTTCGGCCTGAGAGAGCAGGTCCGCCGCCACATAGCGCGGGTTGGCGCTCTCGTCCGCGATGACGAGCACCTCCGAGGGGCCGGCCACCATATCGATGCCGACCAGGCCGTACACCTCGCGCTTGGCGTTGGCAACGAAGATATTGCCCGGGCCCACGATCTTATCCACGCCTTTCAGGCTCTGCGTTCCGTAGGCCAGCGCGCCGATGGCCTGGGCGCCGCCCACGCGCAGGATCTCTTTGATGCCGCACTCGGCAGCAGCCACCAATGTGCAGGGATTGACTTCGCCGTCCTTGCCCGGCGGCGTGGCCATCACGATGCGCTCAACGCCTGCCACAACGGCCGGCAGGGCGCACATGAGCACGCTGCTGCTCAAGGGCGCGCTGCCGCCCGGCACATACACGCCCACGCTTTTGATGGGATTGATGAGTTGGCCAAGGGCTGCGCCCTCGTCAAACTCGATCCAGGTCTTTTCCTTTTGTTTTTCGTGGAAGGCGCAAATATTCTCCTTGGAGCGGCGCAAAACGCGCAAAAATTCGGGATCGACCTTGGTATAAGCCGCCTGTATCTCTTCCTGCGAAACAAACAGCGTTTCGTATGTCAGCTGTACCTTGTCGAACTTTGCGGTGTATTCGATCAGCGCCTCGTCGCCGCGCTGGCGCACGTTCTGCAATATCTCCTTGACGGAGCGCTGCACGTCCTCAACATTCAGCTGGCTGCGCGAAAGTATACGCTCGGGCAGTGCCGCAAGGCTTTCGATTTTAAATACGGGGATCATGCCTTTTCCTCCTTCAGCGTCCGGCTCAGCCCCTCCACCAGGGGACGGATGGTGCTTTCCTTGGTCTTGAGGCTCACGCGGTTGACCACCAGGCGCGCGCTGACCGGGCAGATCTCTTCCAATACGCAAAGGCCGTTGGCCTTGAGCGTTGCGCCGCTTTCCACGATGTCCAGGATCACGTCGGAAAGCCCCACCAGCGGGCCCAGTTCCACCGAGCCGTTGAGGCGGATGATCTCGATGGTGGAATTGCGCTGGGCAAACACCTCCGAGGCGATGCGGGGATATTTGGTGGCAACGCGCAGGTGGCTGGAAAAAAGGCTGGTGCCGGGCTTGCCCGCCACGCAGATGCGGCAGGCGCCAAAGCCCAGGTCCAGCATCTCGTATAAGGGGCGGCCCGCCTCCATCAGGGTATCCTTGCCCACGATGCCGATATCGGCCACGCCGTGGTCCACATAGGTGGGCACGTCCGTGGGCTTGACCAGCATGAAGCGATAGCCTGCGCCGTTGTCGAAAACCAGGCGGCGGCTCTTTTCGCGCAGGCAGCTGCAGTCGATGCCCTGGCGTTCCAGCAGGCGCATGGCCTCCTCCGCCAGCCTGCCCTTGGCAAGGGCAAAGGTCACGATGTTATCCATGCCTGTCCTCCTCTCCGCCCAGCACGATGCGGCCTGCACCGCGGGCAGCGGCGCGCTCGCCGATCTTTTTTTCGTCCTTTTCGTAACAAAGCTCCACGCGCAGGCCTTCCGCGCGCAGGCGGTCTACCTTTTGCCAGGCGACGGAAAGCGGCTCCCCCAGGGGAGCATACAATACGTCCAGCTTGGGCGCTTTGGCGGAAACGCCCTGTGCCCGCAGGGCCATAAGCAGATATTCGATGCCAAGGGCAAACCCCGTGGCCGGCATGGGGCGGCCGTACTCCGCAAGCAGGGTGTCGTATCTGCCGCCGGAAAGCAGCGGCTGGCCAAAGCTTGCCGATAGCCCGCGGAACACCACGCCCGTGTAATAGGAAAGCCCGTGCACGAGCCCTAGGTCTATGCTGATGCTGTTCTCCTCACCGCCGTCGCACAGCAGGTTGTAGACGCTTTCCAGATTGTCCAGCGCCTGCGTGCACTTTGCGCTTGAGGAAAGGCGGCGGGCCTTTTCGATCACCTCGCGCCCGCCAAAGAGCATGGGAAGCTCCATCAGGCGCTGCATGGCCTCGGCGGAAACGCCCTTTTCGCGCAGGGTCAGCTCCATGGCCAGGGAGTTTTTCTGCTCGGTCAACTGGCGCAGGCTCTGGATGGTATCCTCGTCCAGTCCAGCCTCCTCCATGAGGCCCTTGAAGAATTCCACCTGGCCGATCTCGATCAAACAGCCTTGCAGGCCAACTTTTTTCAAGCAGCTCAGGGCCAGGCGGATCACCTCGGCATCCGCGCGCGGATCGCCCTCTCCCATCAGCTCCACGCCGGCCTGGGTGAACTCCACACGCTGCTGGGCGGAGCCTGCGCCGGGGTTGCGGTAGGCGCTGCCGAGGTAGCAAAGCCTAAGGGGCGGCGGCAGGGCGCTGAGCCTGCTGGCGGCGATGCGCGCAAGCGGCGCGGTGAACTCCGGCCGCATGACCAGTATCTTGCCCCGGCTGTCGAAGCTCTTGAGCATGTCGCGCTGGTCGCGCGCGCCGCTGCCGAAGCAGAAGTTATCGTAAAAATCCAGCCCCGCCGGCAGCACCTCGTCAAAGCCCCAGAGGATGAACTCCTCGCGGATGCTTTTTTCGATGCTTTGCTTGAGCAAAAGCTCGCCGCCCAGCAGATCGCTGACAAAATCCGGAAGCAAAAAGCGCATGTGCGGTCTCCTTCTGTTTAGTGTAGTATCGTAGCAGTGCGTTATCACGCTAAAGCGCTAAATACGTTGAAGAAAGTATAGTCCCTTCTGCCCACGCTGTCAAGCGCCTGGCGGTAAAAAAGACAAAACGGCGGCTCACATCTCGCGCAGGCGGCGGCTCAATAGGGTGTAGCGGCGGAAGGTCTGGTCGTTTTTGACCATGCGCTCCACCAGCTGTTCCGTACCCACCAGCACCACGCGCTCCCTGGCGCGGGTAACGGCGGTGTACAAAAGGTTGCGCGCCATCATGCGCGGATGGCCGGGGCTGAGCGCCAGCACCACGGTATCGAACTCACTGCCCTGGCTCTTGTGGATGGTGATGGCATAGGCAAGCTCCAGATCCTGCAGCATGGAGTCGGTGTAGCTCACGCGCCTCTCATCGTCGAAGATCACCTCCACCTCGCCGTCGTCTATGGAAAGGATGCGGCCGATGTCGCCGTTGAATACGCCCAGGCCGTCCTCCAGGCCCATCTCGGTCTGGCGGGTCCATTCCGCCTGGTAATCGTTGCGCATCTGCATCACCTTGTCGCCCTCGCGAAAGAGCGTCTCGCCGAAATGCCTTTCCTGCTTGCGGCGGGAGGGCGGGTTTAAAACCTCCTGCAGACGCTGGTTCAGGGCCTGCACGCCGGCCTCGCCCTTTTTCACGGGCGAAAGCACCTGTATATCCTGCATGGCGTCCAGGTTGAAGTAGCCCGGCAGGCGCTGGCTGCACAGGGCGGTGACGGAATCGGCGATGCGAGACGGGGTCTCGCGCCGCTCGAAGTAAAAGTCCGTGTCCCTATTGGAGAGCACCGGCATCTGGCCGGCGTTGATGCGGTGGGCGTTCAACACGATCTGGCTCATGGCCGCCTGCCGGAACACCTGGGTGAGGCGCACCGTGGGCACCCGTCCCGAACGCAGGATATCCGCCAGCACGTTGCCCGCGCCTACGGAGGGCAGCTGGTCGCTGTCGCCCACCAGTATCAATCGCGTGCCGGGCCGCACGGCGCGAAGGAACGAACGCATGAGCAGCAGGTCCACCATGGACATTTCGTCGAGCACCACCACATTGGCCATCAGGGGATCGCTTTCGTCCTTATTGAAGCGCGGTACCTCTCCCTCGCCGCCGTATTCCAGCAGGCGGTGGATGGTGGTCGCCTCCTGCCCTGTGGCGGCGGACATGCGCTTGGCGGCGCGGCCCGTGGGCGCGGCCAGGGCCACGGCCATGCCGGCACGTCCGCACAGCTCCAGCACGCAGTTGAGCACGGTGGTCTTGCCTGTGCCCGGCCCACCGGTGATGACGCACACGCCGCTGGAAAGCGCCAGCAGGATCGCCTGGCGCTGCTCCTCCTCGAAGTGGATATCGTTTTCTATCTCAAAGGCGAGGATCTCCTTTTCGCCTGCCAGGGGATAGGCGGCGTCCTGCTCCAGCAGGGCGCTTAAACGCCGGGCGCATTCCAGTTCCGCCTCGTACATATAGGTCTCGTACACGGCGGTGCCATCCTCCGTTTCGTCCTCCACCACCTGGTGCAGCAGTCGCAGGGCAGCGTATTCGTTTTCCACATCCTCGGCGGCAAGCTGCAAAACGCCGGCGGCCGCCTGCATCAGCTGCTCCCTGGGCAGATACACGTGCCCGACGGTGGAGGCGGCTTCCTTTAGGGTATACAGTATTCCCGCACGGATGCGGTTGGGGTCGTCCTTGGCAAAGCCCATGGAAAAGGCAATGCGGTCGGCGATGCGAAAGCCGATGCCCTGCACGTCGTAGGTAAGGCGGTAGGGGTTCTGTTTGAGGATGGCAACCGCCGCCTTGCCGTACACGCGGATGATGCGCATGGCGATGGCGGGGGAGATCTGGTAACGCGACATGTACATAAGCGCCTCGCGCGTCTCGAACTTTTCCTCGTAGGCGCGGCCAATGGCCGCCGCACGCTTGGGTCCGATGCCCGGCACACGGGCAAGCTCCTGCGGGCGCTCGCCGATCACGTTCAGGGTGTCCGCGCCGAAGATGCGCACGATGGAGCGCGCCATGGACGGCCCCACGCCCTTGAGCACGCCGCTGGCGAGGAAGCGCTCGATCTCGTCCTCGCGGGTGGGAACGACCACTTCGTACTCGCTGGCGCTGAACTGGCGGCCGAAGCTGGGATGCTCCACCCAGTTTCCGCGCACCACCACGTGCTCGCCCTCGTGCAAAAAGGGCAGAACGCCCACGACCGTTTCCTCCCGGCCGCCGGCCACCACGCTCATCACCGTAAAGCCGTTTTCCTCGTTCTGGAAACGGATCTCGGAGACGATGCCCTCAAAGCTGTCCATGTCTGCCCCCTTTCACGCAGCAAATATGCTTTTGTCCAAAACAGGAAGGGGCGTTCACCCCTCCCTGTGTCTAGGTTCTATGCCTTTGTTTTTCTACATCTGCCCGGCCAGTTCCTGCAAACGGGAAACCGCGTCCAGCTTCTCCCAGGGCAGGCCAGCGTCCTCGCGGCCGAAATGGCCGTAATTGGTGGAGGCCCGGTAGATGGGCCTGCGCAGGTCCAGCTTTTCGATGACGGCATCGGGCCGCAGATCGAAGGCCTTGAGCACGATCTTTTGCAGCGTCTCGTCCGGCAAAACGCCGGTGCCCTGGCTGTCCACCAACACAGAAACGGGATGCGCGACGCCGATGGCATAGGCCACCTGCAGCAGGCACTTTTTGCAAAGCCCGGCGGCAACCAGGTTCTTGGCGATATAGCGCATCATGTAGCAGGCGCTGCGGTCCACTTTGGTGGGGTCCTTGCCGGAGAAGGCGCCGCCGCCGTGGGGCGCATAGCCGCCGTAGGTATCCACGATGATCTTGCGGCCGGTCACGCCGCTGTCGCCCTCGGGGCCGCCTACCACAAAGCGGCCGGTGGGGTTGATGAAGTAACGCGTGCTTTCATCCAGCAGCTCGGCCGGAATGGTGCGGCGGATGAGCTTTTCCATAAGGTCGTTTCGAATCGTTTCCTGGGATACGCTGTCCGCGTGCTGGGTGGAGACGACCACCGCGGACACGCGCACGGGGGCATCGTTTTCGTATTCCACGCTTACCTGCGCCTTGCCGTCGGGTTTCAGATAGGGCAGCTCGCCCGTTTTACGCAGGCGGGCAAGCCCGCGGGTGAGGGCATGCGCAAGATAGATGGCAAGGGGCATGTATTCCTTTGTTTCGTCGCAGGCGTAGCCGAACATCATGCCCTGGTCGCCGGCGCCGGTATCCTTCCCGCCCATTTGGCGGGTCTCGATGGCGTTATTCACGCCCATGGCGATGTCGGGCGACTGCTTGTCCAGCGCCACCATCACCGCGCAGGTTCGGGCGTCAAAGCCGCAGGCACCGTTCGCATAGCCGATATCGGCGATGACCGCGCGCGCCACAGCCGCGTGATCCACCTGCGCCTTCGACGTGATCTCGCCCATGATAAGCACCATGCCCGTGGTGGCGCACACCTCGCAGGCCACGCGGGCCTGCGGGTCCTGGGCAAGGTGCGCGTCCAGGATCGCGTCGGCGATCTGGTCGCAGAGCTTATCCGGATGTCCCTCTGTCACCGATTCAGACGTGAAGGTATACCTGCGTTTTTCGTTCATATTTGTCTCCTCCCAATGCGCGACACAACGCCGCTTCCGTTCGGGCCTGCGCCCTTTTCAAAACGCCTGCGCGGCCAAGTGGCCGTCCGCGTGAAACAATCAGTTGTCCGATCCTCATTTTGCCGGCTGTCCGCACCAGAGCAGCGTGTCGTTTCCCACCCTGATCCGGCCATCCTGCGCATGTCCCTCGATAAGGGAACGCAGGGCCTGCACGTATTCGTCAAAGCCCTTTTCGCCTTTGCGCAGCGAATAGGACGAGGATAGGCACCTTTGCAAAAAGGCTTCACCATCGTACTCCAGATCGAAGGCAAAGGTTTTCATCCCACAGCCGGGAGCGAAAAAGGCAGCGATCTGCCTTTTTGTATACGCCGCGCCGTGGTCCAGGCTTTCGTACCTCGGCAAAAAGCGCCTGCAAAGCTCATCCTGTGCCCTTGCGAAGGGCTCATCCAGCCTGCGCGCGTTGCAAAGGATCACCACCTGCCCCTGCGGGCGCAGCAGACGCCTGCACTCAGCCCCAAAGCGCGCAAGGTCGAACCAGTGAAAGGCCGACGCCGCGCAGATGATGTCCGCGCAGGCGGGCGCAAGAGGCGTGCTTTCGGCCGCCGCGGCCACGCTGTGGAAGCGCTTATCCTGCGATAGGGCGGCCTCGGCGCGGGCGCGCATGCTGTC
This sequence comes from Christensenellales bacterium, assembly GCA_050309765.1. Lineage (GTDB taxonomy): Bacteria > Bacillota > Clostridia > Christensenellales > UBA1750 > CALWRM01. The sequence continues at coordinate 10,374 of JBNRMU010000139.1, forward strand.
GTTTGGCTCCACGGCAAAGGTTTCGTAGCCAAGGCGCAGAAGCTCGCGGGTGAAGATGCCCGTGCCGGCGCCCATGTCCACGGCGACGGGACAGCGCTGTGGCGGAAACCTCTCCGTTAAAAATGCGGATACCTCCGGCGCGTAGCCGGGCCGGCCGGCGGCATAGGCCGCCTGCTTGCCGGAAAACAACTCGGACATAAAAAGCCTCCTGTCTGATAAGGACAGAAGGCCCGCTGGAAAACCGTATTGCCAGGAACTTTCCGCCTCATCGTTCGGCCGTGCAAAAGCATCGTGCCGCAGGGTTTGGCACCAGCGTTGCGCGCAAAAAGACGCAACCGGCTGCCGGGTTTCATCGGGCCCGTCCCTCAACCACTCTATATAAGGCGAACCCAGTATACATTTTATAGTCCATAACCGTCAAGTGCCGCCATGTAAAAAATGGGCTTAAATCCGGCTACTAAAGCCCAAAAGTGCCGCATAAGATGGCACTGAACAACACATGCAAGGGAGTTGGCCGGATATGCAGGACTACATCAGGGAGCGCTGCCTCAGCATCGGCAGCTACATCGTAGAAACCGGGGCCACCGTGCGCCAGGCGGCGGATAAGTTCGGCCTCTCCAAATCGAGCGTGCACAAGGACATGTCCGAGCGCCTGCCGGACATCGACGCAAGGCTCTCGAAGCAGGTGCGCGCCGTGCTCAATCTGAACAAGGCCGAGCGCCACCTGCGCGGCGGAAGGGCAACGCGCCTGAAATACAGCGCGCGCAGGCAGCTGTAAGGCATGCCTTTCTCCTCCCGCAAATTTGCCAGGCCCCAAAGCAGGAAAAAACATGGGATAAACCGAATAAAATAAAGCATATAGCAATAGCTGTCCCTTATTCGCAAAACGCGGATCGGGGGACGGCTTATCCGTGTGTCTGCCCGATTTTTCTGGGGCAGGCGCCAAAGATCGGAGGAGCGCATCGGTTTGGCCTATTTTTCCAAGGACATCGGTATAGATCTGGGCACGGCGTCCATCCTTGTGTATGTCAAGGGCAAGGGCATCGTGCTGCAGGAGCCCTCGGTGCTGGCCCTGGATGACCGCAGCCATTCCATCATCGCCATCGGCACGGACGCCCTGCGCATGATGGGCCGCACGCCGGCGGGCATCCGCGTGGTGCGGCCGCTGCGCGACGGCGTGGTCTCCGATTACGATCTGACGGAGCGCATGCTGCATTACTATCTGCGCAAGGTACTGGGCCGCTTTACCTTCTTTCGGCCGCGCGTGGTGGTGTGCGTTCCCTCGGGCGTGACCGAGGTAGAGCGCCGCTCCGTGGTGGAGGCCACCATGGACGCCGGCGCGGGCGACACCCGCCTGATCCAGGAGCCCGTGGCCGCGGCCATCGGCGCGGGGCTGGACATCCGCAGCGCCGGCGGCTCCATCGTGGTGGATATCGGCGGCGGCACCACCGACATCGCCCTGGTTTCCCTGAACAGCCCGGTGCTCATCGACTCGGTGCGCTGCGCGGGCAACCGCGTGGACGAGAGCATCATCCGCTTTATGAAAAAAAAGCACAATGTGTTGATCGGCGAGCGCACAGCCGAGCAGATCAAGATGCAGATCGGCATCGTTTCGCCCGAGCCGCCCGTTGGCACCATGGACGTAACGGGCCGCAATCTGGTTTCCGGCCTGCCGATGACCGTGCACATCACGGCGGAAGAGATCTCCACCGCCGTGGAGGAGCCCGCCCTGCAGATCATCGAAGCCATCCATTCGGTGCTGGAGCGCACCCCGCCGGAGCTTGCCTCGGATATCTTCCAGCGCGGCATCACCTTAACGGGCGGCGGCGCGCTGCTCTCCGGCCTGTCGCGCCGCATCGGTATCTCCACGCGCGTGCCCTGCCGGGTGGCCGAGCGGCCCATCGAATGTGTGGCCCTTGGCACAGGTATGGCCCTGGAGGACCTGGACACCTACGGCGAACTGATCCAGGATTACAGCAAGCCCTTCCGCTACGACTTTAAAAGGTTGTGATTTCCATCCGCTTTGCGCGTGCAAATAAGCTCCCGCGTTGTTCCCTGACGGCGCTGTGCCTGCTTTTGTGCCTCTGCCTGCTGCTGTGCGGCTGCAGGGCAAACGAAAGCGCCGTTCCGGACGAGTTTGTTGCCGAGCCCTACATCCTTCCCGCCGGTACGCAGCTGCAAAAGGACGGCCTGTTCTCGCTGCTCGTGCTGGCCATTTCCTACGACGAAGAGAACCTTTCCTATGCGTCCACGCTCACGCTGGCCCTGCTGGACAGGCAGGCCGAGTCCCTGACCCTGCTCTCCATCCCCGACAGAACGCGCGTTTTGCTGGACATCTACGATGAAGACGGTCAGGCGCAGATCCCGCAGTACGATGCCATCGCCAGGGCCTATGCGTTGGCGGAACCCGCCGGGCGCGGCGAAGAAAACGCCCTGCGCGCCGTCTCCGCCCTGCTCGGCGGCGTAAGGCTGGATGGCTATGTGATGCTAAACGTGGTGCAACTGCGGCAGCTGAGCGAATTGGCGGGCGACATCTCTGTGGAGGTGGACAGCGCCGTTGCCGGCTCCGTCGGCGGGCTTTCTGCCGGAAGGCAGACATTGGGCCGCCACCTGGAGGCCTACGCCGGCTTCAGCGAGCAGATCGGGCCCGAAGGGGAGCGCCTCACCGGCACGGATATCGGCAAAATGTCGCGCCACCGCAAGCTGTTTCTCGCCTTTGTGCAGGCCCTATATAAGGCGCTAGATGCGTCCGGCGATCCCGCCGCCCTGGCGGAAGATATCCAGAGCATCGTGCGCACCGACTTGAGCGCAGATGAACTCGCGGCTTTCCTGCAGGAGGCAGGGCAATTGTCCGAACAGTCCGTTTTTGAACGCTCGCTGCCGGGCCGGGATACCCCGATGGGCGAGCAGACCTACTTTATCCCGGACAGCCGCAAGGTTAAGGATTGGGTCGTCGCCACCTTCTACGAGGAATAAGGCGTATAAGCTACAAAAGGACCGGCTTCCGTTCAAACGGAACCGGTCCTTTAATATTACTTTGCTTCAAAGCCCGTCAGCTTGGGCGCTCCTGGCCGTCGTGCCGGGGCTTATACCACAGGCCGTACTGCGCCTCGTTGCGCAGGGCGGAGAGCATCTTTTCGCGCGCGTCCGGGTACTGTTTGCAGAGGCTGTCCAGCAGGCGCTTGGCCTCCTCCCGCTCGGTGCGGCCGTTGGCCGGGCAGGGGCTTTTCACCACCGGGAGCTGCAGCTGCTTTTGCATATGGATCACATGCTTTTCCGGCAGGTACACCAGCGGCCGTATGACCGTAAGGCCCGTGCGGCTCAAATAGGTCTTGGGATGGAAAGTGTGGATGCGTCCTTCGTGCAGAAGGCATAACACCATGGTTTCCAGCGCGTCGTCGCGGTGGTGGCCAAGGGCAAGCTTGTTGCAGCCGTTCTGCACGGCCAGATCGTTAAGGGCGCCGCGCCGCATCTTCGCGCACAGCGAGCAGGGATTGTGCTCCTTGCGCTCCTCGAAAATGATGCGGCCGATGTCCGTCTCCTTGACCGTATAAGGTATGTCAAGCTCCTCGCACAAGGTACGGATACCGCTTAAATCAAAGGGCTCCATCCCCAGGGTGAGGGTGAAGGCGTGCAGCGTATAGCGCGTCTTGGCAAAGCGCCGGTACAGCGCCAGCGCATGCAGAAGGAGCAGGCTGTCCTTGCCGACGGAAACGCCCACGGCGATCTTGTCGCCGTCCTCGATAAGTTCAAAATCCTGATCCGCCCTGCGGATGCAGCCGAGCACCGTTTTGATAAAAAGCCCCCCGATCCGTGCGCCTGTGTCTTAAAAGCGCGCCGCGTTTACGATACGCAAAAGTATAGACCAATCCTTTTTCGATTGCAACCGCAGAGCGCGGCGCAATCGGGCCGCGGCTTGCATGTGGCGCGCGTATCATGGTACACTAACACGTGCAAGCTGATAAGGAGTGTGACTGCCTGTATGGCGTTTTCTCAATGGCTGCGGGCGGCGCTGAGCGTGTTCGGCGTGTCCATGCTGCCGGTGCTGGAGCTGAAGGCCTCCATCCCTTTGGGGCTTTCCCTGGGTCTGCCCCTGTGGGAGACCTTTCTGATCGCGCTTTTCGGCTCCACCCTGCCCGTGCCGTTCCTGCTGCTGTTTTTACGCCCCGTATTTCGCCGGCTGCGGCGCTACGCCTGGTTTGCGCGTTTTGCCGACTGGTTCGAGGCCCGCACGCAGAAAAAGACCGACTCGCTGCTCAGCCGCTACCGTGGCTGGAGCCTGCTGGGGCTGTTCATGTTCGTAGCCGTCCCCCTGCCCACCACGGGCGTATGGACGGGCTCCGCCATCGCTTCCGCGCTGGATTTGCGCATCGCCTACGCCCTGCCCGTGATCCTCGTGGGCAACGCGGTGGCCGGTCTCTTGATGCTGAGCCTTGGCATGATACTGGTCTAGATACAAAAACACGCCCCGTGCCGTTTTGCGGCGGACATGCTGCCGGCGGTGCAGGCGCCATGCCCTTGAAGAATACAATACAAAAATGGAATCCAAAATGAAAAGAACTCTGTTTTCAGAACTGAGAACCGTTTACGAAACCACGCAATCGGATCCGCACACCTTCCGCATCGCGATCAAGCTGAAGGACCTCGTAGACGGCAGCGTGCTGCGCCGCGCCGTCGATGCGACAATGGTGCGTTATCCCTATTCTCGTGTTCGCATGTGCGTGAAAGGGGACAAAATCCTTTTTGAAGACAATCCCGCTCCCCTGCCCGTTTTAAACACAAAGCAAAAGGTCGTCCTGGGCGGCGAGCAGACGGCCGGGCATCTGCTTGCGTTTTGCTATTGGAAAAACCGGCTGTACATCGACGCTTACCATGGCCTGACCGACGGGGGCGGTATAGCGCCGCTGATCCAGACGCTTTTGTACTACTATTGCTCCGACTTTTATGGCGTGGAACTTTCCACAGAAGGCATACGCCTGCGCGACAGCGCGGTTGCCGATGAAGAATGGACCGATCCGGCCGCGCAGCCGATCTGCGCTCGGGGCCTCATTCATGTGCAAAAATGGAACCAGCCGGCCTTTCAGGTGGCGGATGCGGGCATCGCCCATCTGCAGCCCGACAGTCTTGTGTATAACGTGCGCATTCCGGAAAAGGAGTTTATGCGCTTTAATATATCCAACGACGGCAGCCCCGCCACCATTGTGGCCCTGCTTCTGGCGCGCAGCATAGACGCGCTGCGCCGAGACGCCGGACCCGCGACGGTGATCGCCCTGTGCGTCAACCAGCGCAAGGCCCTGCGCGCGCCGCTTGCGCACCAAAGTCTGGTCGGGGACGCGCGCCTGCCCTACACCGACCGGCTGCGGGCGCTCCCCTTCTCCATGCAGGCGACCTGTTTTCGGGGAATGGTGTCCCTGCAGACCGATGCGGACATGGTGCTGGGCGAGATAAAAGAGTATCAGGCGCTGATTGCGCAGCTTGAAACCCTGCACAGCCACGCCGAGCGGCAGGCGTACTGCCTCAGCCGCATGAACGCCCTTTCCAGCTGCATCACAGCCACGGTCAGCTATGTCGGCAAGGCGAACCTCGGCGAGGTGGAGCGTTATATCCAGGAATACGAGGCCCTGCCGTCCACGGCACTGCCATCCACGCACGTGCCGCTGACGATCGAGATGAGCGCCATGCACGGGTATTTCTTCCTGAACTTTATCCAGTATTTCCGCGAAACGGACTATTTTACGATGTTTCTGGAGCAGCTCAGGCAAAACAACATCGATTACGATGTTCTAAACGTAACGCAGGCCCGTTTTCCCCGCGTGGAGCTGCCGATCTGACGCAAAAAGGCAGGATTCGGCGGACAAACCCAAGCCCTTCCGCCCTGCAGGTGATGTGCATGGAAAGCGCGGTTTTGAAAGAGCCGACTTGTGTTCCGGAAAGGACGCCCTGCTCTTTTTGAAAAGGCTGCGGGATTGGCAGGAAACGGCCTGCCCGATCCGCGGCAAAACCCTTGGAACCATTCTTCTTCCCGATGAATCGAACGGGCAAATACCGACCCGACCTTCCGATATTCTCCTTATGTATGGGTGACTGCGCAATGCTGTATTTGAAAAAGGCCAATTCCTGCGATCTGGAAAAAGAATGGCAGTTCGTACGCGCAATGCCAGAAGACGAAAACGGCTTCACCAATTCCTGGCACGGCATCTCCAGGGAAGACTTTGCCGCATGCGCCCTGCTCGAGATGCTCCGTTTTGAAAAAGGCCTCCGGCTGCCGGAGGGATTTGTTCCGGAAACGTTTCTGTTTCTCTGGAACGATGAGCAGATCGTGGGGCAATTCCGCATCCGGCATTTTCTAAACGACGCCCTGCGTTCGGGTGCCGGCCACATCGGCTATTTCATCGCCCGCCCGTTTCGCGGCCAGGGCTTTGCCTCAAAGGGCCTGCGCCTCGCCCTGGCGTATGCCGGGGATCTTGTTCCCGAAGAGGAATTCTACCTGCGCGTGAACAAAAATAACCCCGCCTCGCTCCATGTCATGCTCAAAAACGGCGGCCGGATCGTGGCGGAAAACGAGGAAAAATACTTCGTTCGCATCCCAAAGTCAAACAAATAAGACCGCATATCCAAACAGAAGAAAGGGAACGGTTTACTGCCGTTCCCTTTCCCTATGCTTCTTTATGTTTTATACCAGGCTCTCGCCGGTCATTTCGGCGGGCTGCGGGATGCCCATCAGCTTCAGCATCGTGGGGGCAAGGTCGGCCAGACGGCCGCCCTCGCGTAAGCTTGCGCCGATGCAGTCCTCATCCACCAGGATGAAGGGCACCTTGTTGGTGGTGTGCGCAGTGAAGGGCTCGCCCGTTTCCGGGTCCACCATCATGTCGGCATTGCCGTGGTCGGCGGTGATGATGGCGCGTCCGCCCTCCTCCTGGATGGCGGCGATCACGCGGCCCACGCAGCTGTCCACCGTGCGCACGGCCTGCATGGCGGCTTCCATCACGCCGGTGTGGCCCACCATATCGCAGTTGGCATAGTTTAAGATCATCACGTCGTACTTGCCGGAGTGCACAGCCTCGATCACGGCGTCGGTGACCTCCAACGCGCTCATCTCGGGCTTTAAGTCGTAGGTAGCAACCTTCGGGGAAGCGATCAGGGTACGGTCCTCGCCTTCGTTGGGAGTCTCCACGCCGCCGTTGAAGAAGAAGGTCACGTGCGCGTACTTCTCCGTCTCGGCGATGCGCAGTTGGGTCTTGCCCAGGGAGGACAGGTACTCGCCCATGGTGTTGGAAAGGGACACGGGCTTAAAGGCGGTGTCGATGTTCGTAAAGCTGTCGTCGTAGCGGGTCATGCCCACGAAATAGATGTCCTTGTAGGCGCAGCCGCGGTCGAACTCGGCAAAGTCCTTTTCGATAAAGGCGCGGGTGAGCTCGCGGGTGCGATCGGGGCGGAAGTTGAAGAAGATGAAGCCATCGCCGTCCTCAACGGTCGCCACGGGCTTGCCGTCCTTTTGCAGCACCACGGGCACGATGAACTCGTCGGTAACTTCCTTGGCATAGGAGTTTTCCATGGCCTTGACGGGGCAGCTTTCCTCCACGCCCTGGCCTAAGGAGATGGCTTGGTAGGCCTTCTGCACGCGGTCCCAGCGCTTGTCGCGATCCATGGCGTAGTAGCGGCCGGAGATGGTGGCGATGGCGCCGAAGCCGATCTTGTCCATGTAGTCCTTGAGCTGCTTTATGTACTGCACGCCGGAGGTGGGCGGGGTGTCGCGGCCGTCCATCAGGCAGTGCACATACACGTTTTCAAGTCCCTGCCGTTTGGCAAAGTCGATCAGGGCAAACAGGTGGGTGATGTGGCTGTGCACGCCGCCGTCGGACAAAAGGCCCATCAGGTGCAGCTTGCCGCCGTGCTTCTTGGCAAAGTCAACCGCCGAGAGGAAGGCCGGCACGCTGAAAAAGTCACCGTCCTGGATGGACTTGGTGATGCGGGTCAGCTCCTGGTAAACGATGCGGCCCGCGCCGATGTTGAGGTGTCCCACCTCGGAATTGCCCATCTGTCCGTCGGGCAGGCCCACGTCCATGCCGGAGGCGCCGATGACGGTGTTGGGATACTTGGCCCTGAGGGCGTCCAGATTGGGGGTGCCAGCCGCCAGGATGGCGTTGCCTTCTTTGCACGCGCGGATGCCAAAGCCATCCATGATGATGAGCGCGGTCATTTTTTTCTTGTCCATTGGGTTGTCCTTTCTTTCGTAGGAAACGTTGATAAACACTTACGCCACGGTGTCGCTGGCCGCCTTGACGATGATGGAAAAGTCCTCGGCCTTGAGCGACGCGCCGCCGATGAGGCCGCCGTCGATCTGGGGCTGTGCCATCAGGCCTTCGCAGTTCTTGGCATTCATGCTGCCGCCGTACTGGATGCGCATGCCATCGGCCGTCTCCTTGCCGTACACTTCGCAGATAGCGTTGCGGATCACGCCGATGGTTTCGTCCGCCTGCTCGTTGGTGGCGGTGCGGCCGGTGCCGATGGCCCAGATGGGCTCATAGGCGATGACGACCTTGAGCGCATCCTGCGCGGATACGCCGTTGAGCGCCGCCTTCACCTGCATGGAAACCAGACCGTCCGTTTCGCCCGCGTCGCGCTGGGCCAGGCTCTCGCCCACGCAGACGATGGGCTTTAGGCCGTTCTCCAGGGCGAACAGCACCTTGAGGTTCACGGTTTCGTCGGTCTCGGCAAAGTACTGGCGCCTCTCGGAATGGCCGATGATGACGTACTCCGCGCCGGCGCATTTGAGCATATCGGCGCTGATCTCACCGGTGTAGGCGCCGCTCTTCTTAAAGTGCAGGTTCTGGGCGCCCACATGGATGTTGGTACCCTTTAAAGCCGCAGCCACGGGGGCGATGTCCACAAAGGGCACGCACACGACCACGTCGCACTTGGCGTCCTTGACCTTATCGATCAGGTCGCTGACGAGGGAAACGCCCTCGTCGGGGGTCATATTCATCTTCCAGTTGCCGGCAATGATGGGCTTGCGCATGGGAATATCCCCTTTCACTCGTTCCTGTTTTTTGCGGGAAGATAAGGGGGCGGCCGGCGTTGCCGGGCCGCCCCCCTGTTTATCTTGGGTGCTTCAGCGTTTTACTTGTCGTTCAGGGCAGCCACGCCGGGCAGCTCGATGCCTTCCAGGAACTCCAGGGAGGCGCCGCCACCGGTGGAGATGTGGGTCATCTTGTCGGCAAAGCCCAGCTGCTCCACAGCCGCAGCGGAATCGCCGCCGCCGATGATGGTCACGGCCTCCTGGTTGGCGGCCATGGCGCGGGCGATCTCCTTGGTGCCCACGGCAAAGTTGGGCATCTCGAACACGCCCATGGGGCCGTTCCAGACGACGGTCTTGGCCTTGGCGATCTCATCGGAGAACAGCTTCACGGTCTCGGGGCCGATGTCCAGGCCTTCCAGATCGTCGGGGATCTCGCCGGCCTTGACGGTGGTGCGGGGCGCATCGTTATCGAACTCGGGCGCGCAGACGGTGTCCACGGGCAGGAGCATCTTAACGCCCTTTTCCTCGGCCTTGGCAAGCAGGGACTTGGCCAGATCGATCTTATCCTCCTCCAGCAGGGACTTGCCGATGCAGCCGCCCTGGGCCTTGGAGAAGGTGTAGCTCATAGCGCCGCCGATGAGGATGGCGTCGCACTTTTCCAGCAGGTTGTTGATAACGCCGATCTTGTCGGAAACCTTCTTGCCGCCCAGGATCGCCACGAAGGGACGGGCGGGGTCGGACAGGGCCTTGCCCATCACGGCCAGCTCCTTGCCGATGAGGTAACCGGCAACGGCGGGCAGGTACTTTGCCACGCCCTCGGTGGAGGCATGAGCCCTGTGGGCGGTGCCAAAGGCGTCGTTTACGTAAATCTCGGCCAGGCTCGCCAACTCCTTGGCGAAGGTGGGATCGTTCTTTTCCTCTTCCTTGTGGAAGCGGACGTTCTCAAGCAGGATGGCCTGTCCCTCTTCCAGGGATGCGGCCAAAGCCTTGGCGCTGTCGCCGATCACGTCGGCGGCCAGCTTGACTTCCTGGCCCAGCAGCTCGGAAAGCCTCTTGGCCACGGGCGCCAGGGAATACTTCATGTTGAACTCGCCCTTGGGACGGCCCAGGTGGGAGCAAAGGATGACCTTGGCCTTGTTCTTCAAAAGATACTGGATGGTCGGCAGGGCGGCCACGATGCGGGTCTCGTCGGTGATGGTGGTGCCGTCCAGGGGCACGTTGAAGTCGCAGCGGACCAGTACGCGCTTGCCGGCTACCTGAATGTCCTCAATGGTCTTTTTGTTCATAACCAAAGTACACTCCTTATCTATAAAATGGGTTTTCGGAACCGATCAACTAGATTATACCCACAATTTCCCGCCATTGCAAGCAGGCCGCCGCAGTTTGACGCTTCTTTAACAATTAGCCGTTCAGCGCGCTTAAAAGCGCGCGCAAAGCACCGCCCGCCTGCGCAAAAAACAGGCGCAGACTGCCCGCGATGAGCAGAACAAGGCCAAAGAGCAAAACACAAAGCAAAAAAACCAGCGCGATCCGTTTAAGCGGCATTTCCCACGCACCTCCCGCAAGGCATAGTCTGGTCGCTTAAAACCCAGCTTATGCCAAGGGAAGGATATGGCGTGCGGCGCGGGATAAAAAACGGGCGCTCTTGCTTTTGCAAAAGCGCTCGACGCCGTTTCAATTAAGCCTGCGCAGGTAGGCGTAGCCCTCCAGATTGTCGTGCACGCTGGCGCGTATCTCGTCAAGTCCCAGATGCCGCATCGCCATGCACAATACCAGCGCACCCTGGTGGATGATCTGTGCGCGCGTTTGGCTGATGCCGGGAAGCTGCGCCCTCTGCTCCGGGGAGAGCGTCCAGAGCCTTTCCACCGTTTCCTCCACAAAGGAAAGGGGCAGCGGGCAGCCGTCCACGCGCGCGGGGTCGTATTCGCAAAGCCCCAGCCGGTAGGCCGCAAGGGCCGTGATGGTGCCGCCCACGCCGAAAAAGGGCAGCGCCGTATCCGCCGCGAATGTGGCCATGCAAAGCTGCTCCTGCAAATATGTTTCGGATGCCCTTCGATCCGTGCCGAACAGGGTGTTTTGCCGCACGGCGCCCAGGGGCAGGCTCACGCTTTGCAAAAGGCGGCCATCCCTTCCGAGCGCCAGCTCCGTGGAGTTGCCGCCGATATCGATCACGCCGCCGTCGCCCCCGCGCAGCGCACCCAGGTAAGCGCACAAGGCCTCCTCTTCGCCGGAGAGCACGTCCACCGCAAGTCCGCAGTCGCAGAGGATGCCGTTGAGCAGTTCGTTTCTGTTTTCCGCGTCGCGCACGGCGCTGGTGGCAAAGGCATAGGCGCGAAGGCCTTCCCCTGCCGCTGCTTTGGCAAAGTCGGAAACGGCTTTGCGCGTGCGGGCGATGCTCTGCTGATTCAATCTGCCGTAGGCCGCGCCTTCGCCAAGGCGCGTGGTATTCAGGTATTGCCGCTGCGTCTTCCCCTGCCAGAGGAGCAGACGCACGGAGTTGGAGCCGATATCGATCACCGCAACGGACATATGGGCTGACATTCCTTCCCGGCCCTCGGCAGATAGCCGCAGGCTTTGTGTTTATTGGGCATAAAAAAGGGAGGCGGACTGTTCAGTCCCCCTCCGCTTCCACAAACTTGATTTCGCCTTCCTTGACGAAGCCCAGCTCCTCGCGGGCCACCCGCTCGATATACTCGTCGGTGGAGGCGTTTTCCAGATCGCCCTCCAGGGCGCTTCTTTGCAGCTGTAATTCGCTTAATTCCTGCTGCAGAAGGGCGTTTTCGGCGTTGAGCTCGCGCATGCGCTTTTCCTGCCGCAAAAAGCTTACGGCAAAGTACACGAGCACCAGCACGCACACGCACAGGCATGCGATCAGCTTGTGTTTGCGCTTGATGTGCTTCATCGCGCCGCCCCCTTTGCTTGTTATGTCCTCTCCAGAATAGCAAGTTGCGCGGCGCTTGTCAACGAAGCAGCAGGCGGAAAAAGCGATTGTTACCAATTGTTTTCAAGCCGCGCGCAACAAGTGTGCGCAGCTTAACAAGCAGCGGTGCCAGGGACAAAAGATACAGGCACCAGCCCACTCCCAACCCCAGAAAGGTATAGGCGCGCAGCTCGCCGCCATTTAGGCGCACAAGCGCAAAAAAGACGCAAAGCGCCGCAAAGGCGAAAAAGACCCCTTCCAGCGTCCAGCAAAGGGCCCTTCGCCCCAGCAGCAGCTGCAGCAGCTCCATCCCGTCGTGAAGCAACCCCAGCGCCGCGCCCAGCGCCGCCATGACCAGAAATATCTGCGCCTGGCCGGCCGTGGAAAACAGCATGTCCCCACCCTCCTTCAGCGGAACATGTGGCCAAAGAGCCCGCCCTTTTTCTCCGGTTCCCTGCCGTCCAGGTATTCCATGGCAAACAGATGGCCTTCCGCCACCACCTGGCCCTCCTCCAGGTTCAGCCGCGCGATGTGCAGCCCCTCGCCGGAAAGCACCAGCATGCCCTGCTCGGTCAGCATGACCACCTCTTCCTCGTTGAAGCTTTCCACATCCGTGACCCCCGTGATGCTGGCACGCTCCCTGTTTTCCAGGGAAACCGCATGCGCCCGCTGGCGCAGCTGCCTGATTTCCTGATCGTGCATCAAATCCATCGCCCCCTTTGCACCTGATGTGTCTTTAAGCATGTGTATGCAAAAAGTTAGGTACAAAGAACGCGTATTCGACCTTTTTGCAGGCAAAGAAAGGGCGGGAAAACGGATCGTTTTCCTGCCCTTTACATAAATCTTTGGATTTGGCCTTTACGCGAAGGGGTTCTCGTCCTTGTACAGCATGCCCTTGGGCTGGTTGAAGGCAACGTCCTTCACGCCCAGCAGCTTCATGGCGTCGAACAGCGCCTTGCCCACATGGCCGAAGCCCACGCCGCCATGGTGCGGATAATGCTTGGCGATGAGCACATGGCGATAGAAGCGCGCCATCTCGTCGATGGCAAACACGCCGATGCCGCCGAAGGACTTGGTCTCCACGGGCAGCACCTCGCCCTGGGCGATGTAGCTTTGCAGCTTGCAGTCGGGCGTGGACTGCAGGCGGAAGAAGGTGATGGGGCCGTCGATGATGTCGCCCTCGATAGTGCCGCGGGTGATGTCGGGCTCGGTATCAGGCTCCAGGGAACGCTTCATGATCTTCTGGTACTTCATCTCCGGATTGCGCAGATAGCAGGCCGCGGTGTTGCCGCAGTGGAAGCCCATAAAGGTCTCGTTGTGGGTGTAATCGAACTTGCCCTGGATGTTCTTTTCGAACATATCCTCGGGCACGGTGTTGTTGATATCCAGGATGGTGGGGGCCGCACCGGTGACGCAGGTCAAAATATACTCGGTCACGGCGCCGTAGATATCCACCTCGCAGGAAACGGGGATGAGCTTGGCCGCCATGCGGGAGTTTACGTAGCAGGGCACAAAGCCGAACTCGGTCTGGAAGGCGGGCCAGCACTTGTTGGCAAACACGCAGTACTTGGCGGCGCCGAGGTTCTCCTCCGCCCAATCCAGCAAAGTCAGCTCATACTGGGCAAGGCGGGGCAGAACGCCGGGCATGCGGTTGCCCGCGCCCAGCTCCTCCTCCATCTCCTTGACGACGGAGGGGATGCGGGGGTCGTTCGCGTGGTTCTTATAGGCTACGTAAAGGTCCAGCTCGGAGTTTTCCTGAATGTTGATGCCAAGATCAAACAGGGGCTTGATGGGCGCGTTGCAGGCGAGGAAGTCATACGGCCTGGGGCCGAAGGAGAACACCTTGAGGTTGGACAGGCCGATCCTGACCGCGGCGATGGGAACAAACTCCGCGATCATCGCGGCCACCTCGTCGCAGGTGCCCACGGGATATTCGGGGATATACACGCGCATGTTCTTAAGACCGATGGCGTAGCTGGCGTTGAGCATGCCGCAGAAGGCGTCGCCGCGGTCGGAAACCAGCACGTTTTCGTCCTCCTCGGCGGCGGCCACGAACATGACCGGGCCCTGGAAGCGCTGGGCCAGCATCGTCTCGGGATTCTCGGGGCCGAAGTTGCCGAGGAACACCACCAGCGCGTTGACGCCGGCTTCTTTCAGCTCCTGCTCGGCCTTGAGCACATCGTTCTCGTTCTCGATAATGGTATCGGCCACGAACATCTCACCGCCGGCAGCCTTGTAGGCGGCGGCAACGGCGTTGCGGCGGGTGCGGGACAGGGCAATGGGGAAACAATCGCGGCTGGTGGCGACCAGGCCCAGCACGACCTTGGGAATGTTTTCAAACATTAGGAACACCTCCACAGTGATGTTTAAAAACATTGTATCATAAGCGCCTCGGATGAAAAAGCCCGCACGCAAAAATAAGCGGATTTTGCTAAAAAGAACTTGCGCCGGAACGCCTATTGACAAGCCTTTGCGCCGTGTTTATGTTGAAAAAGGGATCGCTCGGCGTCAGGTTTCATCCCTTTGCGCCAACTTGTACGCTCCCCTCATACCGCCGCGTTGGGAGGATGCACATGATCGACATCGAACGGTACAGACACTTTTTTACCAAGGAATACCTGATGGGGCCCAATTCCTTCCGCCTGCTGGAGGAACTGATCCGTAAAAGCCCTGCGGATGCCTGCTTTGGCAGGGTGCTCGATCTTGGCTGCGGCACAGCCCTGACTTCCGTCTTCCTTGCCAGGGAAACAGGCGCCAAACGGGTCTTCGCCTTTGATCTGTGGATCTGTGCTTCAGACAATTATGCGCGCATCCTGGATCATCATCTGGAGGATACGGTCATCCCTATCCACGGCGACGCGCTGGATATGCCCTTTTCGCACGAATACTTCGACGCGATCTTAAGCGTGGATTCGTATCACTATTTCGGTTGCAAAAAGGGCGTGTTTGCGGACAGGATCCTGCCCTTCGTCAAAAAGGGCGGTCATGTCCTGATCGCCGTTCCCGGCATTAAGGAAGAGCCCCGAGGCGCCTTGCGCGAACTGTTCAGCACCTGGGCCGAAGGCGACGACGCACTATCGTTCAGGACAGCCGCCTGGTGGCAAAACCTTTTGAGTGAAGAATGCGGTGAATGCTGCGATATCCGCGTTGAGGAGGCGGATTGCTTTGTGGACGCTTGGAAGGACTGGTTCGATACCGCCCATCCGTTCGCCGTCCGCGATCGGGAATTCCTGGAACAGGGCCTGGAGAAAATCCTCAATTTCGTCCTGATCTGCGTTCATAAAAGATAAAACAAGCTAGCACATCGACAGACAGAAAGGATATGGCATCTATGGAAAGACACTTCTTCCCCCTGCCCCCTGAGCGGCGTTTAGAAGCTCTGGATTTTGTGGAGACCGTGTTCAGCGAGCATGCGGACGAAAACGAGGGCCGCCAGGTGCGCGCCTTAGTAGAGGAGATCCGCGCAAAAAAGTATTACCTTCCGGAGCTGGAGCTCGTCGCCGCGGACGAAACAGGCGCGATCATCGGCTATGCCATGTTCTCGCGCTTCCATCTGGAGGGGAAGTTCGAAAACGAGCTGCTCCTGCTCTCCCCGGTGTGCGTAAAGACGTCGCTGCAACGGCAGCACATTTCCAAGGAGCTGCTGGAATATGGCTTTGCAAAGGCGAAGGAGCTGGGCTTCCTTGCCGTGCTGGTGGAGGGAAACCCGCGCAACTACCATAGCCGCGGCTTTGTGACCGCCGCCGCGCACGGCATCACGCCGGGCAAAACGGTGCACCTTCCCGCCATCGAGTGCCTGATGGCAAAGGAACTGGTTCCCGGCGCATTTGCGCGCATACAGGGCGTTGTGGAATATGACTTTTACCAAAACCTGCTGTCCGAGGGGCAGGAATAACCCTTTGCGCCCGATCCCGTGAAATGTTCGTGTTTTTGATTTCCAAGTTGTAAACACGGGCGTATTTGGCCCCTTCGGCGGGCTAAAAGCCGGACATTTCCCATAAATTTTTGTCGTTTCGTG
>JBNRMU010000140.1:0-30261 GCA_050309765.1 Christensenellales bacterium
GTAATACTCCTCGCTGCCGCGGGCATAGGGCGCGGGCTGGTAATTGTTGTGCCTGCTGGCGGAACTGACGGTAAAGGGGATGAAGCGTATTTCACCCGACCGCACCGAGCCATCCGGGGAAACGATGACCTCCTGCTGCACAACTACGGTATCCAGATCGTCCGGCCGGGCATTGCCGCCGAAGCAGAAGTTGCCGATGGAGTAACAGATGGGCACGCCTTTATACAGATACACCGGTTCCAGCACATGCGGATGGTGGCCGATGACAAGATCCGCGCCCTGCTCCACGGCGTAGGTGGCCGCCTGGCGCTGATTGGAATCCGGCTCGTAGGCGTTCTCCTCGCCGAAGTGGAACACGGCAACGATATACTGCGCGCCGTTCTCCTTCAAATATTGGATCCCTTTTTTGATCTGCTCGCGATGGGTGCCGGAGGAGTGGCCGCCGTAGATGCCGATGGTAAAGCCGCCGTCCAGCGTGTACAAAAGGGGCTTGTTAAAGCCGGTGTAAGCGATCCCGGCCTCGTCCAGGGCTTGGGCGGTATCCTCATAGCCCTGCTTTCCGTAATCGCGCGAATGGTTGTTGGCGATGGTAACGGCCTCGACGGAGCCGTTCAAAAGGATCTGCGTGTATTCCTTGGGCCCTTTGAAGCGGAACAGCTTGTCCTCGGGGGAATGGCTGTCTGTGAGCGCGCCTTCCAAATTCACCAGGGTGAAGTCATCCTGCGCAAAATAAGGAAGGCAGTTTATGAAGGGATAGTCGTAGTCGTCGCCCACAACGCGGAGAAAGCCGCTGTCGGAGTGCTGCTTTTCTTCCTCGGCGCCCAAGGTGCAGTCGCCGGCAAAGCTGAGCACATATACACGGTCTTCAGGCTTTGGCGTGGGCACGGGCGTGGGCGCTGGCGTAGGCGCTGGGGTCGGCGTTTCCAGCACGCGGACTGTCTGCACGCCGGAAAAATCGACAGGGTCGATGGCGACGCCGTTTCTGCCTGCGGATACGGTGCAGGCGCTTAAACAAAGGCTGCAGAGCACAACCAGGCAAAGCACAAAACGCCGCATAACCCGCAGTCCTCCCAATGAACAGATTCACCAAGTACAAGTATATAGGAAAACCCTTTCCATGACAAAGGAAGAATTGCAAAAAAGAGAAGATGGACAGCAAAAAACAGGCCCGCAGCGCGCGGGCCCGTTTTTATCAGAACAGCAGCGCCAGCCAGAGGCTGGTGAACAAACCGGATATGCCGATAGCGATGGAACTGAACGCGCCTTCCGTCTCGCCGATCTCCAGCGCCTTGCTGGTGCCGATGGCGTGGCTGGCCGTGCCGATGCCGATGCCAAGGGCGACGCTGTCCGTCAGACGCAGGGCCTTTTGCAGGGGTTGGGCGATCATGGCGCCCAAGGTGCCGCTGAGCAGAACGGCCGCAACGGCGATGCCCGTAACGCCGCCGTTTAAGCCGGCAAGCTCCGTAGCGATGGGCGTGGTCACGGACTTGGGCAAAAGGGAAAAGGTCAAAACTTCGGACAGCGCAAACAGCCGGCAGAGCCCGTACACCGTGAGCACGGAGGTGAGCGAGCCCGCCGCGCAGCCTCCCAGCACGGGCAGCCAGTATTTTTTCAGCAGCGGCCATTGCCTGTGAATGTTCAGGGCCAGCACGCAGGTAGCAGGCCCCAGAAAGGCGGAGACGACGCTGCCGCCGACCGCATAGGCCTCGTAGGGGATGCGCAGGGCAAGCAGCACGCCGATGCACATAAGGCAGGACAAGAGCATGGGATTGAGCAACGGGGAGAGAAAGCGTCTGCTCAAGAGCTGTGCAAGGCCGAAGGATAGGATGGTGAGCAGCACGCCGAACAGGGCGCTGTACACAAGGTCGGAAAACAACGGGTTCATGCCTTGCCCTCCTTTCTTTTGTCGAGCAGGCGGATCAGGCCGTGGGTGACAAAGTAGGCGGTCAAAAGCGTCAGCGGCGTGGTAACAAGGCAAATGACGAGTATCTGCCAAACGGCGTAGGACAAAACGGAGACGTCCTGCAGGATGGAAACGCCCGCCGGCACCAGGAACAGGGCAAGGTAGCCGAGCAAAAAGGAAGCCGGGCGCTCGATGTGCCGCTCCTTCAGGATGCCGAAGCGCAAAAGCAGAAACAGCAGCGCCATGGCCCAAACGGAACCCGGCATGGGAAAGGGAAGGGCAGTGGACAAAAGCTGTCCGGCAAGGCATAAGCCGATCAGCAGGCTGAGCTGAAGCAACAGGTTCACGCTTATATCCTCCCGTACAGTCATTTTTTAGTATCACATGCCAAGTATAGCATGCAACCACGCATTGTCGCCATTTTCTAACAAAGGGTATACAAAAAAGAAACAAAAAAAGCAGATATTTTGAAATAAGGACGCTACCTTTTCTTTACCTGGATCGTCTAAAGTATAGATAAACCATGGAAAGGAGTAGGCAGATGAGTACCCTGACTGGCAAACGCAATAGCTTTTTCCTGCAAAAAAGGGAAATCCTGGCCATCCTGTGCGCGGCGGCAATCCTGCTGCGCTGCATCTTAGCGCCTGCATTGTTCTTCCCAAACGAAAAAGACAGCCGCGGGCATCTGATCTCCACCCTGCGCAGGCAGTATGCCATTGCAAAGCTGGGCGTGTGCCGTGACATTGCCGACGTCCGTTTTGACCGCGCGATGCAGGCCATTGAACGGAACAAGGATGCGATCGAGAAAGCCGGGAAGACCTTCGGTCTGCCGCCGGAGGTGATCGCCGCCGTGATTCTAAAGGAGCAGTTCACCCGTTCCGCACCGGACTTCCTGGTGGTGGCGCTGGCTCCCCTCAGGCAGGGTCGCGGCTCTACAGGTCTTGGTGCGGTGACCGCCAAGACGGCGAAAAAGGCCTATGGCTACTTCCATTGCCTGGACAGGCTCCCGAGGGACGATCAGGGGATTTTGCGCCGGTTCATGCAGGACGAGAGGGAGGCGATCTTTGCCACCGCCTGCGTGCTCGCCTATGAATCCGCCCAGATCGAGCAGGCAAAAAGCGGCGCGGGCGAACGCGCCCAGAAAAAATGGCGGCGGGTCTACAACCGCTACAACGGCGATCTGGAGTATGCCAACAAAACCATAGAGTATTTGCCGCCGCTTTTCCAGCTTTTCTGATTCTCCGGACGGCATTTGCTCCGCAAGCATCCTGACGATGTTTGCGGTTTTTGTTTTATGTGGAAAAAATAGGCAAAAATCTCGATTTATTTGCAATTTGGAAACTAAAGATGTTATAATTTAACCATCAATGGCATAAGGAGATGAAGACGATGGCAGCTGAGAGCATCCTGGTGGTTGAGGACGATCGCCCGATCGCGGAGCTGCTCAAATACAGGCTCGTCAAGGAGGGGTACAGGGTCGAGATTGCAGAAAACGGCTCCCGCGCGCTCAAGCTCGCGCACAGCATGCAGCCCGACCTGATCCTGCTGGACTGGCAGCTGCCGGACATCAGCGGCCTGGATGTGTGCCAGCAGGTCACACAGACCATGCGCATCCCCATCATCATGGTCACCGCACGCAACCTGGTGGAGGACAAGGTGCTGGGCCTGGAGGCCGGCGCCGATGACTACATCACCAAACCCTTTGACGTGCGCGAGGTTACCGCGCGCATCAAGGCCACCTTTCGCAGGCTGGAAAACGCCCAAAGCGCGCCCAAGGCCCGGCCGGACATCGAGCTACACTTTGCCGGCCTGATCGTGACGCCCGCCACCATGACGGTGCTGCGTGCCGGCCGCCCCGTTGATCTGACCCCGCTGGAATACCAGCTGCTGATGTATTTTTACGAAAACCGCAACAAGGCGCTTTCCCGCGAGAACATACTGCACGCCGTGTGGGGTTACGACTACTTCGGCAATACCCGCACCGTGGACATCCACGTGCTGCGCCTGCGCAAAAAGCTGGGTTTGGACGAAAAGATCCGCACCATCTTCAAGATCGGCTATATATTTGACGTAGAGGCATGAAAATCAGGATCGCCGGCAAAACGCTCGATCTAAAAAAGCTGCGCCTCAGCAGCTTCCGCTGGACCATCCGCAAGCAGATGCTGCTGTGGCTGTCGATCATTTTCATCGTGATGCTCGTGACCATGAATGTGTTCATCATCCGAAACATTCAATCCGGCAACGAGGAATACATCAACGATGATCTTGTTGTGCTCAAAAACAACGGCCTTTTGTATGTGCGCCAGATATTGGTGATGAACAACCTGGACAACAACGAGGAGGGCTTTGCCGAAATCGCTGCCGCGCTGTGTGCCGAGATTGCGGACGCCACGGGCAATCCCACGGCCGCCTACGCCATGGACGGCCGCATGATAGAATCCACCAACCCCGTTTTGTTTGCCCAGGCCAGCTTTGACGATCTGCGCTATGCCAAGGCGGGCATGTCCGCCTTTACGCTGGACACGGATCAGGGCCGGACTTATGCCTATTTCAGCTATCCCATCACCATAGAGGGCAACAGCATCGGCCTTTTGCGCACGGTGACGGACTATTCCGTTTTGTACCTGCAGGGCAACAACACCATCCGCTCGGTTTCGCTCATCACCCTGGTCGCCTTTGCCTTGGCCATGGGTGTGGGCGTTTTGTTTTCCACGCGCATTTCCAAGCCCATCTCCAAGCTTGCGGCCATCTCCAGCGAGGTGGAAAAGGACGTGGAGCAGTCGCGCCTGGATGTAAAGCTTGTTGTGCGCATGGCGCGCAGCCCCCGCCGCGACGAGATCGGCCAGCTTTCGCGCAACTTTGCCGCCATGATCTTCAAGATCGACCAGCAGATGAAGACCATCAACATGGACAAATACGAGCTTAAGCGCATCTCGGAATACACCAAGGAATTCTACGATTCCGTGACGCACGAGCTGAAAACGCCGCTGACCTCCATCAAGGGCTATGCCGAGATACTGGAGGAAAACGGCTTTACCGACAAGGAGTTTTTCGACAAGGGAATTGCCTACATCCAGAGCGAGTCCGACCGCATGTTCCAGATGGTGGTGCGGCTGCTGGAAACCTCCAAGATGAGCGGCATGGTGGATATGCCCAAGGACAAGGTGGAATTAAGCTCCGTGCTGGAGCAGGTGTGCGAGAGCATGCAGTTCAAGGCGGACAAATACGGCGATGTGGTCAACCTGAAAGTGCGCCAGCAGGCCAATGTCTTTGCAAACGCCGACCAGCTGCGCGAAATCTTCATCAACCTGATCGACAACGCCATCAAATACGGCTACCAGAATTCACCCATCGACGTGGTGCTCAACGCCAGCCGCGAAAACGTCTATGTGTCCGTGATGAACCAGGGCGACGGCGTGGACGAAAAGGAGATCCCCAAGCTGTTCATCCCCTTTTACCGCCGGGCGGATTCCATCGCCCGCGAGGAGGGCAGCAGCGGCCTGGGGCTTGGCATCTGCAAGCAGATCGTGGAGCAGCACGGCGGCAAGATCGAAATGACCTCCAAGCGCAGGGGGCTCACGGTGGTTTCCGTGACGCTGCCCGCGTATCTGGGATTGTGATAACCATGCAAGGAAAGGAGCGTGCCCGCATGCGCAAGCAGATCGCCGTTGTGCTTATGCTGATTTTATGCCTGTGCCTTGCGGCCTGCTCCATCGGCCCCAAGGAAAAGACGATGCTCCTGCGCGAGCCAAGCGCCGCACCCACGGAAACGGCCGCGGCCGGCGGGAGCTTCGAGATCAAAAAGCAGTATACGCTGCCGTTGGATAAGCTGGACCAAAGCGGCGATTTGGGCGCCTCGGGCGTGATGGTGGTCGATTGGCTGGACGGCGACAATCTGCTGGTGCTGGCCGCGGTCAGCAGCGCGCAGGGGGAGACGGAGGGCGAGCTTGGCGCCATGAGCTGCCAATACGGCTTTTACAATCCCATCAAGCGAACGGAGGGGCAGATACCGGAATACGTAAGCCTTTCGCCGGATAAGAAGGTCGTTTCCTATCAGATGCAAAACGAAGAAGTCGGAAAGTACACGGTGCTGTATTCGCTGTCCATGCAGCGGCAGGTTTTAAGCTGCGACAGCTTCCGCGTGTATTCCGCGCCCGTGTGGTCCAGAAACAGCGAGAGCCTGGCCGCTGCATCGGTGGTGAACGGGCAGTACGGCCTGACGCTGATCGACGTTTCCCAGGGCAGCACCACCAAGGTGCTGGAGAGCCTGGAGGAGGAGATCGCCGTGCTGGATTATTTAAACGACGGCACGGTGCTGCTGCGGCGCGGCGGCGAGGGCGGATCCACGGTGGAGCTTTTAAACACCAAAGACGGCAGCACGTTTACCCTGCCGGCGGGAGAGGTCAGCCAGGCCAACGGCATGTCCGCAACGGGCGCGCTGGCCTTGTACGGCAGTTCCCTGCGCTTTGTTTCCGCCGGACCGGACGAGAGCCAGGTGATAGACAGGGGCGTGCAGGCCTATGCGCTCACGCCGAACCGGCTGTACGCGGCCCTTGCCATCAAGAACATGGACGGCAGCGTGGACCTTGCCATCGGCCGCTGGAGCGGCACGCATATCATCAACAAAAAGATCGTCTATAAGAACATCGGCTATAACGTGGGCCGTATGCTCTTCAGCCCCGACAACCTGCGGCTGTATATCGAGGGCGAAAGCGCCGCCGACGGCAGACCGCACAGTGCCATCGTGCTGGAATTCTCCTAAAAACAAGCCTTACCAGGCGCCCCTTTCGGGGCGCTTTTGCATAAGGCTTCCTTTTAAGGGGAAAGCTGTAAAGCAAAAGCGCGGATGGGGGAATGGAAGATGCTGGGCGTGTTGTTTGCGGTACTGGCCGGCGCCGCCATGAGCGTGCAGGGCGTGATGAACACGCGCCTGTCCGATAAGATTGGTCTGATGGAGAGCAACGCCTTTGTGCAGGGCACGGCCTTTGCGCTGTCGCTGCTTGCCGTGTGGTGGTTTGGCAAGGGGAGTTTTCGCGCCATCGGCGAGGTGAACAAGGCCTATCTTCTGGGCGGGGCGCTGGGGCTTTTGATCACGCTGACGGTGATGCTCGCCATCCGCGATTTAAGCCCGACCGTGGCCGTTTCCATCATATTGATCGCGCAGCTGCTGGTGGCGGCGCTGATCGACGCCTTCGGTTGGATGGGTGCGGATAAGATCGGCTTCCACTTTACCAAATATATTGGCTTAGCGCTTATGATCGCGGGCGTGGTGCTGTTCAAGCTTAAAAACTGAAAACGGAATCAAGCGCGCTGCCGGAATCCGGCGGCGCGCTTTTGCATATCCTGAAAGGAGAGTATTTTGCAGACTTGGGAGGTGACGATCGTGCGCAAGTGGCTAGGTCTGTTGCTGTTTTTTGCCGCGGTGCTGGCGCTTTGCGGGGCGGGCACGCGGGACAAGCCGACCGTGCTGGTGGTGGACGCCGACGTGCAGACGATCACCCTATATATACACGGCGAACCATACAAGACCTGGCCCTGCGCCGTGGGCAAGAGCGATACGCCCTCGCCCCTTGGCGTGTTCACCATAAACCACAAGGCAGTGGACTGGGGCACGGGCTTTGGCACGCGCTGGCTGGGGTTTTACTGTCCCTACGGCAGATTCGGCATCCACGGCACCAACAAGCCCGCTTCCATCGGCAGCCATGCTTCGCACGGCTGCGTGCGCATGCTCAACCGCGATGTGGAGGAGCTGTACCCCCTGGTGCCCTACGGCGCGCGGGTTATCATCGAGCGCGACGCCTACGGCCCCATGGCGGCCGGCCTGCGCACGCTTGCCCCCGGTGCTCGCGGCGCGGATGTGATGCAGGTGCAGCTCAGGCTCAAGAATCTTGGGTATTATTACGGCAATCCGGACGGCGTGTTCGGCGAAAACACCAAGCAGGCACTGGTGCGCTTCCGCCGGGAGGCCGGCCTTTCCGTAAGCGACAGGGTGGATTGGAACTGCTATCGAGCGCTGGGCATCAGCCTGTTTGAATAAAGGCGGCCATCCGTTGCGCGCAAGCCCCTTTCGATGTACAATATAAATATCTATATCCATTGAATCAAGGGGCGGTGCAAGGGATGAATCTGGAACAGTTTTTGCAGGAGAAAAGAAGAGATCAAGCCTTTATGCAGTGCGTTACCCGCTGGGAAACGATACCGCCCAGGCCTGCGCGCTATGCTGATTTTCCCGCGTCGCTGGCCCAATCCTTGAAAAAGGCCTTGGAAAAAAAGGGCATCTTCCAGCTGTATACCCACCAGAAGCAGGCGGTGGAAGCGGCCTTTCGGGGTGAGGACATCACCATCGTCACGCCCACAGCCTCGGGCAAGACGCTGTGCTACACCCTGCCTGCTCTGCAGGCGGTGCTGAACGATCCCTCTTCGCGGGCGCTGTTCCTGTTTCCCACCAAGGCGCTGGCCGCCGACCAGGTGGCGGAGCTGAACGCTTTCATCTCCCTGATGGGCAAGGACGGCGAAAACATCAAGGCCTTCACCTACGACGGCGATACCTCGGTCAACGCCCGCAGCGCCGTGCGCGCCGCCGGCCATATCGTGGTCACCAATCCGGACATGCTGCACAGCGGTATCCTTCCCAACCACACCAAGTGGGTGCGCCTGTTTGAAAACCTCAAGTACATCGTCATCGACGAGATACACGTCTATCGCGGCGTGTTCGGCTCCAACATGGCCAACGTTTGCCGCCGCCTTTTGCGCTTGTGCGAGTTTTACGGCGCGCACCCGCAGTTTATCTGCTGCTCGGCCACCATCGCCAATCCGGACGAGCTGGCAAGGCGCATCACCGGAAGGCCCATGGGCCTGATCGACGACAACGGCGCGCCCATGGGCGAGAGGCACGTCATCTTTTACAACCCGCCAGTGGTCAACAAGCAGCTGGGCATCCGCGCAAGCTCTTTAAGCCATGCGCGCGATTTGAGCGCACAGCTGGTGCAAAATGGCATTTATACCATCGCCTTTGCCAGGAGCCGCCTGCAGGTGGAGGTGCTCACCACGTATCTAAAACGCCTGGTGGCGGACAGGCTTGGCAATTCGGATCGCGTGCGCGGCTATCGCGGCGGCTATCTGCCCACGCTTCGGCGCGAGATCGAGCGCGGGCTGCGCGACGGCAGCGTACAGGCCGTGGTTTCCACCAACGCGCTGGAGCTTGGCATCGACATCGGCCAGCTGGAGGCCTGCGTTTTGTGCGGATATCCCGGCACCGTGGCAAGCACCTGGCAGCAGGCCGGCCGCGCCGGCCGCAGCAAGAGCTGCTCGGCCACGTTCGTGATCGCATCCTCTGCGCCGCTGGACCAGTACATCGTCACCCATCCGGAGTACTTCTTGAGCCAGTCGCCGGAGCATGCCCAGATCAATCCGGACAACCTGTATATCCTCATGAACCACATCAAGTGCGCGGCCTTTGAGCTGCCCTTTAACGAAGACGAGCTGTACGCAGGCCTTTCCAGCACGCCGGATATCCTCACCTATCTGGAAGAGGAGGGCGTTTTGCACCTGGCTGGGGGCAAATACCACTGGATGACGGAGGAAATGCCCTCCACCGAGGTATCCCTGCGCTCGGCATTCGACGAAAACTTCCTCATCGTGGATATCACCGATCCTGCTCATCACCAGGTGATCGGCGAAATGGACCGCTACACCGTGCCCATGCTTTTGCACGAGCGCGCCATCTATCTGCACAACGCTACCCAGTACCAGGTGGAAAAGCTGGATTTTGACGACAAGCGCGCCTACATCAAGCGCGTGGACGTGGACTACTACACGGACGCAGATTTAAACGTTACCCTGCGCGTGCTGGATGTTTTGAAGGATGAGGGCCCGCGCGCCCTTGGCGAGGTGCTGGTCTCGTCCATCGTCACCATGTTCAAGAAGATGAAGTTCGACACGCATGAGAACCTCGGCTTCGGCTCTGTGGACATTCCCGAGCTTGAGATGCACACCACCGCCGCCTGGCTGGCTTTGGAGGAGGATATCCTGCGGGGGTATGAGAGCGAGCAGGCGCAAAACGCGATGCTGGGCATCAGCTATGCGCTGCACACCATTGCCCCGCTGTACCTCATGTGCGCGGACAAGGACATCCACGTTTCCTACCACGTGAAGGATTCCTTTACCGGAAAACCGACAATCTTTTTGTCCGACACCGTGCCCGGCGGCGTCGGCCTGTCCGATAAGGCCTACGAGATACTGGATCTTATGCTGGACAAGGCGGCGGACACGATCGCTTCCTGCGGCTGCGAAAACGGCTGCCCCTCCTGCCTAGGCTCGGCCTACGGCGCGCAGGTCAAGAAGATTGCCTGCGAGATCATAGGGAGAATACTCGATGTCTCTTTTAAGGGATAAGCTCAAGGCCATCGCGCAAAAGCGCAGCGAAGCCGGCCCTGTGCAGGGGCAGGTGCAGCAGACACGCCCTGTCTGCGCCCAAATCGAGACGGAATTTACACTTGCGCCTTTGCAGCTTTGCCGCGAGGGGCTGGAGCTCCTCTGCGCGGGCGGCGAGTTCAGCGGCCCGTATCGGGGGCCGGAAGGCCTTGCCTTTGTGGATGTGGAAAGCACTGGCCTTTCCCGCGGGGCGGGTACGGTGGCCTTTGAGATCGGCGTCGGCCGCATCCGGGGCGATACGATGTGCATCACGCAGCTTTGGATGCGCGACTACGACGAGGAGGAGGACATGCTCTCCCGCCTGCCCGCGCTTCTGGATGGTGCGACGGCGCTCGTCAGCTTCAACGGCAAGAGCTTCGATATCCCCATGCTGGAAAGCCGCATGGTGATGAACCGCTTATCGCCCCGCTGCCTGCACATAGATCAGATCGACCTTCTGCATCCGGCGCGGCGTATGTACAAGCTCAGGCTTTCCTCCTGCACCCTCACCAATCTGGAAGAAAGGGTCCTTGGCCATGTGCGCCGGGACGATATCCCCGGCAGCGAGATCCCCGGGCTTTGGCGCCAGTTCCTGCAGGATAAGAACGAAGAGCCCCTGAAAAAGGTGTTCGAGCACAACGCAAGGGATGTGTACTCCATGGCGCTGCTGCTTCAGGCCCTGCACGATGGCCACGTATCGCCCCTGACCCTTGCGGAACCAAAGGATGTTTACTCCGTCGGCCGCGTGCTGGAAAAGGCGGGCAGAGTGGAGCTTGCCGAGAGCTGCTATCTGTATGTGGACGCGGGCGCGCTCAAAGGCCTGTCCGGCCAGGCGCTTAACCGCATGTACAGGCGGCAGGGCAGGGGGCAGGAGCAGCTTTCGCTGCTGGAAAAGATGGCATCAGACGGCGCCGTCAGCGCGTTTGCCCATGTGGAGCTGGCCAAGCTGTACGAGCACCGCCTGGGTGATCAGCAAAAGGCCCTCTTTCATACGGAGCAGGCGATGCTTGCCTGCACGGACGAATTTGAAATGCAGGCGCTGCGCAAGCGGCGCACGCGCCTGAAGGACAGGCTGAATCGCCTGGCAGAAAAACAAAAGACGGATTCGGAAGGGAAGTAAATCAATTTGGGAGCTTTTAAAGCAAATTGGGTGGCCCGCCGCGCAGTGGCGCTGCACACGACAAAGAGAATAGATAAGGCCTTCGAGCTGTACGCGAAGGCCTATGATCTTGGCTGCACGGATATTTATGCCCTGGCCGCCTACGGCGTGCTGCTCATGCGCAGGGGCGATCCGCAAAAGGCGGTGGAGGTGCTGAAATTCGCCACCAAGCAGCCCAGGCTTAAGCCCGAGCAGTGGAGCTATCTGTACCAGAACCTGGGCCTTGCCTATTGGCTCAGCGGTAATTTGGACCGGGCGATCAAGGTTTACGGCCGCCTGTACGAGCGCGTGACCACCTCCACCGTGCGCGGAAGCTATGGCTTTTTGCTCATCGCCAAGGGCGACGAGACCGGCGACTACAACGAGGCGGTCAAGTTTAACCAGGACGCCCTGGAGTACGACGACGAGGACCCCGTCATCGTGGACAACATGGCCCAGCTCTGTTATCGCCTGGGCGATAAGGAGCGGGCGGAAAAGCTCTTCCGCCGCGCTTTGTCCTTCCGGCCCGAGCAGTTCGATTCGCTGTATTACTTAGCCCGCATCTGCCTGGAAAAGGAAAACGCGGACGAGGCCAGGCAGCTTTTGACCACGGCGCTGAAGGCGAATTACTCCGCCTTCAACACCGTCAAGCGCGAGCAGGCCGTGTCGCTTGCCCTGTCCTTAGGCCTTACCGACCCGCAGGCGGAAGAGGACGCAAAAAGCGAGGACTAAGCCTCCAGCGCGTCCGCCACGGCGAGCAGCAGGCGCTTGGCGCTGTCCCCGTCCAGGCGGCGCAGCTGCGCGCAGACATCGCGCAGGGAAGCGGAGCTGCGGCCTGAGCGGCGGCCCGCGCCATAGCCGCCTTGCTTCTGGTAGGGATCGACGGAGGGCAGGCCGGCTTCCTTGAGTTCCCTGGCGATGGCCAATACCTGCCCGGAATGGCTCTTAATGAGGGAACGGTATTTGTTTTGCAGGCGCAGCGCCTGCGACTTGTCGCCGCCCGCCATCTCGATCACGCAGGCGCGTACGGAACGTCCGCTTCCCTGGGCCTGCAAAACGCGGCGGATAAGGTCGTCCGCCTCCTGCTGGGTAAAGGGCGTGAAGGGCACGGCGCGCCGCAGGGCAAACTCGCCGGGAACGCCCTGCTCCTTGATGGAAGCGTAATAGTAGTTGCGGATGGAATTGGCCTTGCGGCCCGTGCGCTTGGCCGTGTTTTCAAAGGCCGCACGCAGGGGACGGCCCTGTGCGTTGCTTTGGCGCACCTCGTCCCAGAGTATGCTTTGTTCGCTTTCGTTCCAGCCAAAATGGCTTTTGACATTGCTTGCCTGTTTCATGCTGCGATGTGCAACCTCCTTCAATGCGGTTTCATGTATTGTCTGTATAGAGTATGCGCAGCGCGGTGGGAAACGATACACAGGTGTTTCCATTTTTCTTTGTGCCGACCACAAAAGCGGGGGAGAGACTTACTCGATGAAAACAATTCCCGAGGGCGTCGCCCGCAGGCTGGAGGAGCTGCTCCGGGGCGAAGGCGGCCTGGCGGCGGAAGCGCAGGCGCTTTCCCAGCGTTATCGCAACGCCCAGGGTGCGGCGGGAAAGGGGATAAGCCTGCTCAAAGGCCGGCGGGACGCGCTTGCCTATGCCGCCACGCGCATGCCGGCCACCTTTGCCGCCGTGTCATCGGCGCTGGAGGCAGCCTCT
This sequence comes from Christensenellales bacterium, assembly GCA_050309765.1. GTDB lineage: Bacteria > Bacillota > Clostridia > Christensenellales > UBA1750 > CALWRM01. Next base: position 13,152 of record JBNRMU010000140.1, read on the forward strand.
GTCTGCCTGCCGGAAACCCCTGCGCGCTGTCTGGACGTAGGCGCGGGCCCCGGCACAGCCAGCCTGGCGGCGCGTGCGCTTTGGCCAAAGATCAAGCTGTGCCTGCTGGAAAAGGACGAGCACATGCGCGCGCTGTCGCAAACGCTTCTGCAGGCGGAAGACGCGCGGGCGGAGCTGGTTGCCGGCGACCTGTGCACGGCCGAACTTCCCGGGGCCGATCTGGTCATCGCCGCCTACTGCCTGCTGGAATTAAACGACGATGTGCTGGAAGAAACGGCCATGAAGCTCTTTGACGCCGCTTTCCAGACGCTTTTGATCGTGGAGCCGGGTACGCCCGCGGGCTTTCAAAGGCTTACTCGCATCCGCGAGGCGCTGTGCGCAGCCGGGGCTTATGTGGCGGCGCCCTGTCCGGGACGCGCACATTGCCCGCTGCCCGCGGACGACTGGTGCGCCTTTGCGCAGCGGCTGCCGCGCACATCGGCGCACAGGCGGCAAAAGGGCGCAAGCCTTGGCTACGAGGACGAAAAGTATTGCTATCTTGCCCTGACGCATCAAAAGCCGCAGCCGGTTTGCGCGCGCGTTTTGCGCCATCCGCTGATCTACAAGGGCTATGTGGATATAAAGCTCTGCACATTGGATGGCATCCAAACGCAGCGCCTGACGAAAAAAAGCCCCCTGTACAGGGAGGCACGCGATAAAAACGCGGGGGACAGCCTTGTGCTGGATAAGGCGGAATGAGAGAGACAAAACAAAAAAGGATGGAAAGCTCCATCCTCTTTTGATCCGTTTGCGATCGTGCCAAGGCGCGGTGAAGCAAGGGAGGATTACTCCTCGTCCTCGTTTTCGTCCTCCTCGTCCCCCTCTTCTTCAAAGCGCTGCTGCACGATGTCGATGAGCTGGTTCATGATCTCTTCATCCTCAACAGGGATGAACTCTTCCATATCGTCGTCCAGCTGCTGGACCTTCATGATGTAAAGCTCCTGCTCTGCGCAGTCCTCGCAGTCACACTCGCAGCCGTCTTCATGCTCGCAGTCGCACTCGTCATCGCTCACGCCGGAGAGCACGGCGTATTCCTCGCCGTTGTAGAAAAGATAGTCCAATACCTCCAGCTCCAGGTCGTTGCCCTCGTCGTCGGTAAAGACCACGATATCGCGTTCGTCTTCCATGGGTAAACATACACCTCTTTCCCTTTGAAGTTCATGAACATTCTACCCTATCCTTGGTAAAAGTGCAATTGATTATGCCGCCCGTTTGCGGTAAAATTTTGAAGATAAAAGCAAGAAAAACAGAAATGAGGAAAAACAGATGATTTACGGAAAATGGTTCGCCGGCACGAAAGAGATTCAGGACGCTCTTGCCTTACGCAAACAGGTTTTTGTGAATGAGCAGGGCTTTTCCGCCGAAAGCGAAGTGGACGCCATTGACGAGCGCGCAGCCCACGCCGTTTTGTACGACGACGATGGCGCAGTGGCTGCCACCGGCCGGCTTTACATCGACGACGAGGGCTACTGGCGATTGGGCAGGCTCTGCGTGCGCGAGGAGCTGCGCGGAAAGCAGCTTGGCGATCTTTTGATGCGCATGCTGCTGGATAAGGCGCTTATGGCCGGTGGCAGGCACTTTCGCCTGAGCTCCCAGACGGACAAACGCCTGTTCTATGAAAAATACGGTTTTACCGTCGTGGAAGGGCCCTACATGGACGAGCATGTGGAGCATTATTTGATGGAGGCGGACGACCAGAGCATTCTAAAGGCGGTGTTTTCCGGCTGCAAGGCCTAACTCCTTTTTGCGTTTGAGGAAGGATCCATGCCGATTTGCTACGTAACGGGCCGCGCGGGCAGCGGCAAAACCACATACATACTGCAGCAGGCCGTATCCTGCGCAAAAAACGGCGACAAGGTGCTGGTTTTAACGCCGGAACTGATGACGTTTGCCATGGAGCAGGCACTCACCCGGGAGCTGCCGGTGCTTTGGAATGTGGAGGTGCTCTCTCCCAGCCGCCTGCTTGCGCGCGTGCGCGCGGAGGAAAGCGCTGTGCAGCCGCCGCTGCTGGACGATGCGGGCCGCGCAATGGCCCTGCGCGCGGCGGTGAGCGGGCTGAAGGGCAGGCTCAGCTATTTCAAAACGATGAGCGCCGGCCTGCTGGAAAAGCTGGTCGTTCTGCTGGAGGAAATAAAGGACGGCGAGCTGGGCGCCACCGGCTTGCGCCTGGCGGCGGACAGACTGCCGCAGGGCGGCATGCGCGATAAGCTCTACGACCTCGCGGCCATATTGGATGGCTACGAGGCTTTTCTTGCGGGCAAATACTTAGACGGCGCGGACGCGGTGGACCGCTTCTGCACACAGACAGGCAGCAGCGCTTTTTTGAAGGATTCCGTCGTGTTTGTGGACGGGTTCGACGTGCTGCCGCTCAAGACCTGCCGCCTGGTGCTCGCGCTGTGCTTGGCCTGCAAAGAGGTGACCATCAGCTTTAAAACGGACAGCAGATTCGGCCGCGACGAGGCGCTGTTTTCTCCCGTGCAGCAAAGCTACGAGTGCCTGCACCGCATGGTATTGGAAAACGGCATTCCCTGGCAGAAAAAGGCGATGGAGGGCGGCCAGATAAGAAGCGCGGGCCTTGCCCATCTGGAAAGGGAGCTGTTCGCCCGCCCGATGGCGCCTTATGCAGGCAAGGTGCAGGACATCGAGATCGTGGCCCTGCACGATGCGGAGCTGGAGGCCGAGCGCGCGGCGGGTGCCGTGGCAAGGCTCATCCGTGAAAACGGCTTTCATCCGGAGGAGACGGCCGTCGTGTGCGTGCAGCCGGAGGAGTATGCCGCCGCGCTGGCGCGGGCCTTTATGCGGCGCGGCATCCCGCTGTTTGCCGACGTTTCCTTCTGCTGTGCGTTCCATCCGGCGGCGCGGTATCTTTTAAGCGCCCTGGAGGCCGTGCGCCGTGGCTACCGGCAGGAGGACATGATCCGCTGCTTAAAGAGCGGCTTTGCGCCTCTGACCAAGACACAGCAGGATGAAACGGAAATCTACATACTGGAAAACGCCCTGCGCGGCAATGGCTTTTTGCGGTCTTGCGGGAGCAAACGCCAACAGATGGCTTTGAATTCCTTTATGACGCCGCTGGAATACCTGCGTGCGGAGGGCTTTGCCCGCAAGCAGAGCGTTCGCGAGTTTTGCCGCCTCTGTTACGGCTTTATGGAAAAAAGCGGCCTGCGCTCCCGCCTCAACCGCTCGATCCGCCGCTACGAGAACCAGGGCGATGCTTACCTTGCCGGCAGGTGCGCGCAGGTGTGGGACGAGACCATTCGCCTGCTGGACCAGGCGGTGGAGATCTGCGGGGATGAGCGCCTGGACCCGGGCGAGTTCATCCGCTTTTTGCGTACAGGACTGGAAAACATCGAGCTGATGGGCCTGCCGCAGAAAAAGTCTGCCGTTTATTTCGGCAGTGTGCGCCGCTTCAAGCCCGCGGGCAGGCTGCGCGCGTTAATCGTGTTGGGCGCAAACGACGGCGTTTTGCCCGAGGATGCGCGAGAGGATTCCCTGCTGGACGATAAAGAACGGCGGCTTTTGCGCGCCGTGAAAGACGAATACGGCCTGGTGATCCGCGACGTTGAATCCGAGATGGAGCTTTCGCGCTTTTTGATCTACACGGCGCTGGCCGCACCGTCCGACAGGCTGATCGTAAGCTATTCCATGGCCTCCCTGGAGGGCAAGGCCCTGCAGCCCTCGTCCCTGATCAAGCGCCTGCGCCTGTTGTTCCCGGGGCTTGTCCTGGAGGGGGGCTTAGAGATAGACGATACGCTGTGGTACGCAAGTGAGATTACCGCAAAGCAGCAGCTGGAAGACGGCCTGCGCCGCAGCCTTTCCGCCGGACAGGCGGATGAGAGCGTCCGCACGCTGTATGCGGCCATGGCCGCCCATGCGCCGGAAGGGCTCAAAGAGGCCGTTCGCGCCATCCAAACGCCCGAAAGCGAGCAGAGCCTGACGCCCGGCCTTGCCGGAAGGCTGTACGGCAAAAACCGCACCAGCATCTCCAGGCTGGAGAGCTTTGCCTCCTGCCCGTACAGGCACTTTGTGGAGTATGGATTAAGGCCGCGCCAACTGCGCGAAAAGCCGGTGGATAGCCGCGATATTGGCACGGCTTACCACGATGCGATCGAAAACTTCGTGCGCGCCGTTTCCCACAGCGGCATCGGCTTTGACAGGATCACGGATGAGCAGAGCGATACGCTGATGGAAGCGGCGGCGCTGAAGTCCATGGAGGCATTCCGCGGCCGCGGCGCGCTGGAAGGCGGACGCGGCCGGCAGACGGCGCGGCAGATGCTTTCCACCCTGCGCAGGGCGGGACGCACGCTGGTGTTCCAGCTGCGGCACAGCCGCTTTTTGCCCGTGGCGGAGGAACAGGCCTTCGGCTTTGAAAAAGGCGATCTGACATTGACGCTGGACGGCGGCGAGACGGTGAGCGTACACGGCCGCATCGATCGCGTGGACCTGTATGTGAGGGAGGACGGACAGAAGTACGTGCGCGTGGTGGACTACAAGTCCGGCAACGCGCTGCTGGACCTGTCCGGCGCCTATTACGGGGTCAGGCTGCAGCTGTTCGTGTATCTGGACGCGGTGCTCAACATGGAGGAGGCCAAGCCCGCCGGCGTGTTCTATTTCAAGATCGGCGACCCCACGGTGGAAAAGGAAAAGCTTTCCGGAAGGAGCGCTTTGGAAGAAGTGGAAAAACAGCTGAGCCTCAAGGGTCTGGTGCTCAACGACATGCAGCTGATCCAAAGCATGTGCCGCCCGGAGGAGCTTTCCCGCATACTGCCCATTTCCCTCACCAAGGAAGGGGCTATCTCCAAGAATCAGCAGATGAACGCCCTGTCCGAGGGGGATTTCGATACGCTCAGGCGCTACACGCGGCTGAAGCTCAAACGGCTGTACGAGGAAATCCTGATGGGCCGTATCGAGGCGCGACCGCTCAGCCGCGGCGGCGAGGCGGTGCCCTGTGCCTACTGCCCGTACAAGGGCGTTTGCGGCATGGAAAGCAGCTGGCTGAAGACCACGGAAATGACCGTGCAAAAGCGCGAGGCGCTGGATAAGATGGAGCAGGAGATAAAGGAGGAGGAGCATGCCTGAGTTTACCGCCCAGCAGCAGCGGGCGATCTATGCGCGTGGCAGCGACCTTCTCGTCAGCGCAGCTGCGGGCTCCGGAAAAACGGCCGTTTTGGTGGAAAGGATTCTGCAGCTTTTGCGGGAGGGCACAGACCCCTCCGCGCTGCTGGTGGTCACCTTCACCCAGGCGGCGGCGGCCGAGATGCGCGAGCGCCTGCGCAGCGCCCTGGAGCGTCTGGCGGAAGGGGAGGAGCGCCTGCAGCACGCGCTGGACAGGCTGCCGCTTGCCTCCATCTCCACCATACATGCCTTCTGCAAGCAGCTGCTGGACGCCCATTTTGACCGCGTCGGCCTGGAGCCGGGCTTTCAGGTGGCGAGCGAGGACACATCGCAGATGATCCTTTCCCGCGCGCTGGAGGATACGCTGGATCAAATCTATCTGGACGACGATTGGACAAATGCGCTCGCGCCCGTGGGCGACATGGACAAGCTGCGCCTGGAGATCAAAAGGCTGTACGTCTTTTTGATGAGCCAGCGCGCGCCGGAAGACTGGCTTGAAAACGCTCTTGCCCGCTACGAAACGGCCTGCGCCGATCCGGACGGGGCAGATTCGCCCTGGCGGCAGGAGCTGGATCTGACGGGAAACCGCCTTTTGCAGGAGGCGGCGGACCGCGTCCGGCAGGCGCTTTCCCTATGCGGGCAGATAGGCAGCCGCTACCTGGAAACCGTAAAGGACGATCTGATAAGGATCGAGGCGGCCCGCGCAGACAGGCAGTCGTCCATCGAGTTTGCACGCCTGCCCTCGATCCGCAGCAAGGACAAAACCGAAGAGGACGAAAGGGTCAAGGCCCTGCGCGACGGCTACAGAAAGCTTGCGCAGGAGGGTCTTAAATACCTGAAACCCACGGATGCGCAGGAGCAGAAGGAGCTTGTCTTCATGGCTGCTCCCCTGCGCGCCCTGGGCAGGGCGACGTTGCTGTTTGCCGAAACTTATGCTGCGCAAAAGCGCGAGGAGGCCTGCGTCGACTTTTCCGATCTGGAGCAGTTTGCCCTAAAGCTCCTCGAGGATGAGCAGATACTGGACGAGGTGCGCGAACGCTTCGAGCATGTGTTCGTGGACGAATACCAGGACTCCAGCGCCGTGCAGGAGGCGATCCTAAGCCGCGTCGCCAGGCCGGGCACGCGCTTCCTGGTGGGCGACGTGAAGCAATCCATCTACCGTTTCCGCCAGGCGGAGCCGGATATTTTTCTTTCCCATGCCGAGCGCTTTGCCAAAGGGCAGGGCGGCAGGCTTTTGACCATCAACCGCAATTTCCGCTCCAATGCGGGCATTTTGCAGGCAGTGAACTTTGTCTTTTCGGCCTGCATGCAGGGCGGGGACGCGGAGATCGTTTACGACGATGCGGCCGCCCTGTATCCGGGGCTGGACAAGGGCGCGCCCAATCCCGTTCGCCTTTCCCTTGCGGTGCTCAAAAATGAGGAGGGCGAAGCGGATATCGAAGGGCAGGAGATCAGCCGTGCCCGGGCCGAGGCCCTGAACGCGGCGCGCCTTGTGCATGATTGCCTGGGCCTTCCCATCCGCCGGGAGGACGGCAGCAGCTATCCCGCCGATTTTAGGGACATCGTGCTGCTTTTGCGCTCGCCGCGTAGGCTGATTTCCATCTTCCAGGAGACACTGGCCGCCCAGGGCATTCCCGTGTACGCCGAGGCGGGCGGCGAATATTTCGACACCTGGGAGGTGCGCGCGGCACTGGATTACCTGACCGCGCTGGACAATCCGCGCAAGGACGTACCCTTGCTTGGCGCGCTGCGGGGCCTGGGCGGTTTTTCCGCCGAGGAGCTTGCCCGCATCCGCCTGATGGGCACGGGCCTTAGCTGGTACAGCTGCTTAAAGCTATACATAGACCGCGGTGAGGACAAAGAGCTGCGGGAAAAGCTGCGCGTTTTTTGCGACAGGCTTTATCAGCACCGTCAGCGCTCCGTAAGCGGCGGCGTATCCGAGCTTTTGATCCAGGTGCTGGAGGAAACGGGCTTTGTGCAGCGCTGCCTGGGCCTTCCGCACGGAAAGACGCGGCAGGCAAACCTGCAGGCGTTGTGCCTGCATGCGGCCGCCTTCGACGCGCCGCAGACCAATCTGAGCGATTTCCTTCGGCAGAGCGCCTTTTCCTCCCGGCGCGGCCGCGAGGGCGACACGCCCACGCTGACCGAGCGCGACAACGTGGTGCGCATTTTGAGCGTGCACAAATCCAAGGGCCTGCAGTTCCCCATCGTGATCGGCTGCGGCCTTGCCCGCGCCTTTAACTTTGGCACGGAGAAGGACGAGGAAACCGGCATCGGCTCCACGTTGCAATTGGATGCGCAGATGGGCCTTGGGCTGGACTTTTTCGATCCTGCCGAGCGCGTGCATGCCCAGACCATTGCCACACGCGCCATACTGGAAAAGAAGCGCCGCCAGGAGATCGCCGAGGAAATGCGCATCCTGTACGTTCTGATGACCAGGCCGACGGACCATCTCGTGCTCTCCGGCGTGGTGAACGACGCTTACGCCTGCGCGGACGAATGGGCCGCTGCGAAAAATAGCCGCGCCAGGTGCATGCTGGACTGGATCGCAAGGCCGCTGATGCGCCATCCGGACGCGGAAAAGCTGCGCGCATACTGCACGCTGCCGCCGGATACCCATCAGGAGAGGAGCCGCTGGCAGATCGAATGGGTGTTCGCCGACGAGCTGATGCGCCAGGAGCAGGAGGAAAGGATCGAGCGCCTGCCCCAGCTGCTGGCAGAGCTTGCAGAATCGGCCCAAAGCGTGCCGCCGGATCCCTTTGCACCCGTTTTGCCGCCGGAGGATATGCAGGCGGAAAACGCGCCGCAGAAACAATCCGTTCTGCAGAGCATACACTGGGGAGAGAGGGACGCGGACTTTATCCATTCCCGTCCCGCCTTTTTGCAAAGCCTGCGCAAGGAGCTCACCCCGACGGAAAAGGGCAGCGCCATGCACGAGGCCATGCGCATGCTGGAGCTTGCGCCCCTGCGCGGAAAGGACGAACAAGCCCTGCGGGACGCTATTTGCCGGCAGATGGACGCGCTGCTGCAACAGGGCCGCCTGAACGCCCAGCAGCGGGCGGCCATCGAAGAAGACAAGCTTTGCCGCTTTTTCCTTTGTCCCATTGGGCAGGCGATGCTGGGCTCCAAGCAGGTGCGGCGCGAGCAGTCCTTTGTGCGGCGGGAGGAAAACGGCGGCCTGGTGCAGGGCATCATCGACCTTTGCTTTGAAACGGGAAACGGCTGGGTGCTCGTGGACTACAAGACCGACCGCAACGGCCTGAAAAACGAAGAGGTGATCGCCCGCCACGGCGCGCAGATCGAAAAATACGCCCAGGCGATGGAAGGCGCCGGCCTTTGCGTGTGCAAAAAGGCGGTATTTCTCTTTGCCGTGGGCAGGGCAGTGTATTTATAAGGAATCTGGAGGGAATGAAGGATGAGCTGGCTTGTGCGCCGCTTCGTACCCGATTGTGATAAGGTGGACAACCAGCGCGTGCGCGAAGCGTACGGTAAGCTGACGGGCACCGTGGGCATGATCGTGAATCTCCTGCTCAGCGGGCTCAAGTTTTTGACCGGCTGGATGGCGGGCTCCGTCTCGGCCATGGCGGATGCGGCCAACAACTTATCCGATGCGGCCTCCTCTCTCATCACCATCTTAAGCTTTAAGCTGGCGGCAAAGCCCGCGGATGCGGAGCACCCCTTTGGGCACAGCCGCATCGAATACATCGCCTCCATGGCGGTGGCGTTCATCATCTTTATCCTGGCGTTTGAGCTTTTGAAAGGCTCTGTGGAGAAGATCATAAACCCCGAGCTTGCGCAGCTCAACGTTTATCTGGCGTTGGCCCTGATGCTTTCCATCGCCGCAAAGCTGTGGCTGTGCTTTTTCAACCGGCGCCTTGGCAAAAAGATCGATTCTTCCGTGATGCGGGCAACAGCAGCCGATTCGCTCTCCGACGTGTACGCAAGCTCGGCCGTGCTTATCTGTCAGCTCTTAAGCCCGCTTCTGCATTTTTCGCTCGACGGATATGTGGGCCTAGTGGTGGTAGCGCTGATCGTCAAGGCCGGGATAGACGTTCTGCACGAGGCGCTGGATAAGCTGCTTGGGCAGGCGCCTGCGCAGGAAACGATCGACCTGATCGCCCGCCATATCCTGAGCCATCCGGGCGTGTACGGCATGCACGATCTTGTGCTGCACAGCTACGGCCCGGGCAGGCATTTTGCCAGCGTGCACGTGGAGGTGGACGCGGGGGAGGACATACTCAAAAGCCACGATATGATCGACAACATCGAGCGCGAGATGATCGTGGACCACGGCATCCATCTGGTGATCCATTTGGACCCCGTCGTCCATGACGAAAGGACCACAAAGAACCGCCAGCGCGTGCAGAAGGTGCTTGAAGGCATCGATCCTGCGCTCACCATGCACGATTTTCGCATGGTGGAGGGGCCGACGCACACCAACCTCATCTTCGATGTGGTGGTGCCGCCCGAGTTTCCCATCCAGGCGGCAGAGCTGCAAAAGCGCATCATCCAGGGTGTGCGCGCGCTTAATAAGGACTATTATGCCGTCGTTACCCTGGACAGCGACTATACGGGTACGCCAAGCAACAAAACACATTGAGAAAGCATGCGGCGGAGTGGGTTTTCCGCCGCTTCTCTTTTTACGGCAGCAAGCTTTCTGCATCTTGCCCGCCGAATTGGACCACTTGCCGCAAAAACAGGGACAGGAATTGGATCCTGCCGTATACTTTAGCTGTGCAGACACAGAAGGAAAGAAGGTGACCGAAACATGCGCGTGAAGATCGAGATTTTGCCGGAGGCAACGCAGCCCTACGCCGTGCTTTACACAAGCGAGCTCACCAAGGAGGTGCGGCAGGCGGCGGCTCTGCTGGAAGGCGAAACGTCCGGCGGCTTTGTGACCGTGACGGAGAATGAGCGCATCCACGTCCTGCGGCCGGAGGATGTGTACATGGTGCGCGTGGAAAACGAGAAAACCTGCGTATATGTCAAGGACAAGACCTATGTGAGCACAAAGCGCCTTTATGAATTTGAGGAGGCGCTCGGCAACGGCTTTTTGCGCATCTCAAAGTCCGCGCTGGTCAATCTTTCCCATCTGAGCTGCGTGGAACCCAACCTGGGCGGGCTGATGGAGCTGGTGCTCAAAAACGGCCTGCGCGAGTACATCTCGCGCAAGTATCTGCCCGCGTTCAAGGCGTATCTGGGACTGTAAGGGGAGGCGTTTTTAATGAGAAAAGTGCTTGGTGCGGCCTGGAACGGCATCAGCATTGCCTGCGCGGTGTTTGTGCTGTTTTGCATCATCTTCGGCCTGGCAAACGGTACGGAAAAGTTTGCCAGCGGCTACGGCATGGTCCGCATGGGACTGCGGGTGCTTTTGATCGGCCTGGGCTTTGGCCTGCCCTCGTGTATCTACGAAACGAAGCTGAGCTGGGGGCTCAAGGTGCTCATCCACATGGGCACCGGCTGCGCGGTGATGATAGCGGCCTCCGTCTGGGGCGGCGGCTGGATCAACAGCGAGATGGGCTGGCCCCTGATCGCGCTCATCCTGCTGATGCAGGTGGGCTCGGCGTTTGCCATCTGGGGCGGGCAGGTGCTGCATGCCAGGGCGCTCGCCCGGCGCATGAACGAAAAGATTGCCCAAAAGAACCCGCAGGCGGATGAATAAACAAACGACACACAAAAACCGACGTGAAATGTCTCACGTCGGTTTTTGTATGGGCGATTTATCAGCGGTTCGCGTCGCGAAAATGCCGCTCGATGTCGCGGCGGGCGTCCTTTTCCGCCATGGCGTCGCGCTTATCGTACAGCTTTTTGCCCTTGCACAGGGCAATCTCCAGTTTGACAAGGCCATCCTTCAGATAGATTTTAAGGGGCACGATGGCATAGCCCTGCTGCATCACCTGCGCGCCAAGGCGCATGATCTCGCGCTTGTGCAAAAGCAGTCTGCGCGAACGCATGGGGTCCTTGTTGAAGATGTTGCCTTTTTCGTAGGGGGAGATGTGCATGCCGTGCAGCCAGGCCTGCCGATCGCGGATCTCGATGTAGCTGTCGCGCAGGTTGAGCCTGCCCAGGCGGATGGATTTGACCTCCGTGCCGAACAGCTCGATACCGGCCTCAAAGCTATCCTCGACGAAGTAATCGTGCCAGGCCTTGCGGTTTTGCGCCAGCAGCTTTACGTGTTCGGGCATGTGTACCCCTCCTTCCAAGGCTAAAGTGTACCAAACGGTAGCCCTTTCGTCAACGCACGGAAAGGACGAAATCGTAGTAGCGGCAAAGCGCGTCGCCTTCCAGTGCGCAGTGCTGCATGTTCGGCACGCGGTCAAAGGTCACGTTCAGCCCGCGCTTTTGCATGGCATTGACCAGGGGCAGGGAGTGCTTTTGCAGGTTCACGGCCTGATCGGCCTCGCCATGCACGATGTAATAGGGGATGTCCGGAAAATCGTCCACGCGGTGCAGAGGCGACACGCGCAGGATTTGCTCTGCCGCATCCTCGCCCCAGAAAGCGGAAAGGATGGTGCGGGGAAGGTCCGGCCGTTCCGTGTAGTGAAAGACCAGGTCGCACACGGGGCAGTTGGCCGCGCAGGCCGCCACCTTGTGCCGCGTACGCACGGTATAGCTTAGGGCGCTTAAGCCTCCCATGCTGCCGCCTGTGGAAATGAGCGGCACAGCGGGGGAAAGACCCAGGCGGGCATAGACCGCGTCCACGATGCAGTCGGTCATCTGCACGGCCGTATCGTTCATCCAGCTCCAGGGATTGTCGTAGGGGATCACATGCAAAACGCCGTTTTGTGCGTAAAAAACGGAGCGCTCGGAGTGATCGCTCAGCATCTGGTTCATGTTGAGCCCGTGAAAGTCCAGCACCACGGAGCGGATGGGCAGGGAGACGATCTTTTCGTTGGTGTAGGCAAAGGAGGGCAGGTTGTCCTTGGTGATCGTGTACGTATTCATATTTATAACCTCCATACTTCAACAAAAATGGCGGATGCAAACAAAAACCGTCCGCCGCAAGCGGGAGGACGGGTATATACATACGGAAAATACGGCTATGCGCCTGGGGAAGAACGCCTTTCCAATTCCAACAGCGCGCGCTTTAGCTTAAGGCCGCCCGCGTAGCCGGTCAGGCTGCCGTCCGCGCCCACGACCCGGTGGCAGGGAATGAGAAACCACAGGGGATTTGCACGATTGGCCATGCCCACGGCGCGAAAGGCGCGCGGATGGCCGATCTGCTCTGCAATCTGTTTATAGCTGGCCGTCTGTCCGTAGGGGATGGCCAAAAGAGCCTGCCAGACCTTTTGCTGGAAAGGCGTGCCGTCCGGATACAGGGGCAGAGAAAAGCTTGTCCGCTCGCCTGCAAAGTAGGCCTGCAGCTCGCAATTTGCCTGCTCGGACAGGAGCGTGGGCTCATTTGGCCCATCCGGCCGGTCGATCAGTTTCAGAAAGGAAACGCCGTTTTCCGTGCAGCCGATTTTTAAAACCCCAAACGGACAGGGATAAAAGGCATAGCGCAGCATGCCTTAGCCCTCTTTGTTGTTCTGGAGACTGCGGTTGATATGCTCCTGGATGCAGCGGAAGCTTTCCTCGCTGATGACGTGCTCGATGCGGCAGGCGTCGTCCAGGGCCGTCTTTTCGTTGACGCCCAGGGCCTTGAGCAGGCCGGAAAGCACCCGGTGCCGCTCGTACACGCGGGAGGCAACGGCATAGCCGCTTTCCGTCAGATGCAATTCGCCGGAGCGCTCCATCACTACATAGCCGTTTTCGCGCAGCTTTTTCATGGCATAGCTGACGGAAGGCTTGGAAAAACCCAGTTCCGCAGCCACGTCGATGGAATGGACCACGCCCTTTTTCTCCTGCAGGATCAAGATGGTTTCCAGGTAGTTTTCCGCTGATTCCTGAATTTTCATATAAATGCCCTCCTTCCGGCCAGTCTGCATAGAATCTCAAACATCTATTGTTATAGTATCAAGTTTTTGCAGGTTTTACAAGCGCAAGAAAAAAAGCGGGTCCCGCGGCGCCCGTAAGCGCCGCGGGACTCAGGATTTAGTAGCTTGATCTTTCGGTCAGCTGCAGCTGCAGGTCGACTCACTTTCAACATGGCCGCCGGAGCAGCCACAAAGCAGGCGGCAGTACCATCCGCAGGGGAAAGCGCTGCCGCAGCCGCCGGATGCACAGCCGTTTTGACAGCGATAGCCGCTGGCCGTCCTCTGCAAACAGGAGCCTGGACAGGAAGAGGTGTAGGGAATCTGCTCGATGGCGTTGCTGGTATTGGTGTTCGTATCGTTGGTGCCGTTGCTGCCGCCGTTACCGTTGCAGGAGGGGCGGCGGTTGGAACAGTATCTGCAATGTCGGCTCATGAAAAAAGCCTCCTTCATTTCGAATATGTTTTAGACGCTGCGCTGCCGGATGGACCAACAGCGGCCGTCATGCTGTATCCTATGCAAGGGAGGAAAAACTTGCTATAATAAAGGGCGAAAAAACAAAGCTGTATTTTTACGCTTTAGGAGGATGTGGCATGAAGCAATACGCGCAGCTTGCGCCGCTGTTTGAAAAATACGGTTTTTCCGTCAAGGTGTTCGCGAGCGCCAAGGAGGCAAAGGACTATCTGCTTGGCGCGATCGGCCCCAACGAAAGCGTCGGCATCGGCGGCAGCAGCACGGTCAAGGAGCTGAATCTGGCGGAGGAATTGCGCAGCCGCGGAAACACCGTCAATTGGCACTGGGGCGCCAAGGACATGGACACTGCCCGCCGCGCGGCGAACAGCTCCAACGTGTACCTGTGCTCCGCCAATGCCATCACCGAAACGGGAAAGATCGTCAACATTGACTTTAATGGCAACCGCATCGGCGCCACGCTGCACGGCCCGGACCGGGTCTATATGATCATCGGCAAAAACAAGCTGTGCAAGGATTTGGAAAGCGCTTTGGACCGCGCCAGGAACGTGGCCGCGCCCAAGAATGCCCGCCGCCTGGGATACAAAACTCCCTGCGGGGTGCTCGGCTACTGCACGGATTGCTCGCACGAAAACCGCATGTGCCACGCGATTCTGATTTTTGAGCGCTGCCCCGCCGGAAGGCAGATCGAGCTGGTGCTCGTGGAGGAAGAGCTTGGATACTGATGTGGAAAGGATCGTGCGCGCCCTGCGCACCATCCGCCTGCCGCTGGTAAAGGAAGAACGGCAGCTGCACCTGACCATTGCCGTTGCGCTGGATGAAGCCGGCATTGCTTACCAAAGGGAAGCCATGCTCGGGCCCTATGCCCGCGTGGACTTTCTTTGCGGCGGCGTCGCTATAGAAGCCAAAAAAGGCTTGCCAAACCGGCGGACGCTAATGGCGCAGCTGATGCGCTACGCAGGATCTGAGAAAGTGTCCGCGCTCATCCTGGTGACGGAGCGCAGCGCGCAGATGCCGGAAAGCCTTTTGGGAAAACCTTTGCACCTTGTGGTGCTCAATCGCCTGTGGGGGGTAGCCTTGTGACCTTTGATCCCTTTGAGGAGCTGCCGGAAATCAGCAGCTCCATGCCTGCCTATCTGCTGGATGCGCCGCACGGATTGCACAGCTATGGGGAATTGAGCTACAACGCCCGCGCCCGTTGCTGGGTGATCCGCGGCGAGCCCAGCGTGTGCCAGATGGCAAAGCGCTTGTTCCCCGGCTGCTCGGGTAAGGGGCGCGGGCAGGCGCGCTTCGCCTTAAGCCACCGCAGTGCCGGCGACCTCAACTGGCTGATGCTGCGTTACCCGCTCACCATACGCGAACGCGACCGCGAGCGCTGGGAGCAGGCGCTGGAGCAGGCAAGGAGCTATGTCCTGCAGCTGGAGCAGGCACGCCTTGCCCCGCGCAAGCTGACGCCGCCAGCCGCCTATTTCAAGGGCGAACTGATGGAGTTCCAGCAGGAAGGCGCGGCTTATCTTTACAACATTCCCCGCGGCCTGCTGGCGGATGAGATGGGCCTTGGCAAGACCGTGCAGGCCCTGGCCGCCGTGTCCGCCCTGCAGGCCTATCCGCTGCTGCTGGTGGTGCCCTCGCACCTGATGCTAAACTGGGAGCGCGAGATTGCGCGCTTTTTGCAGAATGCGGACGGGTCTGCGCCCACGGTGCACGTGATTCGCGGGCTTTCACCCTACGAGCTTCCGCAAGCGCAGGTGTACATCGTGCACTATCTGCTGCTGCGCGGCTGGAAGCAGGCCCTGCCCAAATATACATTTAAGGCTGTGGTGTTTGACGAGGTGCAGGAGCTAAGGCACACGGGCACGGAAAAATACTCCGCCGCCTCCCTGCTGGCGGAAAAGTGCGAAAGGGTATGGGGGCTTTCCGGCACGCCCATTTACAACCGCGGCGGCGAGATCTGGAACGTGGTGAACATCCTCGATTTCCACGCCCTGGGCGACTTTGAGTCCTTCAGCCGTGAGTGGTGCTATGGCTACGGCAACAACCTGGTGGCCGACCCCGCTCTGCTGGGCCAGACGCTCAAGGACGAGGGGCTGATGCTGCGCCGCACCAAGGAACAGGTGCTGGAGCAGCTGCCGCCCAAGCGCCGCCTTGTGCAGGAGATAGATGCTGACGAGGCCAGCTTCAAGGCCCTGCTGGAACCGGCGCTTAATAAGCTCGATACCCTGCGCGGGGAACTGACCAACTTTGACCGCGCACGCATCGAGGGCGAGATCTGCCAGCAGGTGCGCCTTGCCACGGGCGTTGCCAAAGCGCCGTATGTGGCGGCCTTTGTCAAGGCCCTGCTGGACGCAGGGGAAAGGGTGCTGCTCTTTGCCCACCATCACAAGGTGATGGATACCTATAAAACGCTGCTTAAAAGCGAGCGTCCCGCCTTTATCACCGGCCGGGAAACCACCGCGGAAAAGGACGCCTCCGCCCAGCGCTTCATGGACGGAAAGACGGACCTTTGCTGCGTGTCGCTGCGCGCAGCGGCGGGCCTTAACCTGCAAAGGGCCTCCTGCGTGGTGTTCGGCGAGCTGGACTGGTCGCCCGCCGTGCACACCCAGGCCGAAGACCGCGCCCACCGCATGGGGCAAAAGGACTCGGTGCTGTGCTACTATCTGGTTTCGTCCGCCGGCTCCGACGCGCAGATGCAGGAAGCGCTGGGCCTGAAGGTGAGCCAGTTCACCCAGCTGATGGGCGATGAGGTGCTAAGCGAGGAGCAGACGCTGCAAATGCAGGTGGAGGCGCGCGAGCACATCAAAAAGGTCACGCAAAGGCTGATGGAGGTTTACGGGCAAAAGGCATAAATAAAGGAGAAACAAACATGCAGGATTGTATCTTCTGCCAAATCGCACAAGGCCATGTTCCGTGCAAAAAGGTGTTTGAAAACACGGATGCCCTGGCCTTTATGGACGCAGCCAAGGACGTGGACGGGCACATACTCGTCATCCCCAAGAACCATTGCAGGAGCATACTCGACTGCGACGAAAAAACGCTTTCTTCTTTGATGGAGACCGTGCGGACGGTGTGCAGGCATCTGGTCGAGCACTGCGGCTACGACGGCGTGAACCTGCTCAACGCCAGCGGCAAGAGCGCCGGCCAGTCCGTGCCCCATTTCCACATCCACATCATTCCGAGAAAACAGGGCGACGGGATCGACGCCTGGCCGGTGTTTCCGGGCGCAGCACAGGAAATAGACGAAGTGCACAGGCGCATCGCCATGCCGTAAAAGCGCTGTTTTTGAAATAAACATAAAAGAGCGACATTGAAAACATCAATGCCGCTCTTTGTATACAGGAGAGAGTTATCCTTCAAGCCCTTCGTAAAAATCCATCTGCGCAAGCTGCCAGCCGTTCAGGGCACGCTGGCCGTAAAGCTCGCCGGCCTTTTCGCCAGCCCGTCCGTGCAGGTAGGCGCCCAGGCAGGCCGCCTCGAAAACGTCCATTTTCTGGCAGAGGAGGGAAAGCAGCAGCCCCGTGAGTACGTCGCCGCTGCCGCCGGTGGCAAGGGCGCTGCTGCCGGTCGTATTCAGG
>JBNRMU010000141.1:0-17951 GCA_050309765.1 Christensenellales bacterium
ACCTTGGAAACAACGCCGGAGCCAACCGTGCGGCCGCCCTCGCGGATAGCGAAGCGCAGGCCTTCCTCAATGGCGATAGGCGTGATCAGCTTGATCGTCATCTTGATGTTGTCGCCAGGCATTACCATCTCAACGCCCTGGGGCAGCTCGATGTTGCCGGTCACGTCCGTCGTGCGGAAGTAGAACTGCGGACGATAGCCGTTGAAAAACGGAGTGTGGCGGCCGCCCTCATCCTTCGTCAGCACGTATACCTCGCCCTCAAAATGCGTGTGCGGATGGATGGAGCCCGGCTTGGCCAGAACCTGGCCGCGCTCGATCTCGTTCCTCTGCACGCCGCGCAGCAGAGCGCCGATGTTATCGCCGGTCTGCGCGAAGTCCAAAAGCTTTCTGAACATCTCAACGCCGGTCACAACCGTGGGACGGCTCTTGTCCATCAGGCCCACGATCTCTACCGTGTCGCCAACCTTTACGGTGCCGCGCTCAACCCTACCGGTAGCCACGGTGCCGCGGCCGGTGATGGAGAATACATCCTCAACAGGCATCAGGAACGGCTTGTCCACGTCGCGCTCCGGGGTGGGGATGTAGCTGTCCACAGCCTCCATCAGCTCGAAGATGCACTTGCACTCGGGAGCGTTTTCCACGTCCTCGCCGCCGCTCGTCAGATACTCCAGCGCCTGCAGGGCGGAACCCTTCACGATCGGAATGTCGTCGCCAGGGAAGTCGTAGGCGCTCAGCAGCTCGCGGATCTCCATCTCTACCAGCTCCAGCAGCTCGGGATCGTCCACCTGGTCCGTCTTGTTCATGAACACGACGATGTAGGGAACGCCGACCTGACGGGCCAGCAGGATGTGCTCGCGGGTCTGGGGCATGGGGCCGTCCGCAGCGGACACCACCAGGATGGCGCCGTCCATCTGCGCAGCGCCGGTGATCATGTTCTTTACATAGTCGGCGTGGCCCGGGCAGTCCACGTGCGCGTAGTGACGGTTCGCCGTCTCATACTCTACGTGCGCCGTGTTGATGGTGATTCCACGCGCCTTCTCTTCCGGCGCCTTGTCGATTTCGTCATAACGCATGGCCTGTGCCTGACCAAACTTTGCCAGCGTCATCGTGATGGCAGCGGTCAGGGTCGTCTTGCCATGGTCCACATGGCCGATCGTGCCGATGTTTACATGCGGCTTCGTGCGCTCAAATTTTGCCTTTGCCATTTTTAAGTTTCCTCCTTCAATCGCAAGCGATTGCGCTCATACGGGATGTGAGGGGGTTATTTTCCCAGCACCTTTTCCGCGATGGACTTGGGAACGCCCTCGTAATGGGAGAACTGCATGGTGTACACGCCTCTTCCCTGGGTGCGGGAACGCAGGTCAGTAGAATAGCCGAACATCTCGCTCAAGGGGCAGATGCCGCGGATCACCTGGCTGCCGTGCCTGGTTTCCATACCTTCGATGCGGCCGCGCCTGGAGGTAATATCCCCCAGAACGTCGCCAAGGTATTCCTCGGGCACGGTGATTTCCAGCTTCATCATGGGCTCCAACAGCTGCGGCTGGGACTTTTGCATGGCCTCCTTGAAGGCCATGGAGCCGGCGATCTTAAACGCCATTTCCGAAGAGTCCACATCGTGGTAAGAGCCGTCCACCAGGGTGGCGCGGAAGTCCAGGACCTCGTAGCCGCCCAGGATGCCGGACTTAGCCGCTTCCTGAATGCCCTGATCGATGGCGGGGATGAATTCCTTGGGAACCACGCCGCCCACGATCTTGTTGACGAATTCGTAACCGGAGCCGGGCTCCAGGGGCTCGATCTCGATCACACAATGGCCGTACTGGCCGCGGCCGCCGCTCTGGCGGACGTAGCGGCCCTCCGCCTTGACCGCGCGGCCGAAGGCCTCGCGATAGGCGACCTGGGGCGCGCCCACGGTGGCTTCCACCTTGAACTCGCGCTTGATACGGTCCACGATGATTTCCAGATGCAATTCGCCCATGCCGGCGATGATGGTCTGGCCGGTTTCCTGATCGGTATAGGTCTTAAAGGTGGGGTCCTCCTCGGCCAGGCGCAAAAGCGCCATGGTCAGCTTTTCCTGACCAGCCTTGGTTTTGGGTTCGATGGCCACGCGGATAACGGGCTCGGGGAACTCCATGGACTCCAATATGATGGGATGCTCCTCGTCGCACAGGGTATCGCCGGTGGTGGTCTCCTTCAGGCCCACGGCGGCAGCGATGTCGCCGGCATAGACCCGCTCGATCTCCTCGCGATGGTTGGCGTGCATCTGCAAAATGCGGCCGAAGCGCTCGCGCTTGCCCTTGGTGGCGTTATACACATAGGTGCCTGCGTCCCTGGTTCCGGAATAGACCCTGAAGAAGGCCAGCTTGCCCACAAAGGGATCGGCCATGATCTTGAAGGCCAGCGCGGAAAACGGCTCCTCATCGGAGGAGGGGCGCTCGGTCTCGCCCTCGGCGCCGGGAATCTTGCCCTTGATGGGGGGCACATCCAGCGGGGAAGGCATATAATCCACCACGGCGTCCAGCACTTTCTGCACGCCCTTGTTGCGATAACTGGTACCGCAGACGACGGGAACGAATTTGTTTGTGATGGTACCCTTGCGGATGGCGGCCTTGATGCGCTCGATGGGGATCTCCTCGCCCGCGAAATACATCTCCATCAGCTCGTCGTCCAGCTCGGCGACGTGCTCGATGAGGTTGTTGCGGTATTCCTCGACCAGATCCGTCATGTCCGCGGGGATGGGCTCATCCTCGATGTGGGTACCCAGCTCGTCCGTATAGACGTAGGCCTTCATTTCAACCAGATCCACCAGGCCCTGGAAGCTCGCCTCCACGCCGATGGGAAGCTGGATGGGCACCGCGTTGCAGTGCAGCCTTTCCTTCATCATGCTGACGACGTTGAAAAAGTCCGCGCCTGTGATGTCCATCTTGTTGACATACGCCATGCGGGGCACGCCGTACTTATTGGCCTGGTTCCAAACGGTTTCGGACTGAGGCTCCACGCCGCCCTTGGCGCAGAAGACGGCAACGGCGCCGTCCAGCACGCGCAGGGAACGCTCTACCTCGACGGTGAAATCCACGTGGCCCGGAGTATCGATGATGTTGATACGCGTATCGCGCCAGAAACAGGTGGTGGCGGCCGATGTGATGGTGATGCCCCTTTCCTGCTCCTGCTCCATCCAGTCCATGGTGGCGGCGCCTTCATGCGTTTCACCGATCTTATGGGTGCGTCCCGTATAGAACAGGATGCGCTCGGTCGTGGTGGTCTTGCCCGCATCGATGTGCGCCATGATGCCGATGTTACGCGTATTTTCCAAAGAATATTGTCTGGGCACGCTTGTTTCTCCTTAACCTTAACTGCTGAAATTGGATGCTGGCCCGGTTTACCAGCGGTAATGCGCAAATGCCTTGTTGGCCTCGGCCATCTTGTGCATGTCTTCCTTGCGCTTTACGGCATTGCCGGTGTTGTTGGATGCGTCGATGATCTCGTTGCCAAGCCTCTCGGCCATGGTCTTTTCGCCGCGGTTGCGGGAGAAGGTGACCAGCCAGCGCAGCGCCAGGGTCTGGCGGCGCTCGGGACGGATCTCGATAGGCACCTGGTAGGTGGCGCCGCCCACACGGCGGGCCTTAACTTCGAGCACAGGCATGATATTGTTCATGGCGGCTTCGAAAACCTCGGTCGCTTCCTTGCCGGTCTTATTGGCAACAAGCTCAAAGGCCTCGTAGCACACGCGCTGGGCAACGCCGCGCTTGCCATCGTACATGACCTGGTTGATCAGCTTCGTCACGATGGTGCTGCCGTACATAGGATCGGGCAGCACTTCGCGCTTGGGGATAAATCCACGCCTTGGCATATCCTTAAAATCCTCCTAATTCTGGTGTCAAAAAGCGGTTTGATAGCCAAACGGCCAGTTTGTCAGGCAACGCCGCCCGATTCCTTCCGGCGCCTTATTGCCCCTGGGCCAGCACTCCCATTCCCTCAGGCCCGTTCCAAGGCCGGGGGAAAGAGCGGAAAGCATCTTTCCGCACAAGGGCAAAGCCGCTGCCGAAACACAGGCAGGACATTTGCAGGACAAAACGGAATTCCGTTTGTTACTTCTTAGGCTTCTTGGCGCCGTAGAGGGACCTAGCCTGCATGCGCTTGGCAACGCCGGCGGTATCCAAGGTGCCGCGAATGATATGGTAACGGACGCCAGGCAGGTCACGAACCCTGCCGCCGCGGATAAGAACCACGGAATGCTCCTGCAGGTTGTGGCCGATACCGGGGATATAGGCGGTACCTTCGATGCCGTTGGTGAGGCGAACCCTGGCGATCTTGCGAAGCGCAGAGTTAGGCTTCTTGGGGGTCAAGGTCTTCACCGACAGGCAGACGCCGCGCCTCTGGGGATTGTTCTGCAGAATAGGAGACTTGGACTTATAGGTCTTGGTGGAGCGTCCTTTACGGATCAGCTGGTTGATCGTAGGCACGATAAAACACCTCCTTCCGACTTAGGATAGATTCGATATATTTCCAATCAAGCCCCGCAACCCTACGGGCTTAAGAATTGGCAAGTGTTTAGGGGCGCGGCTCTTTGCGCGCGCTTTATTTTTTCGGCAGATAATTATTTCATCCAGCCGGCTGCGGCCGCGCCCACGGCGATGCCGCAGGAGCGTCCCAGCTCCTTCATGGTGGGCACATACTCTACGCTGACGCCCTTTTGTTTGGCCAGCGTTTGGATCCTGGCGGTCACGTGGGGTTCGGCGTCCCTAGCCAGGACCACCCTGCCCACCTTGTCCTGTTCCATGTACTTGATCAATTGCTTCGTTCCAACGATGCGACTGTGCCCGTCGCCTATCTCGGCGCTCATGGTTTCCCTTCCTTTCAATCGTCTCTGGCATGCGAAAAACGCGGTAATTGGCCGGTTTCTGCGTAAAAATGGGCAAACTGCCCCCTGTCAGACTAACAACCATTTTATCATCGGACTTTTTTTATGTCAATCGCTTTTAAGAATCTTAATGTTTCCCGCTAAGAACGGCCGTTTTTCGCGCCTTGCGCATCTTAAACAGCAGGCGGGACGTCCGAAGGAACGGACATCCCGCCGATTGGATGGCAAATCAGGTTTTTGCGGCTTCTTTAGGAGATCTCGATGTTCTTGTAGCGCTTCATGCCCGTGCCGGCGGGAATGAGCTTGCCGATGATCACGTTCTCCTTGAGGCCGACCAGCGGATCGACCTTGCCCTTGAGGGCGGCTTCGGTGAGCACGCGGGTGGTCTCCTGGAAGGAGGCCGCCGACAGGAAGGAATCCGTGGCAAGGGAGGCCTTGGTGATGCCCAGCAGCACGCGCTTGGCGATGGCCGGCTGACCGCCGCGGGCAACGACCTCGTCGTTTTCCTTTTCAAAGGCGAAGATGTCCACCAGGCCGCCGGGCAGCATATCGGTATCGCCCGCGTCCTCGATGCGCACCTTGCGCAGCATCTGGCGCACGATGACCTCGATGTGCTTGTCGCAGATATCCACGCCCTGCTGCCTGTAGGTGGAAAGGACTTCCTGGGTCAGATAGGCCTGCACGCCCTTGACGCCCTTGATCTTCAAGATGTCGTGGGGGTTGACGGAACCGTCGGTCAGCTCGTCGCCGGCGGAAACGTGCTGGCCCTCGCTGACGCGGATGCCGGCGCCGTAGTTGATCTGGTAGGTGGCGCTTTCGCCCTCGTCGTTGACGATGGTGATCTCGCGGCGCTTCTTGGAATTGTCGCCCATGTGCACCACGCCGGAAATCTCGGTGATGACGGCCAGGCCCTTGGGCTTTCTGGCCTCAAACAGCTCCTCCACGCGGGGAAGACCCTGGGTGATATCGGTCGCCTGGGCAACGCCGCCGGTGTGGAAGTTACGCATGGTCAGCTGGGTGCCGGGCTCGCCGATGGCCTGCGCGGCCACGATGCCCACGGCCTCGCCGATATCGACCTTGCCGCCGGTGGCCATGTTGGCGCCGTAGCACTTGGCGCAGACGCCGTTTTCGTTGCGGCAGGTAAGCACCGAGCGGATGTATACGCGCTTGATGCCGGCCTTGACGATCTTACCCGCGGTGATGTAGTCGATCTCCTCGTTTAAGGGGCAGAGCACCTCGCCCGTATTGGGATCGATAATATCCTCGGCGGCCACGCGGCCGTTGATGCGGTCCTCCAGGGATTCGATCAGCTGACCGTTGTTGGAGATCTCGGTCACGTACATGCCGCGCACGCGCTCGCCGCGGGAGGCAAAGCAGTCCACCTCGCGCACGATCACGTCCTGGGAAACATCCACCAGGCGGCGGGTCAGGTAGCCGGAGTCCGCGGTCTTAAGCGCGGTATCGGCCAGGCCCTTTCTGGCACCGTGGGAGGAGATGAAGAATTCAAGAACGGTCAGGCCCTCGCGGAAGTTGGCGCGGATGGGCAGCTCGATGATGTGACCGGAGGGGTCGGCCATCAGGCCGCGCATGCCGGCCAGCTGGCGGATGTGGCTGATGGAGCCGCGGGCGCCGGAGTTGGCCATCATGGTGATGGGATTGAAGGTATCCAGGGACTTTTTCAGGGCCTCGGTCACCTTATCGGTGGTCTGGTCCCAAATCTGGGTGACGCGGATGTAGCGCTCCTCGTCGGAGAGCAGACCAAAGTCGAAGGCGTTCTGGATCTCCTGCACCTGCGCTTCGGCTTCGCGCAGCAGGGCGGGCTTTTCTTCCGGCACAACGACGTCGGAAACGGAAACCGTCACCGCGCCCTTGGTGGAGTATTTAAAGCCCAGAGCCTTGATGCGGTCGCACATGGCGGAGCATTCGTCCACGCCGTGCACGCGATAGCAGGCATGCACGATCTGGCCGAGCATCTTCTTGTCGACCACGGTGTTGATCTCCAGCTTAAAGGCGTCATCCGGCTCGTTGCGTTCCACAAAGCCCAGGTCCTGCGGGATGGCGGCGTTGAAGATGACGCGGCCGATGCTGGTTTCCACCAGCTTGGTGCGCTCCTCGCCGTCCACCATGCGCTTTAAGCGGATCTTGATCTTGGCCTGCAGGGCGATCTCGCCCAGCTGGTAGGCCATCAGGGCCTCTTCCTCATCCTTGAAGGCCTTACCGTCGCCCTTGAAGGTCTTGGGGTGCTTTTCGTCCGCATCGCCCATGATGGTCAGGTAGTAGGAACCGATGACCATGTCCTGCGAGGGGGAAACGACGGGCTTGCCGTCCTGGGGCTTTAGGATATTGTGGGCGGCCAGCATCAGGAAGCGGGCCTCCGCCTGGGCCTCCATGGACAGGGGAACGTGCACGGCCATCTGGTCGCCGTCGAAGTCGGCGTTGTAGGCGGTACAGGCCAGGGGATGGAGCTTTAGGGCCTTGCCTTCCACCAGCACGGGCTCAAAGGCCTGGATGCCCAAGCGGTGCAGAGTAGGGGCGCGGTTGAGCAGCACGGGATGATCGTGAATGACCTCCTCCAGCACGTCCCAAACATCCTGACGGACGCGCTCTACCATGCGCTTGGCGCTCTTGATATTGTGGGCCTTGCCGTTTTCCACGAGCTTTTTCATCACGAAGGGCTTGAAAAGCTCCAGGGCCATTTCCTTGGGCAGGCCGCACTGGTACATCTTAAGTTCGGGGCCGACCACGATAACGGAGCGGCCGGAATAGTCCACGCGCTTGCCCAGCAGGTTCTGCCTGAAGCGGCCCTGCTTGCCGCGCAGCAGATCGGAAAGGGACTTGAGCGGGCGGTTGCCGGGGCCGGTCACGGGGCGGCCGCGCCTGCCGTTGTCGATCAGGGCGTCCACGGCCTCCTGCAGCATGCGCTTTTCGTTGCGCACGATGATGTCGGGCGCGCCGAGCTCAAGCAGCCTCTTTAGGCGGTTGTTGCGGTTGATGACTCTGCGGTACAGATCGTTTAAGTCGGAGGTCGCAAAGCGGCCGCCGTCCAGCTGCACCATGGGGCGAAGTTCGGGCGGGATCACGGGCACCACGTCCATGATCATCCAGGTGGGGTCGTTGCCGGACTTGCGGAAGGCCTCCACCACCTCCAGGCGCTTGACGGCGCGGATGCGCTTTTGTCCGCTGGAGTTGTGCAGATCGGCGCGCAGGCTGCGGGAAAGATCCTCCAGATCGATATCCTGCAGAAGCTTTTTGACGGCCTCGCCGCCCATGCCGGCCTGGAACCTGTCGCCGTACTGGGCCTGGGCGTCGCGATACTCGCGGTCGGTCAAAAGCTGCTTGTACACCAGGGGGGTGTCGCCGGGATCGGTAACGATGAAGCTGGCAAAGTACAAAACCTTATCCAGCGCGCGGGGGGAGATATCCAGCAGCAGCCCCATGCGGGAGGGGATGCCCTTGAAATACCAGATATGGGAAACGGGCGCGGCCAGCTCGATATGGCCCATGCGCTCGCGGCGCACCTTGGCGCGGGTCACTTCCACGCCGCATTTGTCGCACACAATGCCCTTGTAGCGCACGCGCTTATATTTACCGCAGTGGCACTCCCAGTCCTTGGTGGGCCCGAATATCCTTTCGCAGAAAAGGCCGTCCTTTTCGGGCTTCAGGGTGCGGTAGTTGATGGTTTCGGGTTTTTTAACCTCGCCGTGGGACCACTGGCGGATCTTATCGGGGGAAGCCAGCCCGATCTGAATGGAATCAAAGTTGTTCATCTCTAGCAAAGGGGTACAACTCCTTTCGAAACGCCGGGCCTGCGGGGACGGGCACGTCCACGCAGAACCTATGTCAAAACCCTATCGCGCCGATGCGCTTACAGGTCGTCGTCCAGATCGTCGATGTCTTCCATGAAATCCTGGCCAAGGTCGTCCGGCAGCACGCTGTCGAAGGCGTCGTCGTCCTCCAGGCCCAGGTCGTCGTCCTGGGAGGCGTCCTCCTCGTCCTCGCCGAAGGTATCCGGCAAAGGCGCAAGGGGCATATCCTCGCGGCCCTCCATGTTGACTTCCAGATCGTCCAGATCGTCGTCGTCCAGGCCCTCGCGCAGCTCGACCTCTTCCTTGCCGTCGGTTAAGACCTTAACGTCCAGCGCCAGGGACTGCAGCTCCTTGATGAGCACCTTGAAGCTTTCCGGCACGCCGGGCTCGGGGATGTTCTCGCCCTTGACGATGGCCTCGTAGGTCTTGACGCGGCCCACCACGTCGTCGGATTTAACGGTCAAAATCTCCTGCAGGGTGTGCGCCGCGCCGTAGGCCTCCAGCGCCCAGACCTCCATTTCGCCGAAGCGCTGGCCGCCGAACTGGGCCTTGCCGCCCAGAGGCTGCTGGGTGACCAGGGAGTAGGGGCCCGTGGAACGGGCGTGGATCTTGTCGTCCACCAGATGGTGGAGCTTTAACATGTACATATAGCCGACGGTGACGCGGTTTTCAAAGGGCTCGCCGGTGCGGCCGTCGTACAGGATGGACTTGCCGTCCTCGGGCAGGCCGGCCATACGCAGGCAGTCGGCGATGTCCTCCTCGCGGGCGCCGTCGAAAACGGGGGTGGTGATGTGCCAGCCCAGGGCCTTGGCCGCGTAGCCGAGGTGCGTCTCCAGCACCTGGCCGATGTTCATGCGGGAAGGCACGCCCAGGGGATTGAGCACGATCTGCAGCGGCGTTCCGTCGGGCAGGAAGGGCATGTCCTCCTCGGGGAGGATGCGGGAAATAACGCCCTTGTTGCCATGGCGGCCGGCCATCTTGTCGCCAACGGAGATCTTTCTCTTCTGGGCGATGTAGACGCGGACCATCATGTTGACGCCGGGCTGCAGCTCGTCCTTATTCTCGCGGGTGAAGACCTTTACGTCCACGATGGTGCCGTACTCGCCATGGGGCACGCGCAGGGAGGTGTCGCGCACCTCGCGCGCCTTTTCGCCGAAGATGGCGCGCAGCAGGCGCTCCTCGGCGGTAAGCTCGGTCTCGCCCTTGGGGGTGACCTTGCCAACGAGGATGTCGCCGGCCTTGACCTCGGCGCCGATGCGGATGATGCCGCGCTCGTCCAGGTCCTTTAGGGCGTCGTCGCCCACGTTGGGGATGTCGCAGGTGATCTCCTCCGGCCCGAGCTTGGTATCCCTGGCCTCGGATTCGTATTCCTCCATGTGGATGGAGGTGAGCACGTCCTCCTTGACCAGCTTTTCGGAAATCAGGATGGCGTCCTCGTAGTTGTAGCCTTCCCAGGTCATAAAGGCCATGAGGATATTGCGGCCCAGGGCGATCTCGCCCTGATCGGTGGAATGTCCGTCCGCGATGACCTGTCCCTTTGTGATCTTTTCGCCGGCGGACACGATGGGCCGCTGGTTGATGCAGGTGGACTGGTTGCTGCGGGTGAACTTGATGAGCTTGTAGGTATGCAGGCCCTGGTGTTCGTCCTGGATGACGATCTCATCCGCGGAGACCTTCTTAACGAAGCCGTCCTCGCGGGCAAGGATCACCACGCCGGAGTCGTGGGCGGCCTTGTACTCCATGCCGGTGCCGACGATAGGGGCTTCCGGCACCAGAAGGGGCACGGCCTGGCGCTGCATGTTGGCGCCCATCAGGGCGCGGTTGGCGTCGTCGTTCTCCAGGAACGGGATCATGGCCGAGGCCACGGAAACCACCTGGCGGGGGCTGACGTCCATAAAGTCGATATCGTCGCGGGAGAACTGGTTGATGTCCTCCTTCTGGCGGGCGGTGACGCGCTCCTGCACGAACCAGCCGTTCTCGTCCAGCTCTTCGTTGGCCTGGGCAAGGACGTAGTTCTCCTCCTCGTCGGCGGTCATGTACACGATCTCGTTGGTCACGTGCTTGTTCGCCTTGTCCACGCGGCGGTAGGGCGCCTCGATAAAGCCGTACTCGTTGATGCGGGCATAGGTGGCCAAAGAGCCGATCAGGCCGATGTTGGGGCCTTCAGGCGTCTCGATGGGGCACATGCGGGAATAATGGGAGTGGTGCACGTCGCGCACGTCCATGGAGGCGCGATCGCGGTTGAGGCCGCCGGGGCCCAGGGC
The DNA here is from genome assembly GCA_050309765.1 of Christensenellales bacterium. Classification (GTDB taxonomy): domain Bacteria; phylum Bacillota; class Clostridia; order Christensenellales; family UBA1750; genus CALWRM01. The sequence goes on from JBNRMU010000141.1 coordinate 10,929, forward strand.
GGACAGGCGGCGCTTGTGCGTAAGCTCGGCCAGGGGGTTGGGCTGGTCCATGAACTGGGACAGCTGGGAGGAGCCGAAGAACTCCTTGATGGCGGCGGAAACGGGACGGATGTTGATCAGCGCCTGGGGCGTGACAACGTCCATATCCTGGATGGCCATGCGTTCCTTGACCACGCGCTCCAGCCTGGACAGGCCGATGCGGATCTGGTTCTGCAGCAGCTCGCCCACGGAGCGCAGGCGGCGGTTGCCCAGATGGTCGATATCATCGATATTGCCCACGCCGTGGTTGAGCCCCAGCAGATAGCTGACGGAGGCCACCACATCGTCGATGATGATGTGCTTGGGCGAAAGCTGGTCCAGGTTCTGGCGAACGGCGGCCTTTAAGCCCTCGACATCGTCCTTGTATTCTTCCTTGAGCTGGTTGAGCACGGGCAGGTAGGCCATACCGCTCAAGCCCGCCTCGGACGGATCGAAGGGCAGCAGCGCGGCGGCGTCGGCAAAGTTGTTGCCAAGCACGCGCACGGTCTTGCCTTCCACGACCACTTCCACGGAGTTGATGCCGGCGATCTGGATCTGTTTGGCCACCTCGCGGGTGATGGTTTCGCCCTCGTGGACGAGCACCTCGCCGGTTGCGGGGTCGACAATATCGCCGGCGGCACGGCGGCCGGCGATGCGGGCGGCGACTGCCAGCTTTTTATTGAACTTATAGCGGCCGACCTTGGCAAGGTCGTATCGCTTGGGATCGAAAAACAGGGAGTTGATCAGGCTGGTGGCGGATTCCACTGTGGGCGGCTCGCCGGGGCGCAGGCGCTTGTAGATCTCGACCATGCCGCTGTCCACGGAATCGGCGGGGTCCTTATCCAGCGTGGCGAGCAGATGCTCCTCCTCGCCCAGCAGCTCGGTGATCTGGGCGTTGGTGCCGTAGCCGAAGGCGCGCAGCAGCACCGTTAATGGCAGCTTTCTGGTGCGGTCCACGCGCACCCACATCACGTCGTTGGAATCGGTCTCGTACTCCAGCCAGGCGCCGCGGCCGGGGATGACCGTGGTGGCAAACAAAAGCTTGCCCGCCTTGTCGATGGTCTGGTCGTAATACACGCCGGGGGAACGGACCAGCTGGGAGACGATAACGCGCTCGGCACCGTTGATGATGAAGGTGCCGCTGTCGGTCATCAGGGGGAAGTCGCCCATGAAGACCTCCTGCTCCTTGACCTCGCCCGTCTCCTTATTGAGCAGACGTACGTTCACACGCAGGGCGGTGGAGTAGGTGGCGTCGCGCTCCTTGCACTTTTCCACGGTGTACTTGGGCGTTTTGTCCAGGGAATAGTCGGTGAATTCCAGAACCAGGTTCTCGGAATAGTCGGTGATGGGGGAAACGTCGGCCAGCACTTCGCGCAAATCTTCATCCAGGAATCTGCGGTAGGAGTTCTTCTGCACCTCGATCAAATCCGGCATTTCCAGCACTTCTTTGATCTTGGCAAAGCTCATCCTGGTGCGTTTGCCCTTTTGCTCCGCATGAACCATTAGCTGATGCTCCATCTGTCCACACACCTCTCTTGGGTCTTTCCGGCCGGGAATCGGCCCGATTGCACGAAAACGGCCGCACCAATTCCTGGAAATGTTTGATCGGACTCATTATTCCCATTGCAATTTGCGGCCATTCGTTGTACAATGAATTTACAAGGTAAATCTGCATGCAAAAAGGGCGAAATTACCCTCAGTATGCAGATTGTTATATTACCATGTTTCAGCATACGCCGTCAACCAAAACGGCTTTTTTTAATGTGTTTTTTACTTAATACCCGGAAACGCCGCCCTTTTTGCGGGGCCGCAGCCAGCCTTCCAGGTACCTGTCCAGGCCCAAGCCCGTCTCCGAGAGCAGCACCGCCAGCAGGATCAGCGCGCAGCCCGTCCACATGCGCGCCGTCATGTGCTCGTGAAGCAGCCAGGTGGAAAACAGCACGCCGAACAGCGACTCGCAGGAAAGCAGCAGCGCCGCCGGCGCGGGCGGCACGTACTTTTGCCCCACGTTCTGCAAAAGGAAGCCGACCATGGTAGACAAAAGCCCAAGGTACAGCATGGAAACGACCACCGATCTGTCCAGCGTGGCCGCGGGCAGGCCGCCCTCGAACAAAAAGGCGCCCAGCCAGGAGAGCAGCGCGCACACAAAAAGCTGTACGATGGTCAAAAGCGCTGGGTCCTGGTCGGCTGTGTAGCGGGCGATGAACACGATGTGCAGGGCAAAACCCAGGCCGCAGATGAGCGTCAATACATCGCCGATGTTGATCGGGCTTTCGCCCTTTTGCAGGGAGAGCAGGCCGATGCCCACGATGGCGATCAGCGCCGCCGGGATGGAGCGCGCGCCCGGACGGACGCGGAAGATCAGAAGGTTCAAAAACGGCACCAGCACCACGTACACCGTGGTCAGAAAGGCGTTTTTGCCTGCCGTGGTGTACTTGCAGCCGATCGTCTGAAAGACGTAGCTCAAAAACAGAAACAGGCCCAGGATCGCCCCATTGCGCAGGGTGGCCCCGTCCAGCAGACGCAGGCGCTTTGCGTAGCACAGCATCAGGCAGACGGCGGCGATAGAAAAGCGGAACGCCATCATATAGATGGGCGGGATCGTCTCCAACGAGTTTTTGACGACCACAAAGGCGAAGCCCCAGATCACCGTGGTAAGCAGCAGCCCCGCTCCGGCCAGATACATCCTGCGTTTTTTCCTGAGCATAAAAACAGCACCCTCCCCCGCCGCGCAAAAGGCCTTTCGCGCGGGTGTGTTTCTTTCTTTTTATCTTTATATGTGTAAGCTGTTGAATGTCAAACGCTTTGAGGCCCGCCGCGGCCCGACGGCCTTTCCTCCTGCGGCAGACGCAGCGGCAGAACGATGGGCATCCCCTCCAGGACAAAATGCGGCTGCGCGATCTCCGTGGGCGGATAGGCGTCGGCCTTTGTGATCTCCACCTCACCGACGGCGGCCGTGAAGCCGTCCTCGCAGGATCCCAGCACCACGTACATGCAGCCGGCGTAGCAGATGCTTTGCCCGTCCAGCTCGATGGGCACCAGCTCGTGCGGCTTTTGCGGATCCACGCCCAGGCCTTCCAGAAAGGCGCAAAAATCCGGGTACACTTGCCGGATCTGCGCATAAAAGTTGCGGCAATGGGCGCAGCCGCATAAATCCTCCGGCGGCATTGCCCGGTAGTATTGCTGTGTTTTCTCCACATCTGCCTGCATGGCGTATCTCCTTATTCGTTCTGGCGTTTTTGCGGCCCAGGCGCGCAAAGGCTCCGGACGGACGCCGGAGCCTTTGCGCGGGCACACGCCCGTTTCTTACACGATGCCCTTATCGTTTAAAAACTCGCGCGAGATGTTCAGGCTCTCGAAGGGGCTGCGGCGGCAGATATCCTGCTCCACAAAATACCAGCGCACGCCGATCTCGCGGCAGGCGGCGATGATGCCGTCCCAGTTGAGGTTGCCCTGGCCGATCTCGGCCATGATCTGGGCGGCGTTTTCGTCGATGGCCATGTCCTTAAAGTGCACAACGTCCATGCGGCCTTTGACCTTCTTGATCCAGTCGATCACGTCGCCGCCGCCGGTCTGCACCCAGTAGGTGTCCAGCTCGAACTGCACCGCCGGCGAGGTTTCTTCAAGCAACAGCTCCAGGCCCGTGCGTCCGGAGAAGTTCCGGAATTCAAACTGGTGGTTGTGGTAGAGGAAATGCATACCCTCGTCCGCAAGGCGCTCCGCCACGGCGCTCGCCTCCTTGGCAAAGGCAAGGAAGCCCTCCTCGCCGGTGCGGTAGCGGGCCGGCATGGAGCCGATGCCGGGATACTGGCAGTTCCAGGCCTTGTGCATGCGGATGACCGCGGGCAGATCGCTCAGCATCTGGTCGAAGGAAATATGGGTGGCGGCGCAGACAAGCCCCGCCTCCTGCAGGGCATCTGCCACCTGCTCCACGGAAATATCGGCTCCCTGGCCGGAAATCTGCACGGCCTCATAGCCCATGGCCTTTACTTTTTTCAGGGAATCCTTTAGGCCCTGCGCGTCCTTGCAAAACTCGCGAAGCGTATACATCTGCGCGCCAAGCTGGATCATAACGCCATCTCCTTCATTTATTCGTGTTCGCTTGCGCCGCGGGCGCGGCGCATCCGCTTCCATTATATAGGCTTTCATCACAAAAAGAAAGGCGGCCGTATCGATGTCAGAACTATTTCGTCCCTATTGCATTGTCCTTGTTTTGATGAGCCTTGCAGGCTTTGTCCTCATGGGCGCGGACAAGGCGCGCGCCAAGGCCAATCGCTGGCGCGTGCCGGAAAAGTTGCTCTTTGCCGTCGCGATCCTGCTGGGCGGGCCGGGCAGCTGCCTTGGTATGTTCTTCTTCCGCCACAAAACGCAGCACTGGTATTTTCGCCTGTTCTTCCCGCTGCTGGCCGTTTTGCAGTTGGGCCTGATGGTCTATCTGCTGCTTGTATAAACCGTTAGCCGGTACAGCCTGTAAAAAAGGCTCCTGTGTTTTTAAGCAGGAGCCTTTTGTTTTATTCGTCTGTTTCTTCTTCCGGCGGGAGGGCGGGCGCGTCCGCTTCTTTGGCACTGTCCTCGGCCCACCACATCAGGGCAAGGAAGTCGAGCGATTCGTCCTCGGACAGGGCATAGACCTTTTCGCGGCGGAAGGCCTCGGTAAAGCCGGCCTGCGCCAGGCATCTGAGGGCCGGCGTGCTGCTGGTGAGCACGTTGGCGGTCAGCCCGCGGATGCCGTACTTTTCGTAGGCAAGGCGGCACACGCCGTCCACGGCGGAACGGCCGATGCCCTTGCCCCGCCAGCGCGGATCGATGAGCAGGTTGCATAGGCGGCCGCGCTTGATCTCCCACTCCAGGTCGGTCAGGCAAAGGATGCCGATCACCGTCTCGTAATCGGGCACTTCGATGGCAAATTCCAGGCTGGAGGCCCCGGCGTAATGCTTGCCGGCGCTGAGCTGGCCGCTGAGCGCTTCCACCGTGGGCATCTGCGTGTAGGCGCCGCCGCTGAAGTTGTACAGTTCCGTCTCGCTCAGGGACTTGAGCATGTTTTCCACCTGGGGCAGCTGCTCGCGCCGCAGGGGGCTGAGCAGGATCTCCACCTGCTGAAAGGCTTGCTTTACATAGCTTTGCATGCGACAGCGGGGACCGAGCATGCGCGGCTCCTTATTCGGCTGGTAGCCGGACCTTTCCAGCATCGGCTGCAGGGCCGCATCGCAGTTGTCCAGGGTGTATACGGCGGCGGGAAAACGCGCCTCCAGAAGATGCAGGGCCTGCGTGCCGATGCCCTGCCTTTGCTGCGCGGGATCGACATACAGCTCGCGGATGCCGACCGCTTCCTCGCCCGGCAAAACCGCGGCGCCGCCCACCAGCTCGCGGCCAAGGTACAGCCCGTAAACCTCCAGGCCGCCCTCGCCCTCCAGCATGTTCTGCACGGTCTCCAGGCCGTCCAGACAGGGGCTTTCGGGGGAGGAATAAAGGGCGTAGGGCCGCAAGTAGGCCTTATACCTCAGCTCGAACAGGGCCTGGGCGTCCTCGCCGCCGGCCCGTTTGAGGAGCAGATTTCCCTGCATGCGATACTTCCTTCCTTAAATATAGCGTATGCCCGGGTGTTGGGCTTTTGATCTTATGGATGCCGTGCGGGCGTTCATTCCTCGTCCACGGGCAGCCTGGGCAGGTTGTGCAGATGGGCCTGCATGCCGGAGGCAGCGTGCAGAAAGGACTGCTGCGTTTTCTCATCCACCTGCTTCGCCGTAACCAACGCGCCATACAGGCAAAATGTTTCGCCATAGGGCATGCCGTCGTATAAAACGGGCAAAAGCGCCCGCGTCATGGACCTTTCCTCCGCCGGCGCCTCCAGCTCGACGCCCGGCAGGACCACCGAGCCCTTCAAGCGGCAAAGCTCCTTGACCAAGCGTTCTTCCGGCAGCATCAGGCCCATCACGGCCTGCACGTTGCCTTTTTTCAGCATCTGCAGCGCTTCCTCGCGGGTGCAGTCTCTGGTGTTCGTAAGTCCCAGGGCGTCCGTCAGCTGGCCGGCCAGCGCTTCGCCCGCGCCGCCGTCTTTAAGCACCAGCACCAGGCCGTCCTTCTGCCAATTATCGATCTCTCCGGCCAGGGAGAACACGCAAAACGCGCCAAGCAGCAGATTGTCCAGGCGCACCAGGTTATCCAGGGCCTGTCCGTAATACGCATCGCCGCCGGTGAGGGCCTCGCGCAGGCTGTGCTCGCGCACCACGGCAAACTGGCAATTGCCCTGCGAGAGCTGCTCTAGGGCGGCGCGGTCGCTGTCCGCCCGCGCCAGCACAGCCCCCTGCGCGGCATCCGCCAGCACGGCGGCCGCAGGCGCGCCCGCATCGCAGGACAGGACCGCCGCCCTGCTTTCGCTCCGGGCGCAGCCGGATAGGGCGAGGGCCAGCAGCGCGCAGGCAAGGCCCGCCGCGAGCAGCCGTTTCATCTTAAGGTACATCCTCCTATTTGGTAAAGGCGGCATAAATGGCGTTGACCGCGCGCTCAAAATCGGCGCTCTCCACCGCGGTGATGATGTTGATTTCCGAAGAGCCCTGGTCGATCATGCGGATGTTGACGCCCGCTTCGGCCAGCGCCGCAAACAGGCGCGAGGCGGTGCCGGGGTAACGCACCATGCCGCGGCCCACGGTGGCGATCAGGGACAGGCCGGAGATGACCTCGATGTGGTCGGGGTTGCAGGTCTCACGGATCCTTTCCACGACCTGCTCGATCTTGCCGGCCAGGTTTTCATCCGAGCAGATGACGGTCATGGTGTCGATGCCGGTGGGCAGATGCTCGAAGGAAACACCGTTTTCTTCCAAAGCGCCCAGCACGCGGCGGCCGAAGCCCAGCTCGGAATTCATCATGTTCTTTTCCACGGCAATGGCCGTAAAGCCCTTGCGGCCCGTGACGCAGGTGATGGCGCCACGCACGTGGCTCTCGTCCGAGCGCACGATCATGGTGCCGGGGGCCGAGGGATCGTTGGTGTTGCGGATGTTGATGGGG
>JBNRMU010000142.1:0-6234 GCA_050309765.1 Christensenellales bacterium
GGGGAAAGGGGCGGCTGCGCGTTTCTTGTTGTTTATTTAATAGGTTCAAAATCCGCGGCGCCGTGCTTGCACAGCGGGCAGATGAAGTCCTCGGGCAGCTCGTCGCCCTCGTAGATGTAGCCGCACACCTTGCAGACGAAGCCCTTTTTGCCCTGCGTCTGCGGCTTGGGCTTGACATAGTTCTGGTAGTAGGTGTAGGTCATCGTCTCGTCCTTGGTGAGCACACGGGCCTCGGTCACGGAGCAGATGAACATGCCGTGGGTGTCACGGTCTATGTAGCTTTCAACCTTCAGGGACATGAAGGAGTTGATATAGCGCGGCAGGAACACAAGGCCGTTGTCCGAGCGCAGCTTTTCCTGATCCTTGAACTTGTCCACGGTGCGGCCGGAAGCAAAGCCGAAGGTTTCGAACACCGAGAATGGCGCGTCCTGGGACAGCACGTTCAGGTTCATCTCGCCCGTCTTTTTGATCACGTGGTGCGAATAGTTCTGCTTGTTGATGGTCACGGCCACGCGGTTGGGCGCGCTGGTGACCTGGGACACGGAATTGACGATGAGGCCGTTGTCCTTTACGCCGTCGTTGCTGGTAACGACGTACAGGCCGTAGCCGATGTTGAACAGGGCTTTCAGGTCGTTCTTGTCGGCGGTCTTGTCGCTCCTGGCGATGTAGTCCACACAAAGCTCCTCGGCCATCTGTTCGATCTGGGCCTTGCTCTCGTCGCTCAGGGCGGAGCGGATGGTGACTTGGCTGTCCAGGAAACGGATATTCTTGCTGTTTTCAAACAGCTTTTTCATCACCTTGATGGCCTGGGGCGCCCAGCTGCCGTTTTCGATCAGGCCCACGGTGCGGTCGCGGTAGCCGCGCTCGGTCAGGTGGGTGATGAAGGTGTGCATAAAGGGGAAGATCTCGGCGTTGTATGTGGTGGTGGCAAGCACCAGCCTGCCGTAGCGGAAGGCGTCCTCCACCGCCTCGGCCATGTCGCCGCGGGCAAGGTCGTGCACCGCCACGGTGGGGCAACCCTTGTCGCGCAGAAGATTGGCGAGCAGTTCCACGGCCTTTTTGGTGTTGCCGTACACGGAGGTGTAGCAGATTACGATGCCGTCGCTCTCCACGCCATAGGAGGACCAGATGTTGTACAGATTCAGATAATGGGAAAGGTTGTTCGTAAGGACGGGTCCGTGCAGGGGGCAGATGATCCTAATATCCAGCCCCGCCGCCTTTTTGAGCAGGGCCTGCACCTGCGCGCCGTACTTGCCGACGATGCCAAAGTAATAGCGGCGGGCCTCGCAGTCCCACTCTTCGTCCACGTCCAGCGCGCCGAACTTGCCAAAGCCATCCGCGGAGAACAGCACCTTGTCGGTCGCGTCGTAGGTGACCATGACCTCCGGCCAGTGTACCATGGGCGCGGCCACAAATTGCAGGTTATGGCGGCCAAGGTTCAGCTTGCTGCCCTCGGAAATGAGGATCTGCCGATCCTCAAAGTCCGTGCCGAAGAACTGCTTCATCATGGCAAAGGCCTTGGCGGAGGATACGATGAGAGCCTTGGGATAGGTCTGCATGAAGTTTGCGATGTTGGCCGAATGGTCGGGCTCCATGTGCTGCACGATCAGATAATCTGGCGTACGGCCGTCTAGAACGGACTGCAGGTTGTCCAGCCATTCGTGGGTGAAGCGGGCATCCACCGTGTCCAGGACGGCGATCTCGTCATCCAGGATGACGTAGGAATTGTAAGCCATGCCGTTGGGCACGACATACTGGCCCTCAAAAAGGTCTATGCTGTGGTCGTTGACGCCAACGTACTGAATGTCGTTTGTGATTCTCAAGTGCGCTGCTCCTTTCCGTGTGCTTGACTGACGCAAAATCAGTATACTATAATGCCTTTGCGGCCGCAAGCGGCGGCTGCACGGCTTTTTTCCAAACCTTTTCGGACGAGGTGTATGATAAATGAACGAACGCATCGAACGGGACTCCATGGGCGAAATGCGCGTGCCCGCCGACCGCTACTGGGGCGCGCAGACCCAGCGCAGCCTGCAAAACTTCAGGATCGGCGGCACCCGCATGCCGCAGGAGATCATTTCCGCCTTCGGCATTTTGAAAAAGGCGGCGGCGCTTGCAAACCGCGCGCTTTTGCCCGCGCGCATGGACGAGAAGCGCTGCGAGGCCATCTGCCGGGCCGCGGACGAGGTGGCAGACGGAAAGCTGCTGGACCACTTTCCCCTGGTGGTGTGGCAGACGGGTAGCGGCACCCAGTCCAACATGAACGCCAACGAGGTGATCGCCAACCGCGGCAACGAGCTGCTGGGCGAAAAGCTTTTACACCCCAACGACCACGTGAACATGTCGCAAAGCTCCAACGATACCTTTCCCACGGCCATGCACATCGCCTGCGCCCTTGCCGTAACGGACAGGCTCTTTCCGGCGATGGACGGCCTGCGCGAGACGTTTCTGCGCCTGGAAGCGGAGAATGCGGGCGTGGTCAAGACCGGCCGCACCCACCTGCAGGACGCCACGCCCATCCGCTTTTCCCAGGAGATCAGCGCCTGGCGTAATATGCTGGAGGTGACGCGCGGGCAGCTTAAGCAGGCGCTTTGCGGCCTGTACACCCTGGCCCTCGGCGGCACTGCCGTCGGCACGGGACTCAACTGTCCGAACGGCTTTGCGGAGCTTGCGGCTGCAAAGATCGCCGAGCTGACCGGCAAGCCCTTTGTCAGCGCAGAGAACAAATTCCACGCCCTCACCGCCAAGGACGAGATCGTCTTTGCCCACGGCGCGCTCAAGGCGTTGGCGGCGGACCTGATGAAGATCGCCAACGATGTGCGCTGGCTGGCCAGCGGCCCCCGCGATGGCCTGGGCGAGATCTTCATTCCCGAAAACGAGCCGGGCTCCTCCATCATGCCGGGTAAGGTGAACCCCACCCAGTGCGAGGCGCTCACCATGGTGGCCGTGCAGGTGATGGGCAACGACGCGGCCATCGGCTTTGCCGCCTCGCAGGGCAATTTTCAGCTGAACGTGTTCATGCCGGTGATCGCCCACAACTTCCTGGAGTCGGCGCGATTGCTTGCCGACGCCATCGCATCCTTCGACAAAAATTGCGCTGCCGGCATCCGCGCCAACCGCGAAAAGATGCACAAGAATCTGTACGAATCGCTGATGCTGGTCACGGCGCTCAACCCCTACATCGGCTACGACAACGCCGCAAAGGTGGCGAAAAAGGCCTATGCCGAAAACATCTCCCTGCGGCAGGCTGCCCTGGCCCTGGGTTTTCTTTCCGCCGAGCGCTTCGACGAGGTATTCCATCCCGAGGAAATGGCCTGACAGAACCTGTGCAGAGCATATGGCCCGCGAGCTTTCGCGGGCCGTTTCTTTTTCCCGGCGGTAGGATTTTTTCTCTTTTTTCAAAAAGTGTGTAAGATTTTGGCCGCTCACGCGTCTTATAAGTAAAAGGGAGGTGAGGATGTGCCTGAGCAGGACTTCGAGGACATCTATCGCCGCCTCTTCGATCCCGTATACCGCTACGCCCTGCGCCTGACGCAAAACGCACACGAAGCCCAGGAGCTGACGCAGGAGACCTTTTTCAAGGCCCTGCGGGCGCTGGACGGTTTTCGCGGCGACAGCAGCCTGTACGCCTGGCTGTGCGGCATCGCCAAAAACGCCTATCTTTCCTCGCTGCGCAGGCAGCCGCCCCGGCCCCTTAACGATCTGGAAGGCCTGACGGACGTCGGCAGCGATCCTCAGGACCTGGCCCTGCAAAGGGAGGACGCCTCGCGCGCCCAGCTTGCCGTTCAGGCCCTGCCGCAGCCGTACAGGGAGGTCTTTTCCCTGCGCGCGCTGGGTGGGCTCGGTTTTAGGCAGATCGGCGAATTGATGGGCAAAAGCGGCAACTGGGCTTGCGTGGTCTACCACCGGGCCCGCAAAAAGCTGAACGCTCAATTGGAGGAAGAAACATGAACCTACCCTGTTATCTGGTGCGCGACCTATTGCCGCTGTATGCAGAAAAGCTGTGTGCGCAGGAAACGAGCATGCTGATAACCCAGCACCTGGACGGCTGCGCGGACTGCCGCGCGGCACTGGAAGCGCTCCTGCAGCCGCAACCGGCCCGGACAGAGGACCTCTCCGCCCTGCAGACACTCAAAAAAAGCATCCGCAAACGCCGCCTGCGGGCGGTTCTGCTGGCAGCGCTGGCCGTGTTTTTGCCCCTGTTCTGCCTGCTGGCGCGGGAAAATGCGCAGCGCTTTTTGGACTATGATTCTTCCCTCTTGACCGTAGCGGGCGTCCGGCCCGCCGAGGACGGCGCGGGCGAGGCGCTGCATCTGCTTTACGACGGCCGCGTGACCGGCGTTAAGACCGAAATGGCGACGGACGAGGAAACGGGCGAAACCACCGCCTATCTTGCCGCCTACACCAACAAGTGGGCCGAGCGCTCGGGCCTTGGTCAAAGCGGCGGCGAGCTTGTGCTCTATCCCGCGCCGGATCGGGTGATTTACGGCTTCGGCAGCCGGCAGACGCTGCTGTACGGCCAGCCCATGAACGGCGGTGTGCAGATTCTGCCGCGGCTGGCGCTCGGCTATTATGTTTTGATGGCCGTGGGGCTCAGCCTTGTGTGCGGGCTTTTATGGCTGCTTTTGCGCAAGCACAAAGCCGGCAGGGTATGCAAATGGCTGTGTATCGGCTTTGCCTGCTATCCCATCGCCCATTTGCTCATCAAAGGGATGCGGACGACCAGCTTTGACCTGCCCCGCGAATTCCTCTTCATTCTGATCGCCGCGGCCGCGCTGTTTGGCATCGCCTATCTTGCCTGTGCCATCCTGCGCCAAAGAAGGCTGGATCGGCAATAAAGGTATCTACAAAAAGGCCCGTCGAAGATTTCGGCGGGCCTTTTCTTTGTATTATGTTCACTCCTGCGGGCGGCCGTCGTTTGCGTACAGCTTTTCCTCCAGACGCACGATCCTGTCCGCCTCGCCCTGCACCAGCGCCTGCATTTCCGGGTCCAGGCCCACCATGTGCTCGGCCTGCATCCAGGCAAGGGCGATCTGCGCGCCCAGGTATTCGCCCGTGATCATCCCGCCCAGGCACAAAACGTTTGCATTGTTCACGGTGCGGGAGCGCACGGCCTGCCAGAGGTTTTCGCACAGGGCGGCGTACACGCCCCGATGCTTGTTGCAAACAATGCTGACTCCCATGCCGGTGCCGCAGATGGCGATGCCGCGGTCCGCCCCGCCCCGCTGGATGGTCCCTGCCACCGCGCAGGCGGCGGCGCTGTATTCCATGGGTGCATCGGGGCAGAGATCAAGCACTGGATAGCCCTCTTTTTCCAGGACCGCCTTGATGGCGTTCTTCAGATCAAAGCCGCAGGGGTCGGCGGCCATAACCACGCTTTGTTTCATTTGTGATTTCTCCTTTTTTGTCTTTTACTTAAACAGTTCGTTTTCTTGCGGAACGGTCTTTTTTATATCTCCATGGCGATCTGCTGGAGCTTTTGCGCCGTTTCCGGCGTCAGTTCCACCACCGGGTTGCCCCAGTGCTCGATGCGGGCGGGCAGCCCCTGCACGGAAAGGCCCAGCAGGCAGCGGATCAGGCACAATGCCACCAGGTACGAGCCCGCGGGCGAGGCGTGGCGCCGATCCGTAAAGTACAGGTCCACCTCCGGGTAGCGCTTGGCGCACAGGGCGAAAGCACGGCCGGCCTTTGCCACGGGCAGGCGCAGCTTTTCGCCCAGAGTCTCCACCGTCTGGCACAGGTATTCCTGGCGCTCGGGCTTGCCCTCGGGCGCAAAGTTCTCATACAGGCCCACGGGCAGCTTGGCGGCGTTGGCATACTCCAGCAGCTTCATCACGCTCTGGCCGTACACCTCCGCGCCGGGGAAGGCGCTTTCCACCTCCTGCAGCACGCACAGGTCGTATTCGCCGTAGCGGATATTGAACAGCACCTGCTCGCTCTTGGCGTGGTTTTCCAGGCACTCGCCGCCGCGCGTGAGCATGGTGGGCTGCACGCATACGCCCTTTGCCGCGCACAGATAGGCGAAGATATAGGGCATGTCGTTGAAATAGGTGTGGCTATTGCCGACGAACAAAACCTTCATGATCGTTTCCCCTTTTCTGTTGGTTTTTATCTTTGGATCCAAACCGCCATTTCGCCCTCGCCGCGGTTGTTCCAGGCATAATAGGGCACGGCGGTAAAGCTTTCCTCCGCCCGGCGCTCGGGTTCATAGTCGCGGTACAGTCCGCAGAACGCACC
>JBNRMU010000143.1:0-2588 GCA_050309765.1 Christensenellales bacterium
GCATGGAGGTGGACGGCGCTTTCCCGGGCGAGGGTATCCATTGCCTGCACACGGTGTGCATCGGGCCGGAGAAGGACAAAGGCAACGGCTTTTTGCAGGACGAAACGGTGGAAAGCGTTTCCCTGACAAACGGGCAGGATTCCTTCCAGCCGCTGATCGATTCCGTTCGGCAGAAGGGAAACCTGGTGTTTTACTGCCATCCCGAGTGGAGCTCCACGCCGGCGCGCGAGTTTGAACGCCTGGAGGGCTACTTTGGCATGGAAATCTGGAACAGCGGCTGCGCCATGGAGCAGGGGCTGGACACCAACGCCGCCTATTGGGACGAGATCCTCATGCAGGGCAAGCGCTGGTTCGGCCTGGCCGTGGACGACGGCCACGCGCCCGAGCAGCACTGCAAGGGCTATGTATGCGTGCGCGCGCAAAAGGACGTATCTTCCATTCTTACGGCCCTGCAAAGGGGCGCGTTTTATTCCAGCTGCGGGCCGGCGATCTACGATTTTTATGTGGAGGACGGCGCGGTGCATATCGAATGCTCGCCTGTAAAGGAGATCGTCTTCCGCTACGGCCGCTGGCCCTGTCCGATCTTCCGTGCGGAGGGCACGCCGCTGACAAAGGCGCAATTCAAACTGCCATATAAGTTCTCCTACATCCGCGCCGGCGTGATGGACGAGCAGGGCCGCCGCGCCTGGACCAATCCCATCTTTTTGGACTAAAGAACAGAAAAAACCGCCCGCCGAACGGATTGTTCGGCGGGCGGTTTGCGTTTATCACAGCTTAAAGGTTTCTTTGATGCGCCGCGCGGCATCCCGCGGCGAAAGATGGCTGTTGTCGATGCGCAGATAGTTTTCAAAGGGTATTTCACCCTCAAAGCTTACGAGACGATGCTCTTTGTCCGCGGCAAACAGCAGGGCGTTGGAAAAACTAAGGTCGCGCTTGGAAGGCTTGTGGCGGAGCCTGTTTTCCGTGGCGTTGCGGGCCAAACGAATTTCCAGCGGCGCGACCAGCTCCACGCAGTAAAACTCGGTGCCATAGGGGGTGAAGATGTCCCTGACATGCTGTACATAGGCCCAGTCCGAAGGCTGGTCGAAGGCCCACATGTAGGTGAAGATCAGACCGTAATTGTCCGAGGCGGCGAAGTTCTGAAAGATGACCTCGCGCAGCTCATTCACCGTTTTGTGGTCGTAGTGGCCGAACAGCTCGATCACGGGTTCGATGGTCATGTGGTTATGAAACAGGCGCAGGTCGGTGATCCTGGCAAGCTCCTGGCCCACCGTCATCTTGCCCACGGCTCCGTCGCCGATGAGGAACAAAAGCTTCATACGGGTTCTTCCTTCCGCCAGCCTTTGCACACGTCCACAAAGCCCTGCGCGCCGCTGCAATGCAAAAGCTCCTCGGGCGAGAGACGCACGGCGGAGTTGTCGCTGCCCGCGGCTGGGTAAACGACGTCAAAACGCTTAAGCGATTCGTCCAGGTATACCTCGGCCTTGCCGTTCGGCAGGGCGAAGGGGCATACGCCGCCCACAGCGTGGCCGGTCATGCGCAGGGTATCCTCGGGCGTGAGCATGCGCGCCTTAAAGCCGAACCTGTGGCGGAAGGCCGCGTTGTCCACCTTGGCGTCGCCCGCAGCCACCACGATGAGGCACCTGTCCGGCCCGTTCTGGAAGGCCAGCGTCTTGGCGATGCGCGCCGGTTCCACGCCCACGGCCTCGGCAGCCAGGGCCACCGTGGCGCTGGATACGGGGAAGACGAGCACCCGATCCGCCAGAGCATAGGTTTTTAAGTAGCTTTTGACGGCTTCGATGGACATAATAGTGCATGCTCCTTTCCGAAGAGAGAAGATGATTGCAAAAGGTATGAAAAAAGGGCGGGCACCGCGAGCGGTCCGCCCTTTGCTTTTGAATAAGAACCATGAGATATGTCTGTAAGCCGAGTTCTGTCTTGGACGATCATCTATCTAGGCCGTCTGTTACCAGACGACTCAAGCGATTACCCGGAACGTGACGGGCCGCCACCTGTGTTCCACTATCAATCTTGCACCGGATGGGGTTTACATGGCCGGCCTGTCGCCAGACCGCCGGTGAGCTCTTACCTCGCCTTTCCAGCCTTGCCGTTCCCTTGCGGGACTTGGGCGGTATCTTTCTGTTGCACTTTCCCTGAAGTCGCCTTCGCCGGGTGTTACCCGGCACCCTGCCCTGCGGTGCTCGGACTTTCCTCACGCAGCTTTTGCGCGCGATCGCCCGGCATACTCATGGTTTTTTAGTCTTCTACGTATAGGATGCGGCCGCAGTTTTCACATTCGATGATGCGATCCTTGTTGCGGATGTTCTGCATCACCACGGCCGGGAGGGACATGTTGCAGCCGCCGCACTGGTCGGCGTTGACCAGCTTTGCCATGGGGGGCATACGCTGGCTGCGGATGGCGTTGTAGCGATCCAGATACGCCTGCTCCAGGCCCTTGGCTGCCTCGTCGCGCACGGCGCGCAGGGCGGTGAGCTTTTCGGACTGCTTGGCGTATTCCACATCGTACACGGCCTTTAACTTGGTGTATTCGTCGCGGGCCTTGATGACCTTCTGGCGGATATCCTTAT
>JBNRMU010000144.1:0-23209 GCA_050309765.1 Christensenellales bacterium
GGCTGGTACCAGACGGAGCAGGCGCAAAAGCAAAAGGTCGATCAGGCCAGGCAGACGCTGACGCAGATGCAGTCCGAACTGTAACTAAAGTATAGCACAAACTCCGCTTTCTTAAAACGACAGAAAAGCTTTGATCCCCAACAGCCCTTTGGCAGAAGATGGCCAAAGGGCTGTTTGTCTGCCCGGGAGCGCTTGTTTGCGTGGCAAAAACCTGCTATACTTAGCCAAACACAAACAAGTAGCAAAGGGGTTGTTTTTCAAATGCCCATGGACGGCATCACCCTGGGCCTGGTGGCCAGGGAATTGACGCAGGCGCTTGCGGGCGGGCGCGTGGACAGGATCCAGCAGCCGGAAAAGGACGAGGTCGTATTCACCATCCGCGCCGGCGGCAAGAACCGCAAGCTGCTGCTTTCCGCCAACCCCAACCATGCGCGCGCGCATCTGTCCGAGGCTTCGTTCACCAGCCCCGATACCCCGCCGATGTTCTGTATGCTGCTGCGCAAGCACCTGGGCGGCGCGCGCTTTTTGCGCGTGGAACAGCAGGGCGCGGACCGCGTGCTGCACTTTTTATTTGAATCCATGAATGAACTGGGCGACCTTTGCGAAAGGACATTGGTGCTGGAAGTGATGGGCCGCCACTCGAACCTGGTGTTGGTGGGAGACCAGGGCCGCATCGTTGACTGCGCAAGGCACGTGACGCAGGACATCAGCCGCGTGCGCGAGCTGTTGCCCGGCCTGCTTTATGAGGACCCGCCCGCGCAGGAAAAGCTCAATCCCTATACGGCAAAAGAAGAGGCGTTTTGCGAGGCGCTCAGGCCTTGTATCGGCCAGCGGCTGGACAAGGCCATACTGCAAAGCGTCTCCGGCGTGTCCGGCCAGCTCAGCCGCGAGCTCAGCTACCGCATCTGCGGCGAGGAGCAGGCTGTTTTAAGCCAAGAGCTGCTGCCAAAGGCGGCCGCGTCCCTGTATGGTTTTTTCCAGAGGCTGCAGGCAGCGCCCGCGCTGCTTTTCGACGATGCGGGCACGCCGGTGGACATGCTGGCCTTTCCCTATCTTTCCTGCGGCGAAAGCCAGCAGAAAAGCTGCGACAGCTTGAGTCAGGCGATCGAGGAATTCTACCTGCAGCGCGACCGGCAGGACCGCATTCGCGAAAAGTCCCACGCCCTGCGCCGCTTTCTGCAGACCGCCTTGGAGCGCGCGGAGAAAAAGCGCGCCATCCAGCTGCAAACGCTGCAGGACGCCCGCGACCGCGACGAGCTGCGCAAAAAGGGCGATCTGATCACCGCCCAGCTGCACAGCCTGAAAAAGGGCGCGGCCGTCGTGGAGGTGCCGGATTATTACGACGAAAACATGCCGCTGGTGCGCATAGAGCTGGACCCATCGCTCTCTCCTGCGGAAAACGCCCAGCGCTATTATAAGCGGTATAACAAGCTCAAGGCCGCGGCGGAGCTCACGCAGGATCAATTGCGGCAAAACGAGGAGGAAATCGAGTACCTGGAAGGGCAGCTGGACAACCTGGAAAAATGCGTCGCCGTGGAGGAATTAAACGAGATCCGCCGCGAGATGGAGCGCGAGGGCTACCTGCGCCAAAGCTCCGGCAAAAACAAAGCGCGCGAGACTGTGTCCAAGCCCATGGCCTTTAAATCTTCGGCCGGCATCCCCATCTATGTGGGCAAGAACAACGTGCAGAACGACAGGCTCACCTTTTCCGCCGCGCCGGAGGAAACCTGGATGCATGCCAAGAACATGCCCGGCTCCCACGTGATTTTGCGCAGCGCCCATCCCGACCGCGCCAGCCTTCTGGAAGCTGCCCGCCTGGCCGCCTGGTTCAGCCGCGGCAAGAACAGCCAGAATGTGCCGGTGGACTATACCCTGCGCCGCTATGTCAAAAAGCCTTCCGGCGCCAAGCCCGGCTATGTGATCTACACCAACCAGACCACGCTGTTCGTTGATCCGGACGAAAACCTGGTCCGCCAGCTTTCAACGGATGAAAAGTAGAATCAAAAGAATGCACCTGGAAGGAACGTAGGCGCATTCTTTTTTTCAACCGTTTTGGCGCCGCAGTTACATGTGTTTTTGCGCTATACTGTCGCTAAGATGGAAAAGACAGCCAACGAAAAACAGGTGCAAAGGAGAAATCGGGCATATGTATCTTGAAACCAAACGCCTGCGCATCACGCAGTTCACGCCGGATATGGCGCGGGACGTGCATGAAAATTCCCTGGACGAGGACAATCGCCGCTTTGTGCCCGACGAGGTGTTTGAAACCGAGCAGGAGGCACGGGAAACGCTGGACTTTCTGATCGGCCAATATGGGGGAGACGAGGGCCCCTTCGTGTATCCGGTGCTGCTGAAAACGGGCGAGAACATCGGCTATGTGCAGCTGGTGCCGATCGACGAGGGCTGGGAGATCGGCTACCACATCGCAAAGCGTTACACCGGCCGCGGCTATGCAACGGAGGCGGTCTTGGCCTTTCTGCCCGCAATTGCCGCGGCGCACAAGCTGCCAGAGATATACGGCATCTGCCTGGCGGAAAACGCCGCCTCTGTCCGCGTGATGGAAAAATGCGGCTTTCAGAATCTGTATAGGGGAATCGGTCCCTACCAGGGAAGGCAGCGCCAGATCGTCAAAAACATCTGGAGAGCCTGAGAAAAGGCTCTATACTGGCATTGTCAGGGCTTGTTTTGTACACAAAAAAGACGACCGCTTTTGGGAAGCGGCCGTTTTTTGTATGTATTGCTGTTTATTCCAATGTGCTGCGCAGGGAATCCATCACGCCGTCGGACAAGCGCTGCGAAAGCACATCAAGGCCCTTTTTGTAGGGCATCTCTTCGTTCGTGAAGGGATTCTTCTTCAATATCACAAAGCCGAGACTGTGGTATAGGGCGATGGCCGGATAGCTCCAGGTCTGCGTGTGCAGATATACATCGCCGGCCTGATCAAGCTCCACAAAGCGCCGCAGAGCCTGCGTGACCACCGCGCGGCCAAGACCAAGTTTCTGCCTTTGGGGACAGACGGCGATCCAATGCAGCAGGTTGTGCCTTTTTTCCTCCATCTGCCGATACCAGGCGGTGGCGGTGGCCACGGCCAGGCCGGCGGGATCGAGCACGAAGACCATGCGTTCTGCAAGACCTGCTTCATAGGGAAAAAACTCCCTGCCGAAATACTCCGCCGCCTTATCCTCGCCGGGGAATTCGAGCACCAAGGTCTCGATGCGGCACCAGTCCGCCGCGTTGCCGGGTACGTATCGGACAAAGCGATACCCTTGCGGCAGGACCGGGGCGGGAAGCTGGTCGAGCTTTTCCGCCGACAGGCGCATATAAAAGTCTACATAGGGCAGGGATTTGTCAAGCATGGGGCGTCTCCTTCTGGGCGTCAGGACTGCTTTGAGGTATCGCCGTGCTTTTCGATCTGTTCGTTGAGCAGGTTGATGTTGCCGCAGCCGAGGGTCAGCATCACGTCGCCCGGCTGCCAGTGGGCGCGCAGATAGGCTTCCGTTCCGTCAAAATCACGCGTATAAACGGCGTTCACGCCCTGCTTTTGCAGGGCGTCGACCAGCTGGGTGGAGTGGATATCGCCGGGGTCCTTTTCCCGCGCGGCGAAGATATCCGTCACCAGCACCTCGTCCGCGCCGGCAAAGGCGGTGAGATAGTCCTGGAACAGCGCCTTGGTGCGCGAATAGGTGTGCGGCTGGCTGACGACGAACAGCTTTCCGTGGGGAAGGGCCGCCGCCACGGGGATCACGGTGCGGTATTCCTCGGGATTGTGGCCGTAATCGTGGTAAAGATGCACGCCGTCCACATCACCGGTGTGTTCAAAGCGGCGGTGCGCGCCGTGGAAGCTTTCCAGCGCCGTCGCGATCTCCTCCATGGAGAGGCCGAGGAGCCGGGCACAGGCGATCACGCCCAGGGCGTTTAAGGCGTTGTGCCTGCCGGGAACGGACAGGCGCACGAAACCGATCTCGCTGCCGCGCTCCAGCACCCTGAAGCTGAAGTGCATCTGCTCGTCAAAGGAAAGCTCTGCTGCCGTATAGTCGGCGGCCGGATTGTCCAGGCCGTAGCTTATGCATTTGCAGGGCACGCGATCCTTCAGCGCGTAGCAGCGAGCGTTGTCCGCGCAGAGCACGGCATAGCCGCCCGGCCGCAGCTGCAGAAGGAATTTGGCAAAGGTATCTTCGATTTCTTCGATATCCTTGTAAAAGTCGAGATGGTCGGCATCTACGTTCAAAACCAGGGCGATGCTCGGATGCAGCGTCAAAAAGCTGGCCTTGAACTCGCAGGCTTCCGTCACGAACAGGTCGCTTTTGCCCGCACGCACGTTGCCGCCGATCAGGTCCAGCTCGCCGCCGATGTGGATGGTGGGGTCCAGGCCCGCCTTGACCAATACCGTGGTCAGCATGGAGGTGGTCGTGGTCTTCCCGTGCGTCCCGCATACGGAGATGGAACGGGAGAATTCATCGGAAAGCTGGCCGAGCAGCTCCGCCCGCTCGATGGCGGGGATACCCGCTTCGCGGCAGCGCACAAGCTCGGGATTGTCCCAGGCGATGGCCGCGGTGTAGACCACCAGGCCCGCGCCGTCCACATTTTCCGGCTTGTGGCCGATGACCACGTCGATCCCCTCGCGCATCAGCTTTTCCGTGGCGTGGGAAGCGGTGCGGTCCGAGCCGGTGACCGTATAGCCCCTTCCGCGCACTAAGCGTGCAAGCCCCCGCATGGAGGAGCCGCCGATGCCCACAAAATGGATGCGCTCACCGGGATGGCTTTGAAGCAGCAACTTATCTTCCATAGGATTGGCAGCTTCCTTTCTTTTAAGCACCAGTTTATCCCAATTACGGGGATTGAAGGAGTGTTTGCATCAATTGCACGGACGATTCCCCGCCGCTGGATAAAAGCGTATAGCCGCCGGATGCGTTGGGGCAGGACAAAAGATCGTTCATTTCCAATATGCGGCCAAGCTGCCGCACCGTGCCGAAATTGCCGTCCACAAGGGGAACGTCCGGCAGCAGGCGGGACAGGGCAGGCTTCAGGAAAAGGTAATGCGTGCAGCCAAGCACTACGGCGTCGATGGGCGCGCCCATGTAAGGACGGAACAGCTTTTCCAATAGCCGATACGCTTCCTCGGAATCGGCCCGGCCGCTTTCAACAAGCTCCACAAGGCCCCTGCCGACGATGGGCACGGCCCCCTGGCCGTAGCGCTGCATCAAAAGGCGAAACTTTTCCAGGTGCAAGGTGGCATCGGTTGCCAGCACCAACACCTGCCCGCCGTGGCGCAGGAGACTGGCGGGCTTTAAAGCGGGCTCCATGCCGATCACGGGAATGGAAAGCTCCTGCCTAAGCTGGGCGGCGGAGGCACTGGTGGCTGTGTTGCAGGCGATGACCAGGGCCTTGATGTCCCGATCCAGCAGATGATCCACCACGGCGCGGATGCAGCGGCGTATTTCCGCCAGATCCTTATCCCCGTACGGCGCGTTGGCATTGTCGCCATAAAACAGGAAATGCTCCCGCGGCAGCTGGCGGAGCGCCTCCTGCAAAACGCTGATGCCGCCCACGCCGGAATCGAAAACGCCGATGGGTCGGTTGTCCATGCGCAAGTACCCCTTTGCAAGCTACTATACTCGTATGTATTATACGCCCCGCGGCCGCGATTTGTCCAGAAGCGCGCCGCCCCGATTCAAAGGATGGGGGAGGGCAGGGTTTTAATAGGACTGACGAGGGATTTCGGGTAGACAGCGCAGGACGGGAAGGGGTATTATAAACATAAAGAGATGAAAGGGCAGCCTGCAAGGATTCCGACGGGATGCCTTGCCATGGCGGCACTTTTTTCATGCAGGCTTTAGGTCCTTCGGCACGTCTGCTGCTGCAATGCGCTGCCGCTGCCTTATCCTGCGCACAGCATGGGGCGGCAAAACCGCACTGCCGGCAGCTGCTGTCGATCTTGTCTTTTGCCTGTTTTCAGCCGCATTTGACCTCTATTCTCATACAGATGGGGCAGAGCACAAGGCTTTGGAAGGATAGCATGTTCGGACAGACACAAGCGGCAACGTTTTGTTGCATTGCATTGTGACGGCTCGGCAATAATGTAATAAATTTGTAATTAGTTTGTGGGCTTTACTAGAAAATGCCTTTGGGTTTTTGTGAAAATAACCAGTAGAAAAATTTCAAAGTACAAGATATAATAACACTATGCTAAAGGCTAAGCATGAAGAAAAGAAACGAATGTACGGGAGGTAGTCTTTATGGCAAGCGTATCCTTGCAGCACATTTACAAGGTCTATGCCGGCGGTGTAACCGCAGTCAGTGATTTCACCCTTGAAATCGAAGATAAAGAGTTTGTAGTGTTGGTTGGACCTTCCGGCTGCGGTAAGTCCACCACCCTGCGTATGGTTGCCGGCCTGGAAGAGATTTCCGATGGTCAGCTCTATATCGGCGACAAGCTGGTCAACGACGTTGCCCCCAAGGACAGGGACATCGCCATGGTTTTCCAGAACTACGCTCTGTATCCCCACATGACCGTGTATGACAACATGGCATTCGGCCTTAAGCTGCGCAAGACCCCCAAGGCTGAGATCGACCGCCGCGTTAAGGAAGCCGCCAAGATCCTGGACATCGAGCACCTGCTCACCCGTAAGCCCAAGGCTTTGTCCGGTGGTCAGCGCCAGCGTGTTGCTCTGGGCCGTGCTATCGTTCGTGAGCCTAAGGTCTTCCTGATGGACGAGCCTCTTTCCAACTTGGATGCTAAGCTGCGTGTTGCCATGCGTGCTGAGATCACCAAGCTGCACCAGAAGCTGCAGACCACGTTCATCTACGTTACCCACGACCAGACCGAGGCCATGACCATGGGCTCCCGCATCGTGGTTATGCGCGATGGTTTCGTGCAGCAGGTGGATACTCCCCAGAACCTGTACGATTATCCCACCAACCTGTTCGTCGCCGGCTTCATCGGCACCCCGCAGATGAACTTCATCGACGTTGAGCTGGTCAAGAAGGACGACGGCGTGTACGCTAACTTCGGTGAGAACTCCGTTAAGATCCCCGAGGGCAAGCTGGCCAAGTTCAAGGAAGGCATTGACAGCTACATCGGCAAGACCGTGAAGATGGGCGTTCGTCCCGAGAACATCCATGACGAGCAGCTCTTCCTGCAGAACAGCCCCGACTCCATCATCGATGTGGACGTCGACCTGGTCGAGCTCATGGGCTCTGAGACCTACCTGTATCTGCGCACCACCGGCACCGATGCTACCATTACCGCCCGTGTGGATGCCCGTTCGGTCTCCCGCACCGGCGACAAGATCAAGGTTGCTCTGGATGCCAACCAGCTCCACTTCTTCGATGTGGACACCGAGCAGACCATCCTCGATCGTTAATCGATTCTCCAATCATGTTTTTCACAGAACGCCGTGGCTGCTTGTCTGCCACGGCGTTCCTTCATAAGGCCGCAAAGGAGTAAAGTTAGCGCCATGTTGGACAGACACTTGTATGAGAGCCTGGAAAGGGCTTTACACGGCATCGGGCTGCCCATTACCGTGTTGGACGCGCAGGGGGAGACCATCTATCCGTATGGAGAACCCAGCCGCCTTTCCAAACCGGACAGCCGCACGGAGGATGGCCTTGTGCGTCAGGACGGCTATCTGTTTCAAAAGCTGAGCGGCACACCGCCGATCTATGTGGCGCTGCCCGAGCTTCTTCCCGCTGCGGAACAGACGCTGCGCCTTGCGTCCACGTTGGTATCCGTGCTGCTGAAAAACGATTCTGGCACGCCCACGCGCGAGGATATGTACCGCCGCATCCTCCAGGACAACTTGAACGGTACCGAACTGGAAACGCAGGCGATCGAGCTGGGTGTGATGCTGGAGGCGGAACGCTGCGTTTTGCTGTTCCAGTCCGACGGCAATGCGCAGCCCATTGTCAGCGCCCTGACGGAGCTGTTCGACGGCAGCAGTGAGGATTGCGTCGTGGCCCTGGGCCGCAATTCCGTCGCCCTGGTGCGCAGCATGGAGCATGTGGTTTTCCAGGAGCTGCCGGAATTCGTCCTGGCCGTGGCCGATACCGTGCGCGAGGAATCCGGCGTCGGCTTTTCCGCGGGCATCGGCGAGCCCGTTTCCCAGCTGCAGAAGCTGTACGAAAGCCTGCAGGAGGCGCGCAGCGCTCTGGAGATCGGCCGCACCTTCCACCCGGGCGAGGCGGTGTTCCTCTATCGTTCCCTGATGGTGGAACGCTTTTTGCAGGAGGTTCCTTCCGCCACGGCGAAGAAGTACTATGAGCTTTTGTTCAACCGGCGCAATATGCGCGTCTTCAACGAAGAAATGGTCCGTACCATCGACACTTTTTTCGACTGTCATCTCAACGTATCCGAGGCGGCAAGGCGGCTGTACATCCACAGAAACACCCTCGTTTACCGCCTGGATAAGGTGCAAAAGAGCACCGGACTGGACCTGAGGACCTTTGAGGACGCCATCACCTTCCGCATGCTGCGGATGCTCGGCCGGCGCAGCGAAAGCAAACAGTAGGACATTTTCATTCCCCTAAGGAGGCTTTTCGGGCCCTATGAAAAAAACCATCTCCATAGTTATATATACCTGCGTCCTCGTGCTGGTCACGGCCATCGTTACCTGTAGTGCGACCATGCTCGCTTTGTCCGTGCGCAGGCTGCAGCAGGGCGAAACCGTGTCCATCACCAAGGAAGAGTATGCGCTGCTTGAACAGTACAAAAAGCTGGAAGTGCTATCCAACGCCCTGGACGAGAACTACTATCTGGATGTGGACGGGCAAAGTCTGATGGACGGTGCGGCCTACGGCATGGTGGACAGCCTGGGCGACCCCTATTCCACCTATTTGACCAGCGAGGATATGGACGCCCTCATGGAGGAGGACAAGGGCGAATACGTGGGCATCGGCGGCACCTTCCTGATGGACCCGCAGACAGGCGCCATGGTGATCACGCGAATCTATCCCGGAAGCCCCCTGTCCATGACGGACGCACAGGTGGGAGACCAGCTGTACGCGGTGGACGGCGAACCCGTTATCGGTCTGGATCAGACGACAGTCGCGACCCGCATCCGCGGGGAGGAGAACACCTCCGTGCAGATCACCCTTCTGCGCGGCAGCGAGCAGCATGTTTACACCCTCACCCGCAAGCTGGTGGAGGTGATCGATGTGGATTATCGCATGGTCGAAAACGATACGCTGCTGATCACTTTGAGTTCCTTTTCCACGCATGCGGATAAGGCTTTCAAGGAAGCTGTGGAGTACGGCAAAAAACAGAAGATGAAGGCGTTGATCATCGATCTGCGCAACAACGGCGGCGGGGACAGCGGCGTGTTGCAGAGCATCGCGGATATCCTCCTGCCGGAAGGCGTCATCTTCTATACGGAAACCAAGCAGGGCGACCGCACGACCTTCCGTTCCGACGCCAAATACCTGGGCGTGGAGACGGTGGTGCTTTGCGACGGCAATTCTGCCAGTGCCAGCGAGGTGCTGATCGCAGCTCTGCAGGATTACGACGCGGCCACGATCATCGGCACCGAGACCTTCGGCAAGGCCATCGGCCAATCGACCATGCAGCTGAACGAGGATGGCTCCGGCGTGTACCTGACGACCGTGCGCGTGTATTCGCCCAAGGGCCGCAACTGGCACGGCGAAGGACTGGATCCCGATCTTGTTGTGGAGCTGCCGGACGACCTGGTCAGCAATCCCTTGCTGCGCACGGACGAAAATGATTTGCAGCTGCAGGAGGCCCTGCGCGTGATCCGCGAAAAGCTCAGCGGTGAAAGCGCGGCCGCTTAAGCTGCGAACAGAACCTTAAAAAGCGAGGGAACGGCCGTCCGACGAGCCATGCGGACGGCCGCCGTTTTGGCTTTATGCAGCCGAATACAGCCCATTTTTTCACGTATTTTTCTGCGAACGATCCGGCGTTGATGGCTGGGTTATATCTGGAAACTCACCGCCTAAAAAATGAACAAAAAAGACTTGACAAAGGATTTGTGCATGGATATAATAATCCATGTCGTCGCGCTGGTGTGTCCGGCGGACATCGGTGGGGGAGCATAGCTCAGCTGGGAGAGCACTTGCCTTACAAGCAAGGGGTCACAGGTTCGAGCCCTGTTGTTCCCACCACAAATCGTGGCCCGGTAGTTCAGTTGGTTAGAATGCCAGCCTGTCACGCTGGAGGTCGAGGGTTCGAGCCCCTTCCGGGTCGCCATTTTTGCCTGGGTAGCTCAGCTGGTAGAGCAGTAGACTGAAAATCTACGTGTCGGTGGTTCAACTCCGCCCCTAGGCACCAATTGATGCGGTAGTAGCTCAGTGGTAGAGTGCCACCTTGCCAAGGTGGATGTCGCGAGTCCGAATCTCGTCTACCGCTCCAACGAGCGGTTTGCCCACGCGATTGCGTGGGCAAACTAAAATGGTGCCATAGCCAAGTGGTAAGGCAAAGGTCTGCAAAACCTTCATTCCCCGGTTCAAATCCGGGTGGCACCTCCATCGTCGTCGCAAGGCTTAGTGCTTTGCGACGATGTTTTTATTTGCGGAGAATACCGTCGCGGTTTGGGTTATCCCTTCCGGACGGAACAGGCGTGACCGCTGTTATTCCTAACGCTGAGAATTTATGATATCAATACTATTTCTTTGAACAACCCTTGTTTTTCTGCTACTGATGTGCTAGTATAGAACAAATACCAAATCTTTTATCGCTCATTTGCTTATCTGCAGCCCTGGTTGTGGCTAAGCCATGCGCTTTTTCTGCGTTCAGTGCAGGCATATTTTGCCATGCGCCGGCGTTCCCCGAATCTTGCCCGACGACTTACTTGTGGGCAGCTGCTTCCATTGCATATCCTTGTTAAGAATGCTTTCAATTCAATACTGTCTGTGCGCGCTTTTTGCTGCGGCAGCGGTGTGTTCAATGGCTTTTTTTGGGCGTTTTGGCATAGAATGAGTCTTGGGAGGGTATCCTTTGGTATGACGATCGCCATTTTGCTATGGCCTCATGCAAATTCACGTTATTATGCATCCCTGCGAGAGCTTTCCCTGGCGGAGCTTGGGATACTGCTTTCCGCCTGCGAAGGCGTCGGCAAGCCCTTTTTTCAGGAGCTTTCCGGTATCGAATTCCTCTGCTTTGAGGCAGATGCGTACGACGATGCGCTGCGCTCGCGGCTTGCGCGCTTTTCCAGCGGATACGCCGTATTCGCCGTGGAAGGGGAGTGCATGCAGCCCTTGCAGGCCGGCAATCGGTTGCTCCTCGGCACGGACATTTCCGGAATCCTCAAGTACAAGGGCAAGACGAACGAGATGTTCTCCGGCCTTTTGATCAACACGGCGGTGTTTTCCTCGGCCTACCGAGACAGGTTCTCCGAATCGCTCTGTGTGCTGGATCCCATGTGCGGGCGCGGCACCTCGCTGTTTGAAGCGCTGCGGCGCGGCTATAAGGCCGTTGGTGTGGAGATAGACAAGACGGACGTCCAGCAAACGGAACAATTCCTAAAGAGGTACCTGGAATACAACCGATATAAGTATGAGCTAAAAAAGCAGTCGCTCACCGTGCCCGGCGCAGAGCCTGCCAGAAAGACGCAGTTTTGTTTTGCCCAGGACGCAAAGGAAATGCGCGACAAGCCGTTTTCGCTGGAATTGGTGCAGGGTGACACGCTCAACTTCCGTTACTACGCGCAAAAGCCGTTCGCCCATGCGCTGGTGTGCGATCTTCCCTACGGCGTGTTTCACGAAAGCCGCGACGGAAAGGACCGCACCGCGCTAGATGCGATGATGAAAAAAGCCCTGATCGCCTGGAAAAGTGCTCTTTTGCCGGGAGCGGGGGTTGCGCTTTCCTTCAACAGCAATACGCTGCCGCTGATTAAAGCGCGGCAGATGCTGGAAGACGCCGGATATGAGATTTGCACCGGCGGCGAATACGATCGGTTTTCTCATTGGGTGGAGCAGGCGATTCAGCGGGACGTGGCGGTGGCCCGGTTCCCGGGAAAAAACCCTGCCGGAAAGGGAGAGACAAAATGACGCTTGAACAGTACGAGGCGATCAGCCTGCTTAAGCTGCGCCGCATAGCAAAGGACATGGGGGTCGCTTCCCCGACGATCTATCCCAAGAGGGAACTGATCCAAAAAATGCTGGAGAAAGAAGGCATCGTGGTCAAGCTGGAGGATCTGGCAACGCCGGTGCCCGGCCGGCGCGCCAAGAAGGCTGTTTTACCCGAAAACATTGTTGCGCCTGACGTACAAAAAGCAGAAGAGGCAGCAGCCCCACAGCCGGAGCCTGCGCCTGTTTCTCCCGCGGCAGCGCAAGAGCAGGCTGCGCCCGTGCAGCCCGCTGTGATGGCTGATAAGAAAGCGGAAACCGTTCCCCAGCTTTCCGATGCGCCCAAGCCGGCGGTGAGCGAGCTGCTTTCAAGCGGCGACTGCGGCGATTGCGAAGGTGTGCTGGAACTGATGCCCGAGGGCTACGGCTTTCTGCGCTGCAGCGGCTATCTGCCGGGTCCCAACGATGTATACGTTTCCATCAAGCAGATCCGCCGCTTCGGCCTGCGCACCGGCGACCTGGTCAAGGGCAAGACCCGTCCGCGCAGAGAAAACGAGCGCTATTATGCCCTTTTGTTCATCGAAAGCATCAACGACGAGGCGCCGCGCCCTGCGGAACAGCGCCGCAATTTTGACGAACTGACGCCGGTGTTCCCCGATGAGCGCTATACCATGGAGCGCAAGGACGATCCTTCCGACCTGGCCCTGCGCGTGATGGACCTGCTTTCGCCCATCGGCAAAGGCCAGCGCGGCCTGATCGTCGCACCCCCCAAGGCGGGCAAGACCATCCTGCTCAAAAAGATCGCTTCCTCGGTGGAAAAGAACTATCCGGACGTCAAGCTCATCGTCCTTTTGATCGACGAGCGACCGGAGGAAGTCACGGACATGCAGCGCTCCATCTCCGGCGAGGTGGTCTATTCCACCTTTGACGAATTGCCCGAGCACCACACCCGCGTGGCGGAGATCGTCTTTGAACGTGCCCAGCGAATGGTGGAGCAGGGCAAGGACGTGGTAATCCTGCTGGATTCCATCACCAGGCTTTCCCGCGCCTACAACCTCGTGGTTCCGCCCACGGGCCGCACGCTTTCCGGCGGCCTGGACCCGGGCGCGCTGCACAAGCCCAAGCGCTTTTTCGGCGCCGCCCGCAAGATCGAGGGCGGCGGCAGCCTGACCATCATCGCCACGGCGCTGGTAGAGACCGGCTCGCGCATGGACGATATTATTTACGAGGAGTTCAAGGGCACGGGCAACATGGAGATACACCTGGACCGCGGCCTGTCGGAAAAAAGGATCTTCCCCGCCATCGACCTGAACCGCTCCGGCACGCGGCGCGAGGAATATCTGCTCTCGGCGGAAGAGATGGAATGCAGCTTCAACATCCGCAAGCTTCTCTCGTCCTCCAACACCACGGACGCCACGGACCAGCTGCTTTCCCTGATGGCAAAGACGACCAGCAATCGGGAATTCACCGAGCGCATGCGCGATTGGATGAACGCCTACGAGCGGCAGGGATACACCTTCGGCTCGGGCGGCGCGCGTTATTCCAAGGGAAAATAAAATGAGTTCCGCCCCCGTACAAAATGTGCGGGGGCGGATGATTTTTGCTGTCAGATGAGCAAAAATGTGGTATCATAAGTAAGGATAAGAACGTCCGCTGCGGTCTTTGGCCGCCGCAGGAGGAGGAAGAAAAGACATGAAAGTCGCCGAACTTATGCAAAAATGCGATTTGAAGCTGCTCAATCCCGGCGTTTCGCTGGAAGGGGAAGCGTCGTTCGGTTTTTGCTGCGATCTGCTCAGCTGGGTTATGACAAGGGCCTGCCAGGGCACCGCGTGGATCACCGTGATGACCCACATGAACGTGGTGGCCGTGGCGGCACTGCTGGATTTGAGCTGCGTGATCATTCCTGAGTCCATCGAGGTGGACGCAGCCGTGCTGGATAAGGCTCTGGAGGAGGGCATCCCCGTGCTTTCCAGCGACAAGACCGGCTTTGAGATCGCAGGCGAGCTGTACGGCCTGGGCCTGACCAGGCCTGTGAAAGGATAGGGGAGAGCCATGGCTTTCGCTGTGGATCTGCACATCCATTCCTGCCTTTCTCCCTGCGGCGATGAACAGATGACGCCCGGCAACATCGCCGGCATGGCCTACTTAAAGGGCCTGGATGCCATTGCGCTCACGGATCACAACGCCTGGCAGAACCTGCCCGCCATCGAAAAGACCTGCGCGGCCTACGGCATCGTCCTTTTGCCCGGCATGGAGGTGACCACGCGCGAGGAAGTGCACATGCTGTGCTACTTTCCGGACGTGGAAAAGGCCAGCGCCTTTGGCCGCCTCGTACAGGAGCACCTGCCGCCGGTGGAGAACATGCCCATGCTCTTTGGCGAGCAGCAGATCAGAAACGAGGAGGACGAGATCGTCGGCCAGTACGGAAAGCTCCTGCTGCAGGCCACGGACATCCCGACCGATGCGCTGCCTGCGCTTTGCATGGAGCACGGCGGCATTGTGGTGCCGGCGCATATCAACAGAACGTCCAACTCCATGGTGGCAAACCTTGGCTTTTTATCGCTGACCGAACCCTATGCGGCAGTGGAGGTGTACAAAAAGCTGCCAAACCCCACGGATACGGGCGAGTATCTGATCCTCAACTCCTCGGACGCCCACTACCTGGGCGATATTTCCGAGCGGGAGTTTTTCCTGCGCTTTGAGGAAAAGACCACGCAGAGCCTGTTCGATTATTTAAAGGCGCATATACGTTTCTAGCGCTGTGTTTGCCCGCGTCTGCTGTGCGCGGAAAGCCAGCAAAATGCATGCTCTTGCCCATACTGGAAAAAACAACAAACAGGCAGTGCAGGAATTTGTGCAAATAAAAACGAAAAAAGAGCGTTTATGCGCGGGTTTATGCCTGTGAACGACGTTCATTTACATTTTTTTTACAGTAGACTGCAAAAAAACAATTGCGGGCGGTGCCATGGTCGTTTATAATGACTAGAGTGTATGTTCCACATTGTGGAAACTGCCCATTTCAGGCAAAAACAAGCATCTGCATCCAATGAGAGTGATTGTATAAAATGCGGTGTTTTTATTATTAAGGAGGTTGTCGTAAAATGCCAAAGTATGTGTACCTGTTTAAGGAAGGTAACGCGGGCATGCGCAATCTGCTGGGCGGCAAAGGTGCCAACCTGGCGGAGATGTCCAGCCTGGGTCTTCCTGTGCCCCAGGGTTTCACCGTTTCCACCGAAGCCTGCACCCGTTATTACGAGGACGGCGAGAAGATCGGCGAGGATATCGAGGCGCAGATTTATGAAGCGCTTGCCATTACCGAGGAGGTTTGCGGCAAGAAGTTTGGCGATCTGGACAATCCCTTCCTGGTTTCCGTCCGTTCCGGCGCGCGCGCTTCCATGCCCGGCATGATGGATACCATTTTGAACCTGGGCCTCAACGATGTGGCTGTGCAGGGCCTGGCCAGGCTGACCGGCAACGAGCGCTTTGCCTATGACTCCTACCGTCGCTTCATCCAGATGTTCTCCGACGTCGTTATGGAGATCGAAAAGCCCAAGTTCGAAGCCATTTTGGACGCCGTTAAGGAAGAAAACGGTGCCAAGTACGACACCGACCTTTCCGCCGACAACCTCAAGGAGGTCGTCAAGCGCTACAAGGCCCTGTATTTGAATGAAATGGGCGTCGAGTTCCCGCAGGATCCCAAGGTGCAGCTGATCGAGGCCATCAAGGCCGTGTTCCGCTCCTGGAACAACGAGCGCGCCATCTACTATCGCCGCATGAACGACATCCCCTCTTCCTGGGGCACGGCCGTAAACGTGCAGTCCATGGTCTTTGGCAACATGGGCAATGATTCCGGCACCGGCGTTGCCTTCACCCGCAACCCCGCCACCGGCGAGAACAAGCTTTACGGCGAGTATCTGATCAATGCCCAGGGCGAGGACGTCGTCGCCGGCATCCGCACCCCCAAGCCCATCTCCGTGCTTGAGCAGGATATGCCCGAGGTGTACAAGCAGTTCGTGGAAACCGCCAATATCCTGGAGAACCACTATCGCGACATGCAGGATATGGAGTTCACCATCGAGCGCGGCAAGCTGTACATGCTGCAGACCCGCAACGGCAAGCGCACCGCCGCCGCCGCCCTTAAGGTGGCCGTGGACCTGGTGGACGAGGGCATGATCACCCCCGAAGAAGCCGTGATGAAGGTAGAGCCCAGGCAGCTGGATTCCCTGCTGCATCCCCAGTTTGACGCAAGCGCCCTTAAGAAGGCTAAGGCCGTGGCCGAAGGCCTGCCCGCCTCTCCCGGCGCGGCCTGCGGTCAGATCTACTTCACCGCCGAGGAAGCCACCAAGCAGGCCCAGAGCGGCAAGAAGGTCGTGCTCGTGCGTGCCGAGACCTCTCCCGAGGATATCGAGGGCATGAACAACTCCCAGGGCATCCTGACCGCCCGCGGCGGCATGACCTCCCACGCGGCCGTTGTGGCCCGCGGCATGGGCACCTGCGCCGTGGTTGGCTGCGGCGCGCTGAAGATCGATGAAGAGGCGCAGACCATGCGCATCGGCGACGATGTGTACAAGGCCGGCGACTGGTTCTCCATCGATGGCTCCACCGGCAAGGTGTACGCCGAAAAGATCGATACCGTGGACGCCGACATTTCCGGCGATTTTGCAAGGCTCATGGGTTGGGCGGACAAGGCTCGCAAGCTTTCCGTGCGCACCAATGCCGACAACCCCAGGGACGCCGCCACCGCCGTGCGCTTCGGCGCCGAGGGCATCGGCCTGTGCCGCACCGAGCATATGTTCTTTGAGGCCGACCGTATCCTGGCCGTGCGACAGATGATCCTGTCCGATTCCGTGGAGCAGCGCAAGGCCGCTTTGGCCAAGATCCTGCCCATGCAGCGCGGTGATTTTGAGGCCATGTATATCGCCCTGGAAGGCCGTCCCATGACCGTGCGCTTCCTGGATCCGCCTCTGCATGAGTTCCTGCCCCCGATCGACGATATCGAGTCCATCCAGACCATCGCCAACGAGCTTGGCACCTCCGTGCAGGCCGTGTGCGACAAGATCAACGCCCTGCATGAGTTCAACCCCATGCTCGGCCACCGCGGCTGCCGCCTCGCCGTCTCCTTCCCGGAGATCGCCGAGATGCAGACCCGCGCCGTGATCGAGGCCGCCATCAACGTCAAGCGCGAAAAGGGCTATGACATCCATCCCGAGATCATGATCCCGCTGGTCGGCGACGTGAAGGAGCTTTCTTTCGTCAAGAAGATCGTGGACGCCACCGCTGAGCTCATCATGGCCGAAAAGGACATGAAGATCGAGTACAAGGTCGGTACCATGATCGAGGTTCCCCGTGCGGCCCTGACCGCCGATAAGATCGCCAAGGAGGCCGAGTTCTTCTCCTTCGGCACCAACGATCTGACCCAGACCACCTTCGCCTTCTCCCGCGACGATGCCACCAAGTTCCTGGGCGACTACTACGATAAGAAGATCTTCGAGCAGGATCCCTTCGCCCGTGTGGACCAGGAAGGCGTTGGCCAGCTGATGCAGATCGCTTCCGAGAAGGGCCGCTCCGTGCGCCCCGACATCAAGCTTGGCATCTGCGGCGAGCATGGCGGCGATCCCAGCTCCGTGCACTTCTGCCATAAGCTGGGCCTGAACTACGTTTCCTGCTCTCCGTTCCGCGTGCCCATCGCCCGTCTGGCTGCTGCCCAGGCCGCGATCGAGGACGACGAGTAAGAGCAATTCTAAAAACACCCAAAGCACGCTTCGCAAGGAGCGTGCTTTTTCTATAGAAAAATCTGCAAATACTGCTTGACAGATATATCGGACAACGATATAATTGAATCACGATATATCGAATGGCGATATATCGACTGCCGAAGGAGGGGAGAACATGCGCGAGGCTTTGGCCTTGACGGAGGCAAGCTATTACATCCTGCTTTCGCTGGTGCGGCCGCAGCACGGCTACGGCATCATGCAGCGTGCGGAGGCGCTGTCCGGCGGGCGCGTGCGCCTGGGCCCGGGCACGCTGTACGGCGCGCTGACCAGCATGAGCGAAAAAGGCTGGATCGTGCTGCTGCCCGTGGAGGACGGCAGCCGCAAAAAGGATTACCGCCTGACGGAGCAGGGGAGACAGGTGCTGCTGGCAGAATTGGAACGCCTGAAGCGCCTGGTGCAGGACGGAGAAAAAGCGATCGAGGAGGGGCAGGAATAATGAACGAGATCAAAAAGGTATTCCGCTGGTTTTGGGTTTGGGATTTTGAAAAGGAAGAGCGCTGGCTCAACGAGATGGCGGCGCAGGGCTGGGCGCTCAAGAAGGCCGGTTACGCAAGGCGGTATTGCTTTGAACGCACGGAACCGGGCGAGTATATCATCCGCCTGGAGATGCGAGAGCACGATCCGGCCTACATGAGCTTTATGGAGGGACTGGGCGCGGAATCCGTCGGCCGCATGTTTAAGTGGCTTTACTTTCGCCGCAAGGCGGAGGAGGGCAGCTTCGACCTGTTTTCCGACCTGGATTCCAAGATCCAGCACCTGAACAGGATCGACAGGATGCTGTTTTTGATCGGGATGGGCAATCTGCTGATCGGCATCGTCAACAGCATTTCCGCCGCACACATAGGTTGGATCAATCTTTTATGCGCCACGCTGCTGATGTACGGCCTGGGCCGCATCCGGGGGATGAAGGAATCGCTGAAGCTGGAGCGCGAACTGCACGAATAAATCGATACAAAGCGACGGATAAACTATTGTGGTTTATCCGTCGTCTTTTGTTGATAGAGGAAGGGTTTTCCTGTGATTGAACCAAGGATAATGTGGATAATTCATAGAACGAACAAAATTGAATAAACATACGATATATATGCAACATATTAGAGCCAACAATGCATACATTGAGCAAAAATCCTTCATTTACAATAGTTTCACGAGAATTAAAGGAATATTACTTGACTTTTGTTGCATTCGTACCCTATTATATATACAATGCCGTGGGATCGGGATTGCGATTCTGATGTTCCACTTTTAGAGAAATGTTCGGCGGTCCGAACAAAAAAGAACACTAACGAACAGATGAGTGAACAATTCCCGAAATATTATACAATAAGGAGCGACTATTATGGCAGCATTCCTCATTGTTCTGGCCGTAAGTATTCTGGCCATCCTGTACGTCTTCTACAACTTCAACCGCATCAAGAAAATGGGTGAAGGCACCGAGGAAATGGTGGAGATGGCCGGCATCATCCGCAGCGGTGCTTCTGCATTCCTTAAGACGGAATTCAAGGCCATCGGGATCGTCGTGATCGCCGTTGCGCTTGTTTTCAGCCTGTTTATTGAAGCTACCAGCGGACTTACGTTCCTTCTGGGCGCTCTCATGAGCAGTATTGTGTGTATCTTGGGTATGCGTTCCGCTACCTACGCCAACGTTCGTACTTCCAATAAGGCCCGCGAGACCTTAAGCATCGGCGAAACCGTTAAGGTTGCGCTGTGCGGCGGCTCCATCAGTGGTCTAGCTGTTCAGGGCTTCGGCATGATCGGTTTGCTGCTCATCCTCATCATCTGCGGTGTCGATCAGCATGCTGAAGGTCATGGCCTGATTGCCAAGATGGTTTGCAATCCGTCCATCATGCGCATCTCCACCTATTCCCTGGGCTGCTCCATTGTTGCTATGTTCAACCGTGTGGCGGGCGGCAACTACACCAAGGCTGCCGATATATCCTCCGATATTCTGGCTAAGCTGCGTCACGATTTGCCCGAGGATGACAGCCGCGTTCCCAACGTCATTGCCGACTTCATCGGTGATAATGTCAACGATATCGCCGGCAACTGCTCCGACCTTCTGGAGAGCTTTGTCGCTACGATGGCTTCCGCTCTGATGATCGCGGTTACTCTGTATCACAGCAACACCGCTATTATGGAAGCTACTTTCAACCGCTACATCATCTTCCCAATCGTTCTGGCCGGTGTCGGCCTGTTCGGCTGCCTGCTGGGTCTGGGATTCGCCTCCATCAAGAAGATGAGCAATAATCCTTCCAAGGAACTGGATCTGGCGACCTACATTTCCGCCGGCATCACCGTTGTTCTGGGCTTCTTTGCCAGCATGTTCGTCTTCAGGGGCGTCGATCTGCTGCCCGCTTTCAAGGCTGGCTGGGTTTCTCCGTGGATCTGCTCCGTTCTGGGTATCGTGAGCGGTGTTGCCATCGGTACCATCACCGAGTATTATACCGCTACCGAGTACAAGCCCACCCGTACGCTGGCAGAGATGGCTACCGAGGGTGAAGCGTTCGTTATCACCAAGGGCGACGCTGTCGGCTCCCGCTCCGTTATCGGTCCCGTTCTTCTGATTGGTATTTCCCTGTTTATTTCCGGTAAAGTATGTGGCACCTATGGTATCGCTATCGCAGCTCTGGGTATGCTTTCCTTCGT
Organism: Christensenellales bacterium; assembly: GCA_050309765.1. Lineage (GTDB taxonomy): Bacteria > Bacillota > Clostridia > Christensenellales > UBA1750 > CALWRM01. Next base: position 20,436 of record JBNRMU010000144.1, read on the forward strand.
CGGAACCACCGTTTCCATCGATGCGTTCGGACCCATCGCCGACAATGCCGGCGGTCTGGCCGAGAGTTGCCACCTGGCCCCTGAGGTGCGTGAGATTACCGATAAGCTGGATGCTGTCGGCAACACCACCGCCGCTATCGGCAAGGGCTTCGCGATCGGTTCCGCCGCTTTCGCGACTGTATCCCTTATTATTGCTTACGTGGGCAACTACACTGCGGCCGGTGCCGAGCCTATCCTGAACTTCGCTTCCTTCGTCGTTGTTGCCGGCGGTATCATCGGCGGTGCTCTGGTTGAGTACTTCTCTGCTCTGCTGACCGACAATACCATCGACGCGGCCCGCGATATGGCGGATGAGGGCGATAAGCTCCTCTCCATCCCCGGTGTGCTGGAAGGCACTGTTAAGCCCGATTACAACTCCATGATTGCTCTGGCGGCTAAGAATGCATTGCGCAAGATGTTGCTTCCTTCCGTGCTGGCTCTGGTCATCCCAATCATCGGCGGCCTGCTGTTCGGCGTAGAGTTCGTCGGCGGCCTGTTGGTCGGCGCTACCATCGTAGCGATCCCGCGCGCGATCTTCATGGGCAACTCCGGCGGTGCGTTCGATAACGCCAAAAAGTACATCGAGAGCGGTTCTCTCAAGGGCCATGGCAAGGGGACACCTGCTCATAAGGCAGCCGTTACCGGCGATACCGTTGGCGATACCCGCAAGGACGTCGTCGGCGTGGCCCTGGATATCTTCATCAAGATGATGTCCACCGTCGCCAACACTCTGGTGACCGTGTTCCATCAGTTCACCCTGTTCCATTAAGAGGCAAAGCCCTTTGGAAATACGACTGTTTTCAAAGGTATAGTACAACATAACAAAGACCGGAAGGGTTTAAAGCCCTTCCGGTCTTTTCATATGGCAAAGCTTCCTTGGCGCAGAGCAGCGGACGTGCCCTGTTGGATATGGTCAAATATGCGGACAATAAATGTAGCCGGTAACTGCAAAAGAGAGGGCAGGGGAGGCGTACAAAAAAAGCGCTCGCCGCCCAGTGGACGGCAAAACCCGCGGGCCCGACGGCGAAGCATACCCGTCTTCATGGGGCGCGTCTCCGGCGTTCGGGGTTAACAAAAGGCGGTGATGAATTGCTTCATCACCGCCGCGTACTAAAAGCCTAAGTATTGTCGATGCACTGTTTATTTCACTTTGTTTTTGCGCTTGTTGTAAACAATCAGGCCCGCGATGCCGCCTGCGCAGACGACCGCGACCGCCAACCACAGATACGGGTTCGCGAGATCGCCGGTCTTGGGCGAGAAGCCGCCGTACGTGCCGCCGACCCAGGTCCACTTTGCGTACAGCGTCAGGCTGCTGTAGATGGGCGAGGAGAAGCTGAAGGGGTTGATGCAGGCCGCTTCCGTGTACCAGCCGTCGAAGCGCCAGCCTCTCTCACTGGGATCGGTGGGTCTGGCAGCCGTCTTGCCGCTTTCGACCATCTGCGCATAGGGGGCTACGCCATGGCCGTTCGCGTCAAAGCTGACGACATAATACAGCGGGGTGGGGGTAGGCGGGTTGATGCCGCCGCTCGACGTCCACTTGGCATACAGGGTGATGTTGCCTGTAATGGGCGTTGTAAAGTCGAAGAGATTGATGCAGGTCGCTTCCTTATACCAACCGCCGAAGCGCCAGCCGGCTGCCGCGGGATTGGCAGGCTTGGTGGCCGTCTGGCCGCTCTGCACCGTCTGCGCGGCGGGGGCCGTACCGTGGCCGTTGGCGTCGAAGGTCACGGTGTAGGTATCGGGGCCGGGTACCGTGCCCTGCGTCCACTTGGCAAACAGGGTGATGTTGCCGGTGATGGGGGTGGCAAAGTCGAAGGCGTTGGTGCATTCGGCCTCGGTGAACCAGCCGCCAAAGACCCAGCCGGGATCGGACGGATCGGCGGGCCGGATGGCCGTCTCGCCGCCCTGCACGGCCTGGGCCGCGGGAGCCGTACCGTGGCCGTTGGCGTCGAAGGTCACGGTATAGGTATCGGGGCCGGGCACCGTGCCCTCCGTCCACTTGGCGAACAGGGTGATGCTGGCGGTGACGGGGGTGGCAAAGTCGAAGGCGTTGGTGCATTCCGCCTCGGTGAACCAGCCGCCAAAGACCCAGCCTTCTTCCGTGGGATCGGCAGGCCTGGTGGCCGTCTGGCCGCTTGTCACCGTCTGCGCCGCGGGGGCCGTACCGTGGCCGTTGGCGTCGAAGGTCACGGTGAAGGTATCCCCGGGCGTGGGGTCGCCCAGCTTCGTGGCCTTGAAGAACAGCCGCAGCTCGTCGTTGTTGCCAAACACATGCTGTTCCGCACGCAGGAACTCGACGGTGAAGCCATCGAGCGTCACATTGACCTTGTCGGGATCGATCTTGGTAAAGTCGATGCTGTGGTCGTCATTAATGGTGTTTTGATAGTCGAGGCGGAAATAATAGTCCGTCCCAACCTCGGGCTCCACAGTCGCAGTCTGAGAGAGTGCCGCATCCAGGAAGAAGCGTGAGACAAAATCAAAATCAAGATTGCTCGCGGCGTCGCCTTCCCACACAAAGCTTTGGTTGTCGGAATATTGCGGGCGATAATACCCGGTGTTGCTTTCATAGGCATATCCGGTGCCGTGGTGCGTCACACCCTTGAGGACGTAGTCGGCGTTCTTCGTGGCCTTGAAGTGCAGGACAACCTCGTCGTGATCGTTAATCACAAGTGTCTCCGCACGCAGATATTGAACGGTAAAGCCTGCGATCTTTACATCCACCTGGGAAGCGACGA
>JBNRMU010000145.1:0-6641 GCA_050309765.1 Christensenellales bacterium
GGTATACACGGTGCCGTCGCGCAGCTCCACATCGGAGGCCTGCGCCCAGCAAAGCCCCTCCAGGGCTAGGGATACCATATCCAGGCGCTGTTGCGCGCTGGCGCCCAGGGAGCGCTTATGTGGGGGATTGCCGCTGACAAGAAACAGCACGCGGTCAAGATTCGCCTGCTCGTAGGCGAGCGTGGCAAGCTGTACATGCCCCAAATGGATGGGATCAAAGCTCCCGCCCATCAGGCCGATGATCTGCCGTTCCAATCCGCTTCCCTCCCTCAGATACAGTATACCCTATTTGCGGCCGTTTGTAAAAACAAACGTATAGAAAGCTCCGCAGAAAGGGAAAAATCTGTAAGGAAAGGGAGGGAATGGGCTATGTTTGACCCCAAACGCGCCGCACGTTGGCTGAACGTGCTGCTGCCGGCCTTTGGCTTGGGGGCTGCGCTGTTTTTGTTCTGCGGGCCGGACCTTTCCAGCCTGCCCCTTGCCCTGCTGCTTTCGCTGCTGGCGGCAGGACTGTTGGCTTGGGGTCTGTTTTTGCAGCGAACGCAAAAGGGAAACGATAAAAACACCATACAGGAAGGTCGACGGCGGGCGGCAGAGCTCCTTGCGCGCTTGCCTTATGAGGAAGCGCTGGATCGGGCCTTTGCGGCGCTGCAAAAGCGTTATCGGCTGGAGAGGATCGGTCAGTCGAAGGAGATGATCCTGGCAGACTGCAGCGGCGAGACCATCTGTGTGGCCCTGGCCCAGGGGCCGGACGAGACCGGCGTGCGCGACGTGCAGCGCTTCCAGCAGCAGCGCGGCGGCCTCAAGGGCGTTTTGCTTTGCCTTGGGCCCATCCGCGGCGCGGCGCAGAGCTATGCCGACGGCTGTGCGCCGAAGCTCAGGCTTTTGCCTCTGCTCCCGCTGCTTGCGCCGCTGCCGGAGAAAAAGAAGACCCCGGACAAAAAGAGCTTTGCCCGGGAACTGAATCGCCTGCTGTTCTCTTCGCTGAATCGCCGGCAGGCGCTGAGCTGCCTGCGCACCGCCCTGTTTCTTCTGCTCCTGTTCATTTTGACGGACAGGCTGCTGTATCTACTGCCGGGGCTTATGCTCCTGTTTTGGGCCTGCCTGGCATCCGTCCGTCGCGGGGAGGAAGAAGAGCTGTTCGAAAAAGCCTAGATGGCGGAAAGGTCGATCTTGGGATCCTTGCGCGCGGGGCGGTAGATGACGAAGCGATAGCCGATGCACTGCACGGGAAGGGCGTGCGTCTGCTCGCACAAAAGCGTGCAGGCCTCGCGGGTGTCGTAGGGGGCGTTTTTCATCACCTGTACCTTGACGAGCTCACGGGCTTCCAAAGCGTCCCAGGCCTGCTTGATGAGGTTGGGACCGATTCCCTCCTTGCCGATGTGCAAAACCGGCGGCTGATCGTTGGCCAAAGAGCGTAAGTACGCGCGCTGCTTGGAGCTGAGTTCCATTTCCATAAAAGGATATACCTCCTTTTCACCTTAAGAAGTAAGCGGGTGTGTTTATGATCAGTCGATGAAGTCGAATTCGATCTCGCCAAGGCGCACGGAGGAGCCGTCCTCGGCGCCGGCGTCGCGCAGGGCCTGGATCACGCCGCTGCGGCGCAAAACGCGCTCGAAGTAGGCCATGGATTCGTCGTCGTTTAGGTCCACGCGCTGCATGAGGGAGCTGACCAGCGGCCCCTCCACCACGTAGAACTCGTTTTCGCGCCGCACGGTAAAGCTGTTCTGCGCCGGCAGTTCTACCTCGGGCAGTTCCTCCTCGAAGCTTTCCACGGGCGGGATCTGGGTAAGCAGCTGCGCGCAGCGGTCCACCAGAGGGGAAAGCCCCTGCCCGGCAGCAGCGCTCACGGGAAAGACCTCGACCTTAGGGTAGGCTTCCCGAAAGCGGGCAAGGTTTTCTTCTGCATCGTCCAAATCCATCTTATTGGCCGCGACGATCTGCCTTTTTTGCGAAAGCTGGCCGTAGGAGGCGAGCTCGTGGTTGATCGTTTCATAATCCTGCAGCGGATCGCGTCCTTCGCTGCCGGAGATATCCAGCACGTGCACCAGCAGCCTTGTGCGTTCCACATGGCGCAAAAAGGCGTGCCCAAGGCCCGCGCCCTGACTGGCGCCTTCGATAAGACCGGGGATATCGGCCAGCACAAAGCCGTCCCCGTGCGAGCGCACCACGCCAAGGTTCGGCTGCAGGGTGGTGAAGTGATAGTTGGCGATGCGCGGCTTGGCCGCCGTGAGCACGGAAAGCAGCGTGCTTTTGCCTACGTTGGGGAAGCCCACGAGGCCCACGTCCGCGATGGATTTAAGCTCCAGCTGCACGCGCAGAAAACCGCCCTTTTGCCCCGGCTTGGCGAAGTTTGGCGCCTGGCGCACGGCGTTGGCAAAGTGCTGGTTGCCCCAGCCGCCGCGGCCGCCCTGCAGCAGCACCTTTTTTTCACCGGGCACGCTCACATCGGCCACCACGCGGCCGCTTTCCTGGTCGCGCACGATGGTTCCCGGCGGCACTTTGATGACAAGGTCCGGCGCGGAGCGTCCCGCCTTGCGGTTGGCGGAGCCGTTTTCGCCGTTTTCGGCGATGAACTTGCGGTTGTAGCGAAAATCGAGCAGGGTGTGCATGTTTTCGTCCGCGACGAAGACGATGCTGCCGCCGCGGCCGCCGTCGCCGCCGTCCGGGCCGCCGTTGGCCACGTACTTTTCGCGGTGGAAGGAGACCTTGCCGTCCCCGCCGTTGCCCGCGCGCAATTCGATTTTGACAATGTCGACAAACACCTGTGGTCTTTTTCTCCTTAATGCAAAACTTCTGAAATCCATGATACCGCAATTGCCTCGCCCCTTGCAAGGCATATCGGATGATTTGGCAAACTTGTCCGCCTGTTCTGCGTAAAGATAAGGTCAAAAAAGCGAAAGAAAGTCAAATATTAGGATAGTATGGGTTAATTGACATGATTTTATGGAAACAATATAATGATGGAGAAGATAAAAACAAGGGGGAGGGAGTTTCCTTATGAAACCCGTGAACTTCGGTATTCTCGGCAATGCCGCCATCGCGCGCAACCAGATGATCCCCGCCATGGGGCGCTGCCAGGATGTGAACCTGTACGCCATTGCCTCCCGCCGCGAGATACCGGCGGACGTGGCGCCCGGCGCCAAGCGCTATGAAAGCTATGACGCTCTGCTGGACGATCCCGAGGTGGAGGCCGTTTATATCCCTATGCCCAACGCCCTGCACGCGCCCTGGGCTATCAAGGCCATGAAAAAGGGCAAGCATGTTTTGAGCGAGAAGCCCATCGCCATGAACGCGAAAGAGGCCGAGGAGATGTTCCGCGTGGCCAAGGAGCAGGGCGTGCTGTTGATGGAGGCCTTCATGTATCGCTTCTCCGACAAGACCAAAAAGGCGGCCGAGCTGGTTCGTGACGGCAAGATCGGCAAGCTGCGCGGCATCCATGTGCACCACGGCTACACCCTCAACTGGGATAGCCCCGCCAGACAGGATCCGGCCCTGGGCGGCGGCAGCCTGTACGATGTTGGCTGCTACTGCGTCAGCGCCATCGCCCATATGATGCGCCAGCAGGGCTTAAAGCTTGAGGATTGCCACGCCATGTTCAACATGAAGGACGGCTACGACGAGCGCATGGCCGCCACCCTTAAGTACTCCAACGGCGCCATCTGCACCATGGAGAGCTGGTTCGACGCCCCCGGCGACCAGCGCATGATGATCGTGGGCGAGGAGGGCATCATCGAGGTGCTGCGCTTCCCCGGCGGCGCCGCCGACGAGATCATCCTGACCAACAAGGACGGCAGGCAGGCAGTCGCCTGTGAGAACAGCGACCTGTTCGCTCTGGAGGCCGGCAACTTTGCCCGCGCCATCCGCGGCGAAAAGGCGGAACTAATCCCCGCCGAGGAGACCATCGAGAATATGCGCACCATGGACGCCCTGCACGCGTTCAGAAAGTAGGAGAAAGAAAATGGCTATCGATTTTGAAAAATACATAGGGATCGTCAAGCGCCAGGACGAGGCCCTGCGCTTTGAAAAGTTCGACAGCGCGGACGCCTTCAAGCTCTGCCAGACCATCATGGAGCTGGTGCAAAAGCTGTACGGCCGCTCCGTGAGCATCCGCGTGGATCTGGACAACATCACCACGCTGTATTACCTCATGGGCAACGCTTCCCTCGGCAACGATTACTGGATGCAGAAAAAGCTCAATGGCTGCCTGCAGACCGGCCAGAGCTCCTTTATGAATTATCTGACCATCGAGGGCCTGGAAAAGATGGACGAATACCCCTGGGCCAAGAACCAGGGCAGCTTCGCCCTGCGCGGCGGCTGCGTGCCCATCCGTTTGAAGGATGGCAGCACCAAGGGCTACTGCATGGTGTCGGGCCTGATCCAGGCGCAGGACCACCAGCTGGTGGTGGACGCGTTGGCGTCCCTGCTGGGCGTCCAGGTGGAAACCGTGTTGGACGGCACCGAATTTGTCGGCTGAATCGCTGTAAAACCAAATGAAAATCCCGGACAGGTAAATGCCCTGCCCGGGATTTTTGTATGCAGAAAGTCTGCGCTTTCAGCGGATCACGCAGTCGATCAGCGGGATTTCCGAAAGGAAATCGATGGGCCAGCCGTAGATCTGATTCTCGCTGTCGCACAGAGCGTCGCGACGCACCTGGTACTGCTTCTCGCTGCCGTTTAACAAAACCTGCGTTTGCAGCTGCCCGCCTACTATGCGAAGCTCTGTGACGCGGCCCGATGCTTCGTCCACCGTCAGCAGGCAATCGCAATTGGGCCCGAGGTACAGGGTGCCGACGGAATCGACGCTGCCGCAGGAGATGAGCTGATCGCCCTTAAACGTAAAGGCTTCCATGCTGGTAACGCTGCCGGGAATGAGCACGAACATCTCCGGCTGATTGTCGAAGTCAAGGTCGGACAAAACCACCTCGAAGGCCTCCCGCCCAGGTGCAAGCAGGTAGTCCTTGGCGGCCTTGGCCCAGGCCGGCTCACTTAAGTCGCCTGCGCTCCAGACGCCGTTTTCAAATATCTGCATCGTTCCGTCCGCAAGGCGGATGCGGGTAAGCGGCGCAAAGCGGCGCTTTAGATACGCCCAGCCGTCCAGCAGATTGATCGCCTCTGTGTCGCGGTTGTCCATGGGCAGGGAAACGAGCTGGCGGCCCGGGTCGTTTGCGGGGTCTTCGGAAAGATATAGGCCAAAGCCGTCCACCTGTTCGATGTCCCAGTTGCGTTCGCCGCCCGCGTACAGGATCCCCATGGGGGTGAGCAGGCTTTGGATGAAGTTCATCTCATAGAGCACGTGGCTTTCGCCGTCCTGCTCGATGCGCGTCAGCCGCGAATCGCGGAAGTCGCCTTCGCTGTCCTGCAGGGAGGCATACAGCTTGCCGTCATGCCCCTGGATGCTGGAGACGATATCGTTGTTTTTGCCGCCGGTATCGCTGACGAGCCAGAACTCGCTGTCGTCCACCGTGCTCAGCTCATGCGCGTTGCTTCCATCCAGATCGCAGGTAAAATAGCCGGTAAAGTCATAGGCATAGGCGGCGTTGTTGTAGCTGGAAGTGTAATAGATGGTATCGCCGTCCAAGCAGAAGCAGGGGTCGTTGTTGCCAAGTCCCGCCGCGATGGTCTGCACCTCGCCGCTTTGCAGGTTCTGCCGCACCAGGGCCGTGTTCCAATCGTGAAAAACGATCATCATGTTGTCGCTCTCGGCAAGGAAACCGTCCTCGTACTGGTTGGTGATCGTGTAGCTGCTGCCCGGGGCGGGAACGTCCGTCAGGTAATAGGCCCAGCCGTCCTGTACGACAAAGCCTTTATAGCCGACGTGGCTGTCGATGTGGGCGGTGACGGATTGCGACCAGTCGGTGTTGTTCTCAAAACCGACGGCCTTGGCCTCGCCCAGGACCTTCAGATCGCTGCCGTCCGTGGCAATGGAACAGGGTGTATGCGAGACGACGCTGATCTGACCCCAGTACCCTTGTCCGTACGTGAGCTTAAGAAAATAGAGCCGGCCGTCCGCAAGGCTTAGGTCGGAAAGCATACCCTCGTACAGGCACTGGGCCTGCTGGCTGCCCTTTTCCATACGCCAAAGGCCGTTTGAAAGGAAATAGATATAGGAATCGTCCTGTACGGCAAAGCCGCCGTTGCAGCGGTTGGAGGGCGCATAGGCGCTCAGGTTCTCCAGAGAAGCGGCCTGCGATTGTCCACCGGCCGCCCAGGCAGTTTTCTGCGGCTGTTCGGAAGAAGTTTGCTCGGCAGGCTCGTCCGGCACGGGGGCTGCGCTTTGCTGCGCGGGCGTGACATGGGGCGAGGGGATGGGCAGGCGCGGCGACAGGCAGCCGGACAGCAGGATGCATATGAACAGACAGAGGCAGACGCTTAGTTTACGCATGGATGTTCTCCTCAGGTTTGGTTTCTTTGTCGGCGGGCAGCGCCGGATGGGCGCACAGGGCGCGCAGGGTGCATGCAGCGCATTTGGGGTTTCTGGCATGGCAGACGCGGCGGCCGTGGTAGATGATCCAATGGTGGGCCTTGGACCAATCCTGCTTGGGGATGTTCTGCTGCAGCTGCAGCTCGGTCTTGAGCACATCCTTGGCGTCGGCAAGTCCCAGGCGATTGCTCACGCGGAACACATGAGTATCCCCGGC
>JBNRMU010000146.1:0-22135 GCA_050309765.1 Christensenellales bacterium
GCCGGTCTCGATCTGGTCGGGGATGATGGCATAGGTGCAGCCGTGCAGGCGCTTGACGCCGCGGATGCGGATGGTGTCCGTTCCGGCGCCCTTGATGTTGGCGCCCATGGCGTTCAGGAAGTTGGCAACGTCCACGATGTGGGGTTCCTTGCCGGCGTTCACGATCTCGGTGTTGCCGCGCGCAAGGGCAGCGGCCAGCATCACGTTGATGGTGGCGCCCACGGAGGGGATATCCAGATAGATCACGCTGCCGCGCAGATCGTCGCTGTGCACATGAATCTGGCCAAGCTCGGTCTCGACCTCCGCGCCCAGGGCCTCAAAGCCCTTGATGTGCTGGTCGATGGGGCGAGTGCCGATGTCGCAGCCGCCGGGATAGGAGACCTCGCTCTCGTGGAAGCGGCTCAGCAGCGCGCCGAGGAAATAATACGAGGCACGCAGTTTGCTGGCCAGATGCTCGGGCACGCTGGCGTTTTGCAAATGGGTGGGGTCGATGTACATGCTGCCGTTTTGCAGCTCGACCTTGGCGCCGAGCGCAACAAGGATGTCGTGCATCACGCGGATATCCTCGATGTCCGGCAGGTTTTCGATCACGCAGGGTTCGCTGCACATGGCGGCTGCGGCGATGATGGCCAGCGCGGTGTTTTTGCCTCCGCTGACCATGGTCGTGCCTTCCAGGCGATACCCCCCGAATACATGCAGTTTTTCTATCGTCATGGCGTGGATCCGGCTTTGCAGCTTGCCGGTTCACCTCTCCTTCAAAATGCATAGTACAAACCTTTATACATTATACACATAGATGCCTGTCTATACAAGTATTTCGCGCAAAACGCGCCGATTTAACGATTATTTTGCAGTCTTGACCGCATCGTGTCCATTTTTTGCGCAGCGGACGGGCAGAGGCCGTCGATCCGTTTTGCGCCTGCGCGCCATTGACAAAGACCTTTTGAAGAGGCTACAATAACCATAAGTTAAGCATCCGCCGCAGGGCGGTGGAAAGGAGGACGCGCTTGACGCAAACAAGCAAACGGACCGTTTGGCCGCTGCTTGCCTGCCTGGGCTTTTGCCTGGTCGGACTTTTGCTGTGGTGGCTGCCGGTTTTGCCCCTGGTGGGGGCGCTGCTGGCAGGGCTGATGACCTATGTGCTGCTGGCATACGGAGCATGGCCGTTTGCCGGCGTGTCGCTCCTTCTGCTCGCGGGCTTTGGCGGCGGTGCGGCGGCGGTGTACAACCTGCCGTTTCCCGTGGGTATGGCGTTTTGCCTGCCGTCGATCCTGTGTGCCCTGCTTTGCGGTCTGCTTGCCAAGCGGCGCTTGCCTTATTTTCAGCTGATGCAGGTGCTTGGCGTCAGCGCCCTTTTGCTGCTTTTGCTGGACTACGGCGTGTCAGCGCTCCTGCTGGGCGACCCGATCGCCCGCCTGACGGAACGCTTCCGCGCAGCGCTTTCCGCCCTGCCGCCCCAGGCGCAGACCCTGTTCTTCTCCCTGACCTCCGGCACGGGGATCACCTCCGGCCAGGACCTGGACTTTTCCAAGGTATTGGGCCAGGAGCAGCTTGCCCGCCTGCTGGACGAGGTGGCGGCCTATGCGGAGCTTTCCTACCGCCTGTCCCTGCCGTCCCTGTTTGCGGGGTGGGCGCTATTGTGCGCGACGCTTTCCACCTATTTGCCGCTGGCCCTGCTTCCGTCCGGCACGCAGGAGGCTGTGACGCAGCCGCCGGATCTTGCGGCGGTCAGGATCAAACGCAGCCTCAACACCTGGATCATGCTGGCTGTGGCGATCAGCTGGATACTGAGCCTGTTTTCCAGAAACGGTGCCCTGCTTGCGACTTCGCAGGCCCTATGGGAGCTTGCCTTCATCGCCTATGCGGTGCAGGGGGTGTGCGTGAGCGAGTGGTTCCTGCGCAAAAGGAATATGAACCCCATCGGGCGTACAGCGCTGATCGTGCTGGGCGTGGTGCTGCTCAAATACGCGCTGTTTGTGATCGGCCTGCTGGAGCAGATGTTAAACTTCCGCGGCATCGAAAAACGCCAGCTACCGGGATCAAACGACAGAGAATAGCTTAAAAACACAAAATAGGATGCATGCAAAGGAGGACGACCGGCATGAAAGTCATACTGCTCCAGGATATAAAGGGCACCGGCAAAAAGGATCAGATCATCGAGGCCAGCGACGGCTTTGCCCGCAACTACCTCTTCCCGCGCAAGCTGGCGGTGGAGGCCAATGCGGCCAATCTCAACTCCGTGCAGAACAAGAAAAAGGCGCTGGACCACAAAAAAGAAGTGGAAAAACAAAAGGCGCTGGAATATGCCAAGCAGCTTAGCCAAAAGAGCGTGACCGTTGAGGTGCGCGCCGGCGAAAACGGCAGGCTTTTCGGCAAGGTGACCAACCAGGAGATCGCCGATGCGCTGAAAGCCCAGCACGGCATCGAGATCGACAAGCGCAAGATCAGCGTGGATACCATCAAGGAACTGGGTGAGGCCGTCGCGGAAGTGCGCCTGTATCCGGAGGTTTCCACCAAGATCAAGCTGAACGTGGTGGCCAGAGACTGACGCCTTGTTCAAGGGGCAGGCAGACGCAAGTTTGTCTGCCCTTTTCTCGTATACCGTGGCTTCCCTTTGCGGCGCAGGGCATGCTATACTGAAAAAACGGATCTATCCCCATAAGGAGGATTTGCATATGCAGGAAAACACGGGGCTGCGGGCACAGCTGTTCCAGATCATTTCGCAAAACGGGGCCCAGGACGAACAGGCTTTAGCCAAGGAACTTAAGATGGACAGATCGGAGCTGAAGCCCCTGCTGGATGACCTTTGCCGCGAAGGGCAGTTGGTCCTGACGCGCAAGGGCCGCTATGCCTACCCGTCCGTGCTGGGTCTTGTGCACGGTGTAGTGCAGGGGCACAGGCGCGGCTTCGGTTTTTTGATCCGCACGGATGGCGGACCTGACCTGTACATCGCCCAGGACGCCATGGCCGGCGCCCTCAACGGCGACACGGTGCTCGCGCGGCCCCTTCCCGGCGGCAGGCGGGACTGCGAGGTGGTCACCATCCTCGTCCGCGCCAACGAAACCGTGGTGGGCCGTTTTGAGCTGGACGGGCAGGACGCCTATGTGGTGCCGGACGACAGCCGCCTGAGCACGGATATACGCATAGCGGCAAGCGACCGCCTGTCTGCCGCCGACGGCCAGAAGGTCGTTGCGCGCATCACGCGCTACGGCAGCACAAGCCGCGGCCCCTCCGGCCGCATCATAGAGGTGCTCGGCAACAGCGGTGAGATCGTACCGGAAACGCGAGCCATTTTGCGCGTGCATGGCTTGAGCGAAGCTTTCCCGCAAAACGTGCTCAACGAGGCGGCCGGTGTGCCGGACAGTGTATCCGCAGAGGAGATGCAGGGACGCCGCGATCTGCGAAAGATCAACTGTTTCACCATCGACGGCGCCGACGCCCGCGACTTTGACGACGCGGTCTCCATCGAAAGGCTGGATGACGGCTGGCGCCTGGGTGTACACATCGCCGACGTTAGCCATTATGTCAAAAGAAATAGCGTGCTGGATTTGGAAGCCGTCAAGCGCGGCACCTCGGTCTATTTTCCCAACCAGGTGCTGCCCATGCTGCCGGAAAAGCTGTCCAACGGCATCTGCTCGCTGAACCCGGGCGTGGACAGGCTCACCCTTTCCTGCACCATGGACATTGATGCAAAGGGCGAAGTGGTCTCCTATGCCATCGAGCCCAGCGTGATCCGCTCCAAGGCGCGCCTTGTTTATGAGGACGTGACGCGCGCCCTGGAAACGGGAAACGGCGCGGGGCTTGAGAAACAGTTCGAGGACCTTTTGCAGATGCGGGCGCTGTTCGATGTGCTGTCCCAGAAACGGCGCAAACGCGGCGCGTTGGATCTGGATCTGCCGGAGGCGCAGATCGTGCTGGACGAAAGTGGCGAGCCCGTGGATATCCGCCCCGCGGAGCGCGGTGTGGCCAACCGCATCATCGAGGAGTTCATGCTCCTTGCCAACGAAACGGTGGCGGCCCACGCGGCGGCGAGCAATCTGCCCTTTTTGTACCGCGTGCACGAACAACCCGACCCGGACAAGCTGCATGACTTTGCCATGTTTTTGCAGTCCCTGGGCTATTCCCTGAAAGGGCGCGGCGGCGGCAACATCCATCCCAAGGCCCTGCAGGCGGTGCTGCGCGCCTGCGAGGGTAAGCCGGAGGCGGGTGTGATCTCATCCGTTTTGCTGCGCACGCTGCAAAAGGCCCGCTATATGCCGGTGAACCTTGGGCACTTTGGGCTTTCAGCCAAGGATTACTGCCACTTCACCTCGCCGATCCGCCGCTATCCCGATCTGTTCATCCATCGCGTGCTCAAGGCCCAGCATGCCGGCCGCCGTCTGGATGCGTACCAAAAAGGCATCGAGGCCACGGCTCAGGCCTGCTCCGAGCAGGAGAAAAAGGCCATGCAGGCCGAGCGCGATATGGACGATCTGTACAAGTGCCGCTACATGCAAAGCCGCATCGGCTATGAGGGCGAGGGCATCATCACCGGCGTGACCGGCTTTGGCCTGTTCGTTGCTCTGGAAAACACGGTGGAGGGACTTGTGCATATTTCCAACCTGGACGACGACTATTACGAATACGACGAAAAACGCTACCTGCTGGTGGGCGAGAGGCGGGGCAGAACCTACCGCCTGGGCCAGACGGTGCGCGTGCGCGTGGACGCGGTGGATCTGTCGCAAAGGAGCATAGACCTTTCCCTGGCAGAGGAGAAAGAATAGACAAAAGAGCTTTGCCCGTTTGTGTATTGACGGTTTTTGCCGCAGCCAGTAGAATAGTAGGGAATCGCGAAATCTTGTCCAAGTGAAAGGAAGAGACAGGCGGCCATGTTTACGATCCTTAAAAAGCAGCCCTTAAACCCCACCGTCACCCTGATGGAGATCGACGCGCCCTTCATCGCCAAAAAGGCGGAGCCGGGCCAGTTCATCATCCTGCGCGTGGACGAGGACGGGGAGCGCATCCCGCTCACCGTGGCGGATTATGACCGCGAAAAGGGCAGCGTTACCATCATTTTCCAGATCGTGGGCGCGACCACGGAAAGGCTCAACCACCTAAGCGAGGGCGATCAGCTGCACGATTTTGTCGGGCCGCTCGGCGTCGCCTCCCACACGGAGGGGTTGAAAAAGGTCTGCGTCATCGGCGGCGGCGTCGGCAGCGCCATCGCCTATCCCATTGCCAAGAAGCTGCACAGCCTGGGCGCAACGGTGCACACCGTCGTCGGCTTTCGAAACAAGGACCTGGTGATCCTGGAGGAGGAGTTCCGCGCCGTTTCCGATCGTTTCTGCCTTATGAGCGACGACGGAAGCACCGGGCAGAAGGGCCTTGTGACCGACGCCCTCAAGGAACTGCTGGATGCGGGCGAGACGTATGACGAGGTGATCGCCATCGGTCCGCTCATCATGATGAAATTCGTCTGCCGCTTGACCAAGGAATACGGCGTCAAGACGGTGGTTTCCATGAACCCGATCATGATCGACGGCACGGGCATGTGCGGCGGCTGCCGCCTGACCGTGGGCGGGCAGACGAAGTTTGCCTGCGTGGACGGGCCGGACTTTGATGGCCACCTGGTCGATTTTGACGAGGCGATCCAGCGCGCCGGCATGTACAAGGAGTTCGAGCACCAGCGCTATGAAGAGGCCTGCCGGCTGTTTGAGGGAGTGTGACAAGACCTATGCCAAACATGAGCCTAAAGAAAAATGAAATGCCCGCTCAGGCGCCGGAAGTGCGTAAGAATAACTTTGACGAGGTCGCTCTGGGGTATACCCTGGAGCAGGCCATGGACGAGGCGGCAAGGTGCCTGAACTGCAAACATAAGCCCTGTGTGGGCGGCTGCCCTGTTGCCATCGATATCCCCGCCTTTATCGAGCAGGTGAGGCTGGGCGAGATCGAAAAAGCGTATGAGATTCTTTCCGCATCGTCGTCGCTGCCCGCCGTGTGCGGCCGCGTCTGCCCGCAGGAAACGCAGTGCGAGAGCAAATGCGTGCGCGGCATCAAGGGTGAGCCGGTGGCCATCGGCCGCCTGGAGCGCTTTGTGGCCGACTGGCATATGCAAAACGCCAAGGCGCAGCCGCAAAAACCCACCCCAAACGGCCACAAGGCGGCGGTGGTCGGCGCCGGTCCTGCGGGCCTTACCTGCGCGGGCGATCTGGCGCGCAAGGGCTACCAGGTGACGGTGTTCGAGGCGCTGCATTTGGCCGGCGGCGTGCTGGTGTACGGCATCCCGCAATTCCGCCTGCCCAAGGAGATCGTGCGCCGCGAGATCGACAACCTGAAGGCCATGGGCGTGGAGATTTTGACCAACATGGTGGTGGGCAAGGTGCTCACCATAGACGAGCTGTTCGAGCAGGGGTACGAAGCCGTGTTCATCGGTTCCGGCGCGGGCCTGCCGAACTTTATGCGCATCGAGGGTGAAAACCTCAAGGGCGTGTACTCCGCCAACGAGTTTTTGACCCGCATCAACCTGATGAAGGCCTACCGTCCCGACAGCCAGACCCCGATCCAGCACGCAAAGAGCGTGGCCGTGGTCGGCGGCGGCAACGTGGCCATGGACGCCGCACGCTGCGCCAAGCGCCTGGGCGCGGAAAACGTATATATCGTATACCGCCGCTCCCTGGACGAGCTCCCCGCCCGCAAGGAGGAAGTGGAGCACGCCATGGAGGAGGGCATCGATTTTAAGCTGCTCAACAACCCCGTACGTATCCTCGGCGACGACAAGCTCAACGTCCGCGCCATGGAGTGCATCCGCATGGAGCTGGGCGAGCCGGACGCCTCCGGCCGCCGTCGCCCGATCGCGGTGCCGGGCTCGGAGTTCGAGCTGGAGGTGGACTGCGTGATCATCGCCATCGGCACCTCGCCCAATCCGCTCATCAGCTCCACCACCAAGGGGCTTGACATCAACAAGTGGGGCTGCATCGTGGCGGAGGAGGAGACCGGCGCCACCTCGCGCGAGGGCGTGTTCGCCGGCGGCGACGCCGTTACCGGCGCGGCCACGGTGATCCTGGCTATGGGCGCGGGCAAGGCCGCCGCCAAGGCCATGGACGAATACATTCAGAAGAAAGCCTAAGCACAAAGCCGGCGGAACAAGGCGTTTCGCCGGCTCGTTTTTTGAAGGGACGGCAGCGGCACGAACAGGCCGGCTGGCAAAAAAAGACGGCGCCTGCGGCCGTTCTGCTTGATCAGATGCGCACGGCAGGCGCGTGGGAAAGGAGCAAACCATGAGAACGATTCGCGTAACGGGGAAGAGCCAGATCAAGCTGAAGCCTGACCTGACCAGGATCACCCTTTCCCTGGAAGAATGCAGTCCTGAGTATGAGGAGGCGCTGCAAAGGTCCTCGCAGGACACGGAAAAACTGCAGGACCTTTTGACGACGTTCGGTTTTGCACGCTCCGATTTGAAGACGCTGAACTTCGGTGTGGACACGGAATATGAGAGCTACCAGGAGCAGGGCGTATATAAGCAGCGCTTTATCGGCTATAAATACCATCACCAGATGAAGCTCGAGTTTCCCCTGGACAACGGGCGTTTGGGCAGGGTTTTGTATGCGCTGGCCCATTGCTGCGTAAAACCGGAGTTTCGCATCAGCTACACCGTGAAGGACCCGGAAGCGGCGAAAAACGAGCTGCTGGACAAGGCGGTGCAGGACGCCGCCCAAAAGGCCGCCGTGCTGACAAGGGCCGCCGGCGTTGTGCTTGGGGAAATACAGAGCATCGACTATTCGTGGGGACAGGTCGAATTCGAGGTGCAGCCGATGAACCGCATGCTGACGGCAAAGGGCGTGGCCATGGCCGCGGAGGAAAGCTACGACATGAACATCGAACCGGACGATATCGCCGCTGCGGATACCGTTACGGTGCTTTGGGAGATCGCCTGATGATAAGCAGCGGGCCTTTTCCGGCCCGACCATGGTGAAAAACACGGATTACAAAAGAATAAAAGGACGGCTTGGCCGAGTATCGGCCGAGCCGTCCTTTGCTTTGGTTGCAATCTTGGTTTTATTCCTGCGGCGCGGGCACGTCCGGCAGGGAACTTGCACCGGGATTTAGCATGCTGTAGCGCAGAAGGTACAGCTCGCGGGAAAGGTCCACCTTGTACACATGCGGGTTGCGCTGGCGGGTGTACTGCTCCCACAGGGTGGCAAGCTCCGCCTTGCAGTGCTTCTGGATGTCCATCAGGGCAGGCAGCTCGTAGACCAGCTTGCCCTCCTTGAAAATGGGCACCAGCAGCTCGCGCAGGGTGTAGTTTTCATAGGTCTGGCGCTTCCAGGTATCTACGGGATGGAAGATGGTCAGGGGCTTATTCGGATCGATCGTTTCGTGATCCAGCAGGATCAGGTCGGCCATGGCCATGTTGTTTCCGTTGTAGATGCGCAGGATCTTCTTGATGCCGGGGTTGGTGACCTTGGCGGGATTTTCGGAGATCTTGATCTTGGGGATCACCTTGCCGTCCACGATCTCGGCGGCAAGCTTGTATACGCCGCCCAGGGCGGGGTTGTCCTCGGAGGTGATCATCTTGGTGCCCACGCCCCAGGTGTCGATGCAGGCGCCCTGGGTCTTCAGGTCGCGGATCAACACCTCGTCCAGATCGCCGGAGGCGCAGATTTTGGCGTTGGGATAGCCGGCGTCGTCCAGCATCTTGCGCGCCACCTTGGTCAGGTAGGACAGATCGCCCGAATCCAGGCGGATGCCCAGGGGCTCGTGGCCGCTTGCGCGCAGCTCGTCAAAGACGCGGATGGCGTTGGGGATGCCGCTGTGCAGGGTATCGTAGGTATCCACCAGCAGCAGGCAGGCATCGGGGAAGGTCTTGGCATAGGTGCGGAAGGCGGTGATCTCGTCCGGGAAGGACATCACCCAGGAGTGGGCGTGGGTACCGGCGATGGGCACGCCGTACATCTGGCCGGTAAGTACGTTAGAGGTAGAGCCGCAGCCGCCGATGATGGCTGCGCGTGCGCCATAAATGCCCGCGTCCGGCCCCTGCGCGCGGCGCAGGCCGAATTCCATCACCAGATCGCCCTCGGCGGCCATGCACACGCGCGCGGCCTTGGAGGCGATCAGGGTCTGGTGGTTGATGATGTTGAGCATGGCGGTTTCCAGCAGCTGCGCCTGCATGATGGGCGCGGTCACGCGAACCAGCGGCTCGTAGGGGAAAACCACGGTGCCCTCGGGGATGGCGAAGATATCGCCGGTGAACTGGAAGCCGGCAAGGTAGCTCAAAAAGTCCTCGTCGAACAGATTTAAAGAGCGCAGGTAGGCGATATCGTCTTCGTCAAAGTGCAGGTTCTGGATGTATTCCACCAGCTGCTCCACGCCGGCCATGATGGCGTAGGAGCTGTTTTCCGAGGTCTTGCGGAAGAACAGATCAAACACGGAGATGCGGTCGGTCATGTTGTTCTTGAAATACCCGTACATCATGGTCAGTTCGTACAGGTCGGTCATCATCGTCAGGTTGCGCATACGCTTATTTTCCTTCTTTCGTATCGTCTGTATCGTCCCCGGCGTCTTCGCCGTTTGTTTGTTCGCTGTCCGCAAGTGCTTCTTCCTGTGCGGGAGCGTCGTCCTCTGCCGCTGCATCGTCGGCGGAGGCGGCATCCTCATCCGCGGGTTCGCCGTCTGCGGGCGCTGTATCTTCAGGCGCGTCCTCGTCGTCGGTCGGCGCCGCAGAGGCTTCGTCGGCTAGGGCGTCCTCTTCGTCGTCGTCAGATTCGCGGTGCAGCATCGCAAGCCGCGGGTCGACCTCGCCGCTTTCCAACACGGCCCTGCGCCGGCGCTGGATGAGCAGCACGAGGGACACGATCACCAGCACGACGGACAATACCTGCGATACGCGCACCACGCCGCCGATGTACAGGCTGTCCGTGCGCAGGCCTTCCACAAAGGCGCGCTCGATGCCATAAAGCAGCAGATAGAACAAAAACACGTTGCCGTCCGTTTTAGAGCGGCGCCTGTACCAAAGAAGGAACAGGAAGATCAGCAGGCAGGCCAGCGATTCGTAAAAGAAGGTGGCGTAGTGCCAGGCGCCGTCGCTTTGGATCTGCACGGCAAAGGGGAACCACTCCTGCGAGGCGGAGACCACCTGATAGCCGTAGGCCTCCTGATTGAAGAAGTTGCCCCAGCGGCCGATGCACTGGCCCAGCACCAGGGAGGGCGCGCAGATATCCAGCAGCTGCCACAGGCTCTTTTTGCGCCACTTGCAGAAGATCACGGCCGCCAGCACGCCGCCGATGACCGCACCGTAAATGGCGATGCCGCCCTGCCAGATATAAAGGGCCGAGATGGGGTTTGCCGCGTAACGCTGCCATTCGAACACCACATAATAGATGCGGGCGCAGACGATGGCCAGCGGCACGGCCAGCAGGGCAAAGTCCAGAATATGATCCGGATTCCAGCCCTTGCGCTTGGCTTCGCGGTAGGCCAGGACAATGCCCAGCAGCACCGCAAGGGAGATCAGTATCCCGTACCAGTAGATGGGCCGGCCGAAGATGGTAACGGCCACGGGGTTTATGTTCATCATAAGCATATGCCTCCACGTTTAAATGTCGGATGTAGAATCGGAAAACGGCTTCCGACCCATATTAGCCTTAGTATAGCAAATTGTGCTAGGAAGTCAATTCGGCAGTGCTTTGCCTTCCCGGGAAAAGAAAAGGACAAAAGTGGATTTTGCATCTGAATCGCAGGGAACCGATTGCCTTTTGCCATAGCGTATGCTACACTTTTTTCGTATCGAGGATTCGCGCTTTTTGTAACAATCCGGGAAAGAATGAATGTATGGAAAGCGAGGGGACAGATTTGAAAGCAGCAAATGGATTCAAACTTAACGTTTCATCCGGCTATTTCCAGAACAAGGGCGTGGACGTGATGGCCTTTGACGATATTTACCCGGTGGGACACCAGTCCGGCGTAAGTATCCTCATGCATGGCAATCGCGTGGCCACCAACGGCGACATCCGTTTTGAGCAGACACCCGGCCAGTGGCAGCCCGTGCCCAAGCAGGGCGAGCGCAAGCTGGACGAGGAGAACAATACCATCACCACCAAGCTCAGCTACCCGGATATGGACGGGCACTTGAAGGGCTTTAACCCCATGATCTACCCGGACTGCGAGCTGGAGTATGTCATCACCGTCAAGGGCGAGGAGGACTGCGTGATCGTCACCGTGGATCTGGACAGGCCCGTGCCCAAGGAATTCCTCGGCAAGCTGTGCTTCAACATCGAGCTGTTCCCGGGCGCGCTGTTCGGCAAACCCTGGATCATGGACAAAAAGCAGGGCATCTTCCCCCGGCAGCCCAACGGCCCCACATTGAAAAAGGAGCCCAACTATCTGCACAGCGGCCATCTTCCCACCGAAAACGCTCTGGCGGACATGAAGCGCCTCTCCGGCGACAACAAGGGCTATAACCCCATCATCGCCGATGACATCATCGCCGAGCCCTATGCGGTGGGCAAACGCTTCACCGTGCGCCCCGACGATCCCTACAACCGTTTTACCATCGAATCCAAGGGCACGGAGCTCAAATTGTACGATGGCCGCATGAACCACAACAACGGCTGGTTCGTCGTCAGCAGCGAGCTGCCCGCCGATACCACCACAAACGCCGTTGAGTGGATCATCACCCCCAACGTGGTGGATGGTTGGCTGTATGCGCCCGTGGTGCAGGTATCCCAGGTGGGCTATCAGCCGGGGCAGGAAAAGATCGCCATCGTCGAGCTGGACAAGCGCGATACCGCCCGCGGCACGGCCGAGGTTTACCGCATCACCGAAAAGGGCGAGGAAAAGGTCGCGACCCTGGACGGCAAGGAATGGGGACAGTTCCTGCGCTATACTTACGTCAAGTTCGACTTTTCCGACATCCGCGAGGAAGGCCTGTACAAGGTCTGCTACGCCGGTTCCGCGTCCAGCATTTTCCGCATCGCGAAGGATGTATATGACCGCGGCGTGTGGCAGCCGGTGCTGGAATACTTCCTGCCCGTGCAGATGTGCCATATGCGCGTGAACGAAAAGTATCGCGTGTGGCACGACCTTTGCCACAACGATGACGCGCGCATGGCGCCCGTCAACTATAACCACATCGACGGCTATGCCCAGGGCCCGTCCACGCTGACCCGCTTCAAGCCCGGCGACAGCGTGCCTGGCCTTAACGCAGGCGGCTGGCACGACGCCGGCGACTACGATCTGCGCGTGGAATCCCAGGCGGGCGAGTCCTACATACTGGCCCTGGTCTATGAGTCCTTCGGCGTCGATTACGACGTGACCACCATCGATCAGGAGAAGAAGATCGCCGAGATCCACCAGCCCGACGGCAAGAACGATATCCTCCAGCAGGTGGAGCACGGCATGCTGTCCGTCGTTGGCGCATACAAGGCGCTGGGCCGGCTGTACCGCGGCATCATCTGCAACGACCTCAGGCAGTATGTGCTGCTGGGCGACGGCGCGGCCATGACCGACGGCATCCCGGGCAACGACGACGATCGCTGGGTCTTCACCGAGGACAACCCGCCGCGCGAGCTAACCACCGCCGCCCAGATCGCGGCCAGCGCCCGCGCGCTCAAGGGCTTTAACGACGAATTGAGCGCCGATTGCCTCAAGGCGGCGTGCGAGCTGTACGACGTGACCGACGGCAGCGGCAAGGCGGAAGGCGCCAAGGTGCAGGCCGCTGTGGAGCTGTTCCTTGCCACCAAAGAGAAAAAGTACAAGGATTTCCTGCTTTCCGAAGCCGACTTTATCGCGCAGAACATCAAGAGCCTCGGCTGGGTCATCAGCCGTGCGATCAGGCAGATCGACGATGTGGCCTTTACCTCTAAGATCCGCGCCGCCCTCACGGAGCTTAAGGCGCAGTTTGACGAGCTGAGCGCCGAGACGCCCTACGGCATTCCGTACAGGCCGTATATCTGGGGCGCGGGCTGGGACATCCAGCGCCTGGGCTTCCAGTACTACTTCCTGCACAAGGCCTTCCCCGATGTGTTCGGGCCGGAGCTCATCTACAACGCCCTGAACTTCATCCTGGGCTGCCATCCCGGCTCCAACACCTCGTCCTTCGCCTCCGGCGTGGGTGCCCGCTCCACCACCGTGGCCTATGGCATCAACCGCGCGGACTGGTCCTACATCCCCGGCGGCGTGGCCTCCGGCACGGCGCTGATCCGCCCCGACTTCCCCGAGCTGCTGGAGTTCCCCTTCCTGTGGCAGCAGATGGAATACGTGCTGGGCGGCGGCTCCTCCCACTACATGTTCCTGGTGTTGGCCGCGCAGCAGCTGCTCAGGGGCGAGTAAGCACACAAAAATTTAGGAAAATAAACTGAAAAAGTGCGCTTCCGATATTTTGTCGGAAGCGCACTTTTTATATGACCGTATCGTTATTCTCAGGGGAGGATGCGGCGGCACTCCATATAGTGCCGCTTTTCGTTGGCCTCGCCCATGGAAAAGGCCTTGCGCGGCAGGGGACCGTCGGCAATGGAGGAAAAGAGGCTGAATTTATCCATCGCGGGCAGCAGGATGGCGGCGCAGCCGTCCTGCCTTCCGAGGGTGAGCACGGCCTCGTCGCCGTGCACGTAATCAAGGCAGGAGAAGGCCTTGCCCGTCTGCTCGTCCAGCACGGCCTGCAACTGCCGCAAGGGTACGCCCTCGTACAGCCTTGCGCCCTGTGCGTCCACAAGCAGGGCCTGGTCCCTGCCCGGACGCAGGGACATATCCGCTGGCCTTGAGGCAAAACCGGAAAGCGCGCCTTCCAACGCCGTCCTGTCCACGGAAAACAGGCAGCGATGGATGGGCTCGAACACCAACGCGTCGTCGTAGAGGTTGGTCACCTCGCACATGGCGTAGCGGGCGGGATGGTCGTCCGCAACCTTTCCGCGCAGGTTCTGCCAGATGGCCTTGGCCGTGGCAAGGGAGTGGTTGCCGTCGCCCACGGCGAGGAAGGGATCGTCGCCCTTTTCCTCCCACAGGCGGGAAAATCCAGCTCGGGCAAGTTCCAGCGCAGCGCCGGTAACGGCCCAGCCGGTCAGATGACCGCCGCCGAAGGCAAGCTCCAGGTCGTAAAGGGGCGCATCGTTCTTGACTTTGGCATACAGCGCAGGAAGCAGGGCGTTTTTCTTGTCGTTGGCCAGCAAAAGGATGTGCGAGCTTTCCAATATGGCCTGTTTGCGCACGCGCACGCGCGGCGGGATGCGGGATAAGATCGTGCCCTCCGTCGCGCGGATGGGCGATACGGAATCGGGCGTATATTCATAAGCTTCCAGGTCCACGGCCAGCACCAGGCCCAGGCGCGCGCCGCTTTCTGTGGTGCGCAGGGTGAGCACAAAGCCGTGCACCTCCTGCGTTAAGACGTTCTTTTCGTATTCTTGCATACAGGAAAGCACCTTCGGCAGACGAGTATCCGTCTGATCCAAAAAGGCTTCCGGCAGGATCAGCTTCAGCGTGGAAGGCGCATCGCCCACAAAGGCCTCCATCCGCTGCCAGAAATCCGGCTGCGAGGTATACTGGTCGCAGGCGATGCAGGGCCAGGTGGGGGCGATGGGGGAGCAGGGCAACAGGAGATCGGGCACGTTCAGGCCCATTTGCGCAAAGCTTGGCATCAATGTGCATCCTCTCTGTAAAGCAAACTTTTTCTCATTATCGCCGCATTTCCTTGTCTTGGCAAGGGAAGAAATGATATAATAAGTTAAAAATTCAGGAGGAAGAATGTCGGTGGGGCTCAATCGCGAAGGCTATGTGCTTTTGTGTGTGTTTGCATACCTGCTCGTGCTGCTGTTTTGCGGCTTTTGGCTGTACGGCCGCCGCGACGGCAGGCTCATGGGTGGGCAGGGCGGCTTTGTAAAGGACAGCCTGGCCTATTTTGGGGCCGCGCCGCTGCCCCTTGTGGTCTTTGCCTTGCCGGGCCTTTTGCAGGCAGGCGGAAGGGTGCAGCTGCTGTTCGGGCTTTCGCTTGTTCTTGGCTGCGGCTTGCTTCCCATCGTTTACGGCAGGCTTCGGCCGCAGATGGAGAAAAGCGACGCCTCCACCGTGTTCGATTGGATCTTCCGCCGGCTCGGGCGGGAAGCACTGTGGGCGGCCCTGGGCGGGACGCTGCTGTTCCAGGTGTTTTTGCTGGCAGGCTGCGCGGCGCTGCTTGCACGGCTGTTTTCCTCGGCCATGTATTTGTCCTATAGCCTTTCCGTGTACTTTTCGGCCTTGCTGTCGCTTTTGATCGGGCTTTTGTCCTGCGCGCCCGTGCAAAGGAGGCATTACCGCCTGCTGGGCGCGCTGCTGCCGCTTTTGCTGGTCGTATTGGCCCTGTGCCTGCGCCTTAACGGGGAAGAGAGCCTGCGCCTGTCGGAAATGAGCGGCGCCCGTTTTGCCGTTTCCACCGCCTTTGCGGCCCTGAGCGGACTTGGCGCCTTAGGCTGCCTGCCTCTGATCCACAACCTGCCCAAAGGGTACGGTAAAAAACGCACGGCGGCCTTTGTGCTGGTACAGGTGCTTTTGTGGGCGCTGTGCGCCGGGGCGGTGTATGTTTCCGTTTTGTATTCCCGGCAGGAAAACGGCGGCGAAAGCGCCTTGCTTCTGGCCGCCCAGGACGAGTTTTCACCCTTTTTGTCCGCCCTGCTGCTGCTGATATTCGCCGGGACCGGCTTCACCGGCGGTACCGGCGCGCTGGACAACGTCCGCTGCGCCGCCGAGGAAGGCTGCGCCCTTTTGTTCCCCCTGACGGAAAGAAAAACGCGCGTCTGGGCCTGCGCGCTGCTGCTCGCGGCGGCAACGGCCCTGAGCCTGCCCCTGGCCTTGCAGCAGGAAATGGAGCTTTACCGCATGTACTGCGTGGGCTGGGCTGGTATGGCGGGCGCTTTGCTGCCGCTTATACTGCTTTGTTTTTCCCAACGGCCCAAAAAACGCCTGGTTTATATCCTGGCGCCCGTTGCGGGCAGCGCGGCAGCCCTGCTCTTTGGCCTGGTGCCCGCGCTGTTTGCACTCATCAATCCCGTCTTCCCCGCCTGCCTCGCGGGCGCTTTGTGCACTTTGTTTTTTACGCAAAAGGAGCAGAGCGCGCCCGCGCCCGAGAAAGAGGAAGAGGCATCGCCTGAATCCTGAAATCATTTGCAGTAACGCCATTTGCCTTTAAGGAGGAAAAACCATGGACTACAAGATGAACGAGAAAAAACCCATGCTGATCGGCGCCCTGCCCAAGATCGGCATCCGCCCCACCATCGACGGCCGCCGCAGGGGCGTGCGCGAGAGCATCGAGGAAAAGACCATGAACATGGCCCTTGCCGTCAAGGAGCTGTACGAGAGCACCCTGCGCCATCCCTGCGGCCTGCCCGTGGAGTGCGTCATCGCCGATACCACCATCGGCGGCGTAGCCGAGGCGGCTGCCTGCGCCGAGAAGTTCAAGCGCGAGGGCGTCGGCTTCACCCTGACCGTGACGCCCGTGTGGTGCTACGGTTCGGAAACCATGGATATGGACGAGACTATGCCGAAGGCCATCTGGGGCTTCAACGGAACGGAGCGCCCCGGCGCCGTGTATCTGGCCGCCGTGCTGGCCGCGCACAACCAGAAGGGCCTGCCCGCCTTCTCCATCTACGGTCACGACGTGCAGGATGTGGATGATAATTCCATCCCCGAGGATGTGAAGGAGAAGCTTCTGCGCTATGCCCGCGCGGGCCTGGCCGTGGCCACCATGCGCGGAAAGAGCTATCTTTCCATGGGCTCGGTTGCCATGGGCATCGCCGGTTCCATGGCGGACGCCTCCTTCCTGGAGGGGTATCTGGGCATGCGCTGGGAATCCATCGACATGAGCGAGTTCACCCGCCGCCTGCAGCAGGAGATCTACGATAAGGAAGAATACGAGCTTGCCCTTGCCTGGGCCAAGGAAAACGTCCAGATCGGCGAGGACAAGTGCAATAAGGAATTCACCCACGACGAGGAAACCAAACAAAAGGCGCTGGAGACCTCCATCAAGATGGCCATCATCGGACGCGACCTGATGATCGGCAGCGAAAAGCTCAAGGAAATGGGCTATATCGAGGAGGGCTGCGGCCACAACGCCATCGCCGGCGGCTTCCAGGGCCAGAGGCAGTGGACCGACTTTATGCCCAACGGCGACTTTATGGAGGCTATGCTCAATTCCTCCTTCGACTGGAACGGCCTGCGCGAGCCCATCGTCGTGGCCACCGAGAACGATATGGGCAACGGCCTGTCCATGCTCTTTGGCAAGCTGCTCACCAACACCGCCCAGGGCTTTGCCGATGTGCGCACCTACTGGAGCCCCGAGGCTGTCAAGCGCGTGACCGGTTGGACGCCGGACGGTCTGGCCAAGAACGGCTTCATCCACCTGATCAACTCCGGCGCGGCCTGCCTGGACGCCACCGGCGCCGTCAAGCGCGACGGCAAGCCCGTGATGCTGCCCTGGTGGGAGCTTGAGAGCAAGGACGCCGAGGCCATGATGAAGGCGACCCAGTTCAGCTACGGCAACCTCGGCTATTTCCGCGGCGGCGGCTATTCTTCCACCTTCCTGACCGAGGGCGGCATGCCCATGACCATGACCAGGCTCAACTTCGTCAAGGGCCTGGGCCCCGTTTTGCAGATCGCCGAGGGCTATTCCGTTGCCCTGCCCGAGGATGTGAACAAGACCCTGTGGGACCGCACCGACCCCACCTGGCCCTGCACCTGGTTTGCGCCGCGCCTCACCGGCAAGGGCGCCTTTACCGATGTATACTCCGTCATGGCCAACTGGGGCGCCAACCACGGCGCGTTCTGCTACGGCCACATCGGCGCGGACATGCTCACCCTTGCCTCCATGCTGCGCATTCCCGTTTCCATGCACAATGTGGACGAGAAGGACATTTTCCGCCCCAGCGCCTGGAATTCGTTCGGTACCATGGACCGCGAGGGCGCGGACTTCAGGGCCTGCGCCAACTTCGGCCCGCTGTATAAGAGATACTAAGCAACCGACCGATCCAAAGGAGATGTACAAATGATTCAGCTTGGCGTGTGTACCGGCGCGGAGAATGCGGAATTGCTCAAGCGCATCGGCTTTGATTACATCGAGCTCGGCTTCAGCAGCACCGCCGCCCTGACGCAGCAGGCCTTTGACGAAACGGTCAGAACGCTTGAAGACCTTAAGCTTCCCGTGCTTGCCATGAACGGCATGCTGCCCGCAGGCTTTGCCCTGTGCTCCGACGATCTGGACAAGGCGGCCCTGCGCGAGTATCTTGAGCGCGCCTTCGCCAGGGCGGGCCGGCTCGGCGTACACGAGGTCGGCTTTGGCAGCGGCGGCGCGCGCCGCTATCCCGAGGGCATGGAGTACGCTGTGGCCATGAATTATCTGGTGGATTTCCTGCGCCTGGCGGCTCCCATTGCGGAAGGGTACGGCATCGTCATCGGCATCGAGCCCCTGCGCGTACAGGAGAGCAACATCCTCAATAGCGTGATGGAGGGCAGGCAGCTTGCCAAGATGGCGAACTTGAAGAACGTGTCCGTCATGGCCGATCTTTACCACATGGCCTGCGGCAACGAGGGCTTCCTGGGCCTTAAGAACGGCCCCATCGCCCACTGCCACATCGCAGAGACACAAAAACGCGGCTTCCCGAGCCGCAAGGACAGCTGCCGCGCCCTGTACGGGGAGCTGTTTGAGGCGCTGCGCCAGATCGGTTACGACGGCGGCTTGAGCGTGGAAGGCGGCAGCCAGAACTTTGAGCAGGACGCAAGGGAAGCTTTTGCCCTGCTGGACAGCCTGCGCAGAGTATAAGTCCCTGTTTTTTGTTCGATCATGCAAAAAGGCGCGCAGCCCGATAGCTGCGTGCCTTTTGTGCGGATTGCGGCCTTTTTGATAAAAACCGATCGCCGTTTGCAAAGGCCCTGCCCCAATTTGCGGCGACGGAATAATGGATTGGACTTGTGCAAACCTTGTTTTTATTGTACACTCATAATGAGGTGGTAGGCAATGAAGATGACCTTCCGTTGGTACGGCGACGCCGATCCGGTCACGCTGGATAAGATCCGCCAAATCCCCAACATGTCCGGCATCGTCTCCGCGGTCTATGATGTACCCGCCGGCGAGGTGTGGCCGGAAAGCTCCATCCAGCATCTGAAACAGGCTGCCCGGGAAAAGGGCCTCTCCTTCGAGGTGGTGGAGTCCGTGCCCGTGCACGAGGACATCAAGCTCGGCCTGCCCAGCCGCGAAAGACTGCTCGACAACTATTGCGAGAACATCCGCCGCCTGGGCCGCGCGGGAGTGCGGGTCATCTGCTATAACTTCATGCCCGTGTTCGACTGGCTGCGCTCGGAACTGGCAAAGCCGCTTGCGGACGGTTCCAACGCCCTGGCCTACGACGACGCAGTGGTTCGCTCCCTGGACCCCAAGGAGAGCGAGCTCTCCCTGCCCGGCTGGGATGAGAGCTACACCAAAGAAGGCCTGCGCGATCTTCTGCAGCAGTACGAAGCCGTGGACGCGGAAAAGCTCTGGGAAAACTTCGCTTACTTCCTGCACCGGGTCATCCCCGTGTGCAAGGAGGAAAACGTTTCCATGGCCATTCATCCGGACGACCCGCCCTGGCCGCTGTTTGGTCTGCCGCGCATCATCACCGGATACGAGAGCTACGATCGCATGCGCAAGATCGAGCCCTCCGTGCGCAACGGCATCACGCTGTGCACCGGTTCCTTGGGCGCTAGCCCGGAAAACGACATCGTTTTGATCGCCGCCGAGTTTTGCGACCGCATCCACTTTGTGCATGCGCGCAACGTCAAATGGACGGGCGAGCGCTGCTTTGAGGAAGCGCCGCACGCCTCCAACCTCGGCTCGCTGGATCTGTACGACATATTGAATACACTGTATGAAAACGGCTTCGACGGCTACATCCGTCCTGACCACGGACGCATGATCTGGGGCGAGACCGGCCGCTACGGCTACGGCCTGTATGATCGCGCCCTGGGCGCGACCTACCTTTGCGGCCTGTGGGAGGCCATCGACAAGGCACATAAGAAGGCCAAGGCCTGATTTGCATTCACCGAAGGGAGTTAAGCAAAAAGATGAAGCTTCCGTTTGCTATGGACCTGTCCGACCAGGTGGCGGTGGTCACCGGGGGCGGCGGCATATTGTGCTCCATGTTTTCCAAAGCCCTGGCCGCGTTGGGGGCAAAGGTGGCTGTGCTGGACATAAGCGAGGAGGCTGCGCAGGCCGTGGCCGATGAAATCGCTGCCGCCGGCGGAAGCGCCATCGCCGTCAAGACCGACTGCCTGAGCAAGCAAAGCCTGCTCCTGGCGCGCGAAAAGGTCCTGTCCACGTACGGACCCTGTACGCTGCTGCTCAACGGCGCGGGCGGCAACAATCCCCGCGGCACCACGGACGATGAGCAGTTTTCCGGCGAGGTGGAAGGGCTCAAGACCTTCTTCGACCTGGACCCGGACGGCGTGCGCTTCGTGTTCGACCTGAACGTGACGGCGGCGCTGCTCACCACGCAGGTGTTTGCCCGCGACATGGTGAACAAGCAGACAAACATCATCAACATCTCGTCCATGAATGCTTACCGTCCGCTGACCAAGATCCCCGCCTATTCGGGCGCCAAGGCGGCGGTATCCAACCTGACCCAGTGGCTTGCCGTGTATTTTGCCAAATCCGGCATTCGCGTCAACGCCCTGGCCCCGGGATTCTTCGTCTCCAACCAGAACCGCGCCCTGCTCTTTGACGAAAAGGGCCGGCCCACCGCCCGCACGGAGAAGATCCTGCGCTCCACGCCCATGGGACGCTTCGGCGAGGCGGAGGAGCTTATCGGTACCCTTTTGTACCTCATCAACAACGACGCCGCCGGCTTTGTCACCGGCGTCGTGATCCCTGTGGACGGCGGCTTTTCCGCCTACAGCGGGGTGTAAACCAAGGGATGCACAACGGGGCCGCCCGCCGCGAACGGGCGGAACCGAGCACCAAATATAAGCTACTTTATGAAAGGAAGTGCGCTTTATGAACATCGAAGAAATGAGCAAGAAGATCGAGTCTTTGGGCATCGTGCCTGTTGTTAAGCTCGACAATGCCGAGGACGCCGTTCCTCTTGCCAAGGCTCTGTGTGCCGGCGGCCTGCCCGTGGCCGAGATCACCTTCCGTACCGCCGCTGCCGAGGAGTCCATCCGCCTGATCACCGAGGCCATGCCCGAGATGCTGGTCGGCGCGGGCACCGTGCTCACCATCGAACAGGTCGAAAAGGCCATCGGCGCTGGCGCCAAGTTCATCGTGACCCCCGGCTTTAACCCCAAGGTTGTTGGCTACTGCGTAGAGAAGGGCTATCCCGTGTACCCCGGCTGCCCCACCAGCTCCGATATGGAAGCTGCCCTGGAGATGGGCCTGAAGGTAGTTAAGTTCTTCCCCGCGGAGGCCATGGGCGGCCTGGCCGTCATCAAGGCCGTCGCCGCTCCCTACACCCAGCTGCGCTTTATGCCCACCGGCGGCGTGAACGAGAAGAACCTGCTGGATTACCTCGGCTTTGACAAGATCGTTGCCTGCGGCGGCTCCTGGATGGTGGACGCCAAGGCGATCGCCGCCAAGGATTTCGGTAAGATCGAGCAGCTGACCCGCTCCGCTGTCAACAAGATGCTGGGCTTTGAGATCAAGCACGTCGGCATCAACTGCGAGAACGCCGAGGAAGCCATGAAGGTCGCCAAGCAGTACTGCACCCTGTTCGGCTGGGACATCAAGGAAGGCAACTCCTCCATCTTTGCCGGCGCTGCCGTCGAAGTGATGAAGACCCCTTACCTGGGCAAGCTGGGCCACATCGCCATCGGCACCACCTCCGTGCTGCGCGCCAAGGCTTACCTGGAGGGTCAGGGCTTCGAGTTCAACGAAGAGTCCGCCCGGTATAAGGGCGAGAAGCTGAATGCCATCTACCTCAAGGACGAGGTCGGCGGCTTCTCCATCCATCTGCTGCAGAAGTAAGCAGGCAAAACCAAAGGCGATCGAACGCATGCGTTCGATCGCCTGTTTTTGTGTCTGCACAGCAGATTTGTTTTACAGGGCGTTCAGGGTGCCTTCCGCCATCTTGAGCAGCTCGCGCACCTTCAGGTGCTGGGGGCACTTGCGCTCGCAGTAGCCGCAGCCCACGCAGTCCTTGGAGGTGGCGCCGGGCTTCTTTTCGTTGTTGACATA
>JBNRMU010000147.1:0-4824 GCA_050309765.1 Christensenellales bacterium
GCGGGAGAAACGGTCCTCCTCCAGCCCCAGCTGCTCCAGGATGTGGGCGGCGTTGCGCCTGAGCTCAGGGTATGCCTCGCCGTACTGGTCGATGATTACCTGGGCGATCCGGGAGGTGAAGCCCGCGGGCATTCCCAGGGTCATGCCGTGGCGCACGGCCCGGCGGATAAGGCGGCGCAGCACGTAGCCCTGATCCACATTGGAGGGGGTGACGCCGCGGTCGTCGCCGATGATGAAGGTGGCGGTGCGCATATGGTCCGCGATCACGCGGAAGGACTTGGTGTACTCGTCGTCCGGGAGATATTTCTTTCCGGAGAGCTCCTCGATCTTCCCGATTATGCCGGAGAAGATGGAGGTGTCGTACACTGATTTCGCGCCCATGAGCACGCAGAAGGTGCGCTCAAGGCCCATGCCGGTGTCCACGTTCTTCTGGGCCAGGGGCTTGAAGGTGCCGTCCTTCTGCTTGTCGTACTGCATGAAGACGTCGTTCCATATCTCAAGGTAACGCCCGCAGTCGCACGCGGGGGAGCAGTCCGGACCGCAGGGCTCCTTGTCGGTGATGATGAACATCTCCGTATCGGGGCCGCAGGGGCCGACGGGACCGGGCGCCCACCAGTTGTTTTCCGCGGGCAGGAAGAAGAGGTGATCCTCCTTGACGCCCATCTCGCGCCACAGGTCGTAGGCCTCCTGGTCGCGGGGTGCGTCGGCGTTGCCTTCAAACACGGAAAAGGCCAGCCGCTCGGGATCTAACCCCAAGTACTCCTTGCTGGTCAAGAATTCCCAGCTCCAGGAGATGGCCTCGCGCTTGAAATAGTCGCCCAGGGACCAGTTGCCCAGCATCTCGAAGAAGGTCAGATGCGAATCGTCGCCCACCTCGTCGATATCGCCAGTGCGGATGCACTTTTGCACGTCGGCCAACCGCGTGCCCGCGGGATGGCTCTGGCCCAGCAGATAGGGCACCAGCGGATGCATGCCGGCGGTGGTGAACAGTACGGAAGGATCGTTGTCGGGAATGACGGAGGCCGAGGGGATCTGCGCGTGGCCGTGCTCGCGGAAGAACTGCAAAAACTTTGCGCGCAGGTCGGCGGAAGTGTAGGTCTGCATGGCGTGTGTTTCGCTCCTTTATAATGATGAGAATAACGTTTGCGGCAAAAAAGCAGCCCTCGCCGCAAGGGTTTTCCTTGGGACGAAGGCGCTATGGCTTCGCGGTACCACCCAAGTTGGCGAAAAAAACAACCGCCCACTTCGTTTTGCGTCCCTTTAACGGGGGACGGGCCGCCCGCCTTTCGGCGGGGCGCTCCGGCGCGGCATCCGCGGGCATCCGTCGGCGGGCGTTGCACCAAATCCCCGCCTCGCTGAAAAACGGTGTTTCCAGCGGATCTATCGCCATCCATGCAGATGGAAGTATACCGTTTGGCAGGCAAAATGTCAAGCAAATGCGCTGTTTTTAACCCTTTGCGCCCTTTGCTTTACAAAGCCACTGAGCGCGGGTCAGAATGTTCATTTCCTCATCTTTCACATCGCCTGTCTGCGTTTTGCATGTGACAAAGGCCAGATGATGAAAGCCGCATTTTTCCTGCACGCGGGCGGACTGGCGGTTGGAAAGGAAATGGCCGCAGAACACCGCGTCCAGTCCGACATCCACAAACAGATACTCCAGCGCCGCGCCGACCGCCTCGGGCATGAGGCCCTTGCCCCAATGCTCCTTGGCAAGCACATAGCCGATCTCGCGGCAGCGCAGGGCAGCAAAGGCGGGGAACTGCGCCTCGTTGTAGCGCTCGATGCCGAGGGAGCCGATCGCATGGCCCTGATGCTCCAGGGCAAAGACGTTCTTGTTTTCGATGAAATGATTCAGGATGGCCTGCGATTCGGCGATGGACTTGTGCGGCGGCCAGCCGGCCATCTGGCCCACGCCGTCCACGCGGGCATAGGCGTAAAAGTCGTTAAGGTCGTCCATTCGCCAGGGGCGCAAGGTAAGGCGCCTTGTGCGCAAAACGGTATGGCTTATGTCGATGGGTGCGTTCACGGCGTCATTCCTCCGTCCTCAGTTTTTTTGCCAGTATAGCAGAGCCGCATCCGTTTGTACAGGCAAAATGCAGGCGCCGGCCCGCCTGTGTCTTTCGGCGCGCATGGTTTTATGCTATACTGATAGAAAATCAAGACAGCTTTGGGGTGAGATGCGCATGCGCGTGACCTATCTGGAAAACAGCGGCTTTGCCCTTGAGATCGGAAACACGTTTTTTGCCTTTGATGTGTGCACTGACCGGCCGGCGCCGGGCCGCGAGGGCCTTGCCGGCGGCGTGCTGCGGGCAGAGGAGCTGGGGCGGTTTTCGCGCCGCGTCCTGTTTTTCAGCCACAGCCACGGCGACCATTACTGCAAACAGGCCTTTGCCCTGCCGGACTGCGAAAAGTACATCTCCTATGAGTTTCCCAAGCGTTTTGAAGGAGAGCGCCTGGCCCCGGGCGATGCGATGGAAAGGGACGGCCTTTCCGTCAAGGCCTTCGGCTCTACCGATTTGGGCGTGAGTTTTTTGCTGAAGTATCGGGGCAAGACCATTTTTCACGCGGGCGATTTCAACCTCTGGCACTGGCGCGATGAGTCCACAAAGGAAGAGATCGATGAGGCCTATGCCCTGTACGAGGGCGTGATGCAAACGCTTTTGCCCCATGCGGGCACCATCGATCTTGCCTTCTTCCCCGTGGACCCGCGCATGGGGCACACCACCATGGAGGGCGCGCTGGATTTTGCCGCCCGCCTGCGCCCGCGCTTCACCATCCCCATGCACATGCAGGGCGACGCGGCCCTGGGCGCGCGCTTTGAAAAAGAGATGAAAAATCTGGGCTTTGCCGCCAAGTGCCTGCCGGGCCGCGGCGACAGCCTTATGCTCGATCTGTGATCATTACGAGAGGAGGATTCCCCTTATGAAGTTTCGCCTGAACCACAACAACATCAACGTTTCCGACCTGGACAAGAGCCTTGCCTTTTACAAGGAGGCTTTCGGCCTGCACGTTGCCCGCGAAAAAGAGGCTGCGGACAAGAGCTTCAAGCTCTGCTTTTTGCAGGACGACACCGGTAACTGGGAGCTGGAGCTGACCTGGCTGCGCGACCATCCCCAGCCCTACGATCTGGGCGAGAACGAGATCCACGTGGGCCTTGTGACCGACGACTTTGAGGCGGCGCACGCCCTGCACGAAAAGATGGGCTGCATCTGCTTCGAGAACCACGCCATGGGCATCTACTTTGTCGAGGACCCGGACGGCTATTGGGTAGAGGTCGTGCCCCCGAACCACAAATAAGCAAGGGCACAGCGCCGCGCCGGGGCAGGGGCCATGGGCGCGGCGCTTTTTGCCCGTTTTTTGCCGTTACTTTGCCTGTTTGCGATTGTGAAACGGGCCGTATGGTGGTATAATACGCCTTACGCAAGCAATTGCCCAAAAGAACGGAACTATGCCGCGAAAGGAGACTGGTTGAACATGCAGGAACCCACCAAAGCCCACAGCTTCATCGAGGAGTTCATCTCCCAGGACATTGCAGAGGGAAAGGTGAAGGACCATGTCCAAACCAGATTCCCGCCCGAGCCCAACGGCTATCTGCACATCGGCCATGTAAAGGCGCTGTACATCGACTTTTCCATGGCGCAGAAATTCGGCGGCAAGTGCAACCTGCGCTTTGACGACACCAACCCCACCAAGGAGGATGTGGAATACGTTTCCGCTATCCAGGACGACATCCGCTGGATGGGCTTTGAGTGGGACAAGATGGTCTACGGCTCCGAATATTTCGATGAGACCTACGAGATTGCCGAGGACTTCATCAAAAAAGGCCTGGCCTATGTGGACGAGCAGAGCCAGGAGGAGATGCGCAAAAACCGCGGCACTCTCACAAAGCCCGGCGTCAACTCCCCCTACCGCGACCGGCCCATCGAGGAGAGCTTAGACCTTTTCCGCCGCATGCGCGCCGGCGAGTTCGAAAACGGCCGCATGGTGCTGCGCGCCAGGATCGACATGGCCTCCCCCAATATCGTCATGCGCGACCCCACGCTGTACCGCATTTTGCATGTGAAGCACCACCACACGGGCGATAAGTGGTGCATCTATCCCATGTACGACTTTGCCCATCCCATCCAGGACATGATCGAGGGCGTGACGCACTCCCTCTGCTCGCTGGAATACGAGATCCATCGCCCCCTGTACGACTGGGTGCGCGACCACTGCGACCTGCCCGCCCATCCGCGCCAGATCGAGTTCGCCCGCCTGAACCTGACCCACACGGTGCTTTCCAAGCGCTACCTGCGCCGCCTGGTGGAGGAGAAATACGTCTCCGGCTGGGACGATCCGCGCATGCCCACCCTGGTCGGCCTGCGCCGCCGCGGCTACACGCCGGCCTCCATCCACGACTTTTTGCAGCGCGCCGGCTTTGCCAAGGCCGACTCCGTGGTGGATATCCGCCTGCTGGAGCACTGCATCCGCGAGGACCTGGGCGAAAACGCCCCCCGCGCCATGGCCGTGCTCGACCCGCTGAAAGTGACCTTTTCCAACTGGCCGGAAGGCAAGGTGATCGAGGTGGAGTGCGAGAACCACCCCGGCCATCCCGAGTGGGGCACGCGCAAGCTGCCGTTTTCCGGCACGGTGTATATCGAGCGCGAGGACTTTATGGAAGACCCGCCCAAGAAATTCTTCCGCCTGGCCCCGGGCCGCGAGGTAAGGCTCAAGTCCGCCTATATCATCCGCTGCGACGAGGTGAAAAAGGACGAACAGGGCAACGTGACCGAGCTCATCTGTTCCGTGGACCTTTCCTCCCTTTCCGGCGGCGAGGGCGCGGCG
>JBNRMU010000148.1:0-3931 GCA_050309765.1 Christensenellales bacterium
TTTCCGTGGAGTACCGCAACGGCATCGACGTGATGACAACGGAAACCACCTGCCTGACCTCCATCTGGGAAACGGATCAAAAGGTCAAGGACTGGTACAAGGCCTACGGCCGTCCGCAGGACTTTGAGGAAATGCGCGTGCCGGAAGGCGCGGTGTACGACGGCGTGGTGGAGGTCGATCTTTCCTCCGTCGAGCCGATGATCGCCCTGCCCTTCCACCCCTCCAACGCCTACCCGATCTCCTACTTCAAGGCGCACGCCAAAGAGCTGCTGGAATCCGTCGAAAAGGAGGCCGACACCATGGCCCGCGACGGCAAAGCCCCAAGCCTGACCGACAAGCTCCATGACGGCGAGTTTTATGTCGAACAGGGCGTGATCGCCGGCTGCTCCGGCGGCACCTACGAAAACCTGATGTTCGCCGCCAATCTGCTCAAAAACAAGACCATCGGCGCGGACAGCTTTTCGCTCAGCATCTACCCCGCCAGCCAGCCGCAGTTCGTGCGCCTTATGCAGGTGGGCGCGGCGGCGGACTTCGCCCTGGCCGGGGCCACGCTGCGCTCGGCCTTCTGCGGGCCGTGCTTCGGCGCGGGCGACGTGCCGCAAAACGGCGGCTTTTCCATCCGCCACACCACGCGCAACTTCCCCTCCCGCGAGGGTTCCCGTCCCGGCGACGGCCAGCTTGCCTACGTCGCCCTGATGGACGCGCGCTCCATCGCCGCCACGGCGGCGAACGGCGGCAGGCTCACCGCCGCCACGGAGCTGGACCTGCCCGAGGAGCCGGACTACGAATACGCCTTTGACAACCGCATTTACGAAACCCGCGTGTACGACGGCTGGGGCCACCCGGACGAGAGCGTGGAGCTTAAGTTCGGCCCCAACATCGCCGACTGGCCGCAGCAGATCGCCCTGCCGGAGAACCTGGCCCTGGTGGTGGCCAGCGCCATCTATGACAAGGTGACCACCACGGACGAGCTGATCCCCTCGGGCGAGACCTCGTCCTACCGCTCCAACCCCATCAAGCTTTCGCGCTTTGCCCTCTCGCGCAAGGACCCGGACTACGTGCCCCGCGCGCTGAAAATCCAGGAGATGGAGCAGAGCCGCCGAAACGGCGCCCTAAGCGACGAGGCCAAGGCCCTGCTGGAAAAGGCCGGCCTTGACGCAAAGGACAGCGCCATCGGCTCCTTGGTGTTCGCCTTAAAGCCCGGCGACGGCTCCGCCCGCGAGCAGGCCGCCTCCTGCCAGAGGGTGCTGGGCGGCTGCGCCAACATCGTTTCCGAATACGCCACCAAACGCTACCGCTCCAATGTGGTCAACTGGGGCATGCTCCCCTTCCAGCTGAAGGACGCGGCGCAAAGCGGCATCCAGCCCGGCGACGTGGTGGTGCTGCGCGGCATCAAAAAGGCCGTGGAAGGCGGCGCCGAGGCTGTTTCCGCCGAACTCATCAAGGCGGACGGAAGCCGCCAGACCCTGTGCCTGGAACTGCCCGGTTTGAGCGCGGAAGAACGCGAGATCCTGCTGGCCGGCTGCCTCATCAACCACTACGCAAGCTGATAAACCTACACGCATACAGCGGCGGCGGAGGGTTCCGCCGCCGTTTTGTTTCCATTGAAAGGGGATTTTTATGGAGCTTGTCCGCCTTTCCGACCGCGATCTGCCCGCGATCAAAGCCCTGTTCCTGGACGTGTTTCAAAGCCCGCCCTGGAACGACGACTGGAGCGACGAAGCACAGCTATTTGCCTATTTAAGCGACCTTACGCAAAACAAAAACTCGCTGGCCCTGGGCCTGATGGACGAAGGCCGCCTGATCGCCCTGTCGCTCGGCAGCATCCGCCACTGGTATTCGGGCACCGAATACAGCATAGATGAACTGTGCGTTGCGCGGGCGTACCAGGGCAAGGGCGTGGGCACGCAGTTTCTTGCGCAAATCGAAAAATATCTGCTTGCCCATAACATCGTGCACATCTTTTTGCAGACGGAGCGCTATGCGCCTGCCTTCGAGTTTTACAAAAAGCGCGGCTTTCACGCCCTGCCGGAGCACGTTGCCCTGACAAAACGGCTGAAATAAGCGCAAAAAGCGGCGGGCAGAGCTCGGGACACCCTGTACGGGGAAGTTAGAGGCAGACAACAACCTTCCAAATACAAACGAAACAGGCGCGGCCGCAGCGGTTACGCCTGTTTTGTCTGCCTGTTAAGGAATTTGGGGTCAAAGCCCGATGCTCGATAAACGGGATTTACATACTATCTTCTGCGCCCTTCCCTGTGAAAAAAGTATCCGAGGTTGATTCTGACCTCTCTGCGTCCGATATCATTGTTTGTATAGCAGCAGGTATCAAAACCGATCAATTCAAAACCCTGATGAAGATAGAATCCGATTGCATTTGTATTGCAGGATTGCGTCTCCAGAATAATGGCACGCCTTTTCTGTCTGACAGCAACTTCTTTTGCTTTATCCATCAGCCTCTTTCCGACGCCCTTCCCTCGCAGCGCATCGCTCACCCACAGTTCTGTCACCATGAGCCTGTTTGACCATTCCTCAGGACATACTTCAATACAAGCCATCATTTCACCGGCATCGCTCACAACGCCGTAGGCTTCGGCTCCTTCCCAGTGATCCTGGTACAGTGAATCGGGGAAATCATATTCCTCCGGCGTATGAACGATCTGCTTTTCTGCCGGTTTCCTGACAAGGGAGATCGCGCATCCTTCACGATTGAATGGGCTCAGCTCAAGGTCATAATAGCTGTCGCTCCTGGTGGTCAAGGGTATGGCTGTGCCTTTCCATTGTTCCTTTGGCAAAGCGACTATCTCTATATGCATATTCTGCTCTCCTTTGCAAAGTACGAATTGTTGAGCCGAGCATACCATCTCTGTCCGGCATAATCCATTTCATCTGAGTATGAGATAGCTGCATTCCAAGGGCCGAAGGAGACGCTTCCTTGCGAAGCGCCTCCGTCCCGCCGCTTATTCTTTTGTTCGTTTACACCACCAGGCCGCCGTTTACGCCCAGCACCTGGCCGGTGATGAACGACGCCTTGTCCGACGCGAGGAAAAAGATGGCCTGGGCCACCTCTTTGGCCGTGCCCATGCGCAAAAGCGGCGTTTCCTCGCACACCTCTTTTAGCGCCTCTTGGGACAGCTCTGCGTTCATGGGCGTATCGATCAGGCCCGGAGATACGCAGTTGACGCGGATATGCGACGGGCCCAGCTCCTTGGCCAGGGCCTTTGTGTAGCCGATCAGGGCCGCCTTGGCCGCGGAATAGGCCACCTCCATGGAGGCGCCCACCTGCCCCCACATGGAGCTGACGTTCACGATCGCGCCCGCCTGTTTGTCCAGCATGTGGGGAAGGCAGGCCCGGGTCAGATAAAAGGCCGCGTCCACGTGCAGGGCGAACTGCGCACGCCAGGCGCTTTCGTCCGTGTCCTGCAAAAGGGAAAACTGCGCCGCGCCGGCATTGTTCACCAGCACGTCCACCTTGCCCAGCGTCTGCACCGCGGCGCGGCAGGCGGCGGGGTCGCGCGCGTCAAAGGACAGGCACACGGCGTTTAAGCCCTGCCGGCGCAAGGCCTCGCATTCTGCGCGCATCTCTTCGGCACGGCGGAAGCAGCCAAGTCCCACGCGGTCGCCGTTTTGCAAAAACAAAAGCGCCGTTTCTTTCCCGATGCCGCCGGAAGCGCCGGTCACAAGCACGGTGCGCATGATGGTTTCCCCCTTTGAAAAGCCGTCTTTTTTGTATTGTACCATCCGCGCGGCGCGCTGAAAAGGACAAAAGTAAGGCCCCGCCTTGTCAAAAGCGGGGCCATGATCTATGCGTTTGCGGCTTTACGGCAGCTCCAGGATGAATTCGCCCAGGCCGCCGGAGACCTCGATGCGGTTTGGCGCCGTGTCTTCGCCGTAGGAAAGGCTGCCGCGCGCGGCGGACTCTATGCTCTTG
>JBNRMU010000149.1:0-7507 GCA_050309765.1 Christensenellales bacterium
GTAGTATGCGAGGGAAAGAGACCGCGCATACTACCTGTAAAAAGATGAATATTCCTCAGTAGCTCAATGGCAGAGCATTCGGCTGTTAACCGAAGGGTTGTAAGTTCGAGTCTTACCTGGGGAGCCAGAAAAAGTCTCATTTGTCCGATGGACGAACGAGACTTTTTTTGAATAATCCTCTCTCATCCTTGCTGTCGGAATAATCCCGATCCGGTGCCGGGGTGCAATCCTTTCACGGAGAAATCAACATGTAGATGAAAATCGGTTTGTTTTCGAAAACAGAAACCGAAGCTGAAGCGTACATTTTTCCTCATCCACACAGCAAAGAAAGGTCACAGCACAGTAAAATGAGTACAGAGCATATGGACGCGTGCATGGATTTATCGATCAAAACGTTGGCGCATAGAATTGCAGATGTTTTGGATCGGAATGTTCACAGCATCTGGCTGTATGGAAGTGTTGTGCTGAATGATTTCCGCCTCGGATGGAGCGACATCGACTTTATCGCCATCACAAAGGCTCCGATCACTGAAAGGCAGGCAAATACGCTGTTGATGCTGCGGCAGACGCTTTCGTCGCAGTTTCCCCAAAGCCCATATTACAGATTATTTGAAGGTGTGATCGTTCACCTGAAGGAATATCGGAGCAACCAATATACAAGACTTGTTTATTGGGGGACCACAGGACAGCGGATTACGAGCCAGTGCGAGATAGACGCATTTGCTCGATATGAGTTGGCAAGGTATGGCCGTGTCGTTTATGGAGACGAAGACTGCGAACTATTCATCACCCCCAAAACAGAGGAGATGTTGACAGCCATCCAAGGGCATTACGAGGCTATCCGGCGCTATGCCGTTCAAACAAACGAGAGCTTGTATTCCTGTGGATGGTTGCTCGATCTTGCAAGGTGCGTGTATTTTTTGCGGCATAACGACGTGATCAGCAAAACACAGGCAGGATTGTGGGCGTTGGATGCGCATGTGTTCAGCGATGAGGAATCTTTGAAAAGAGCACTGGACATCAGGCAAAATCCGCTTGACAACAAGGATCGTGCGGGAGTAAAGCGCTGGCTGCGCGGCTTAGGGCCGACAGTACAGCAATATGCCGATGTGTTGGAGCAAGAGCTTAAGCGAGTGAGAAGATAAGTCGTCTCTCGTTGAGCTGTTACGCACAAAGACACGCAACACATCCTTTTGCGTGGTGTGTTGAACATGAGACAGAAAAAGGAATATTCTCCCAAAGAAAAGGTGAGAATAAAAAACAGCACGTGCTGCACATTGCAGCCCCGCATTGATTTTTTTGAAATATCGACAAAAGAAGTGCATCTGGTACACCCAAACGCGCAGGTTTATGATATACTAGGAGAGCAAGAGGGAACGCTGTTTGGCGAGCGTGTTACAAACAACAGGAGGGTATATAAAGATGCAACAGGATTTGATGACAGAGCTGCATGAGCCACGGCCGGTGGGGCCTTTGGGTCTGGTGGCCATGAGCGGCTGTGAAACCCTGGGCAACAAGGTGAACGACTATCTGGTCAGATGGGAAGTAGAGCCCGAAAACGCCGATCAGGTGCTTTTGACGTACCCCGGGTATGAGCGCGATGGCTTCCTGGTCGATGTGGATTGCCCGCGCTTTAGTTCCGGCGAGGGCAAAGCCGTGATCCGCGAATCCATCCGCGGCTATGATTTGTATCTGCTGGTGGATGTGACCAACTATTCCAAGACCTATTCCATGTACGGTATGAAAGTGCCCATGTCCCCCGATGATTATTATCAGGACGTCAAGCGCATACTTGCTGCTACGGGCAACAAGGCAAAGCGCGTCAACGTGATCATGCCTTACCTGTATGAGGGCCGTCAACATCGCCGCAGCACGCGCGAATCGCTCGACTGCGCCATGATGCTGCAGGAACTGGTGAGCATGGGCGTCTCCAATATCATCACCTTCGACGCACACGATCCCCGTGTACAGAACGCCATTCCCAACGCCAGCTTTGAAACCGTGCAGCCCCATTATCAGATGCTCAAGGCGCTGCTGCGCAAGCTGCCGGATCTGAAGATCGATCCGCAGCACATGATGTGCATCAGCCCCGATGAGGGCGCGGCCAACCGCAACATCTATTATGCGACTGTGCTGGGGTTGAACATGGGCATGTTCTACAAGCGCCGCGATTACACCGTGGTCGTCAACGGCCGCAACCCCATCGTCGCCCACGAGTACATGGGCGAATCCGTGGAGGGCAAGGACGTGCTGATCGCCGACGACATCCTCGCCACCGGCGATTCCATGCTGGACGTGGCACGCGAGCTCAAGCGCCGCAAGGCCCGCCGCATCTTTATGGCTATCACCTTCGGCCTGTTCACCAACGGCGTGGAGGTTTTCCACAAGGCGCACGAGGAAGGGCTGTTCGATTACGTTCTGGCCACCAACCTCAACTATTTGCGCCCCGAACTCAAGCAGGAGCCCTGGTTCATCGAGGTGGACATGAGCAAGTACATCGCCCTGATCGTGGCGACGTTGAACCACGACCGTTCCATCTCGCCCCTGCTCAATCCGCTCAGCCGCATCCAGAAGCTGCTGGCAAGGCACAGGGCCGCACAGA
The DNA here is from genome assembly GCA_050309765.1 of Christensenellales bacterium. Taxonomy (GTDB): domain Bacteria; phylum Bacillota; class Clostridia; order Christensenellales; family UBA1750; genus CALWRM01. The sequence goes on from JBNRMU010000149.1 coordinate 2,603, forward strand.
TGGAGACCAACATCAAATAAACCCTTGTATACGCTAAAAAAGAGCCTTTGCGGTTTTCGCAAAGGCTCTTAAGCTTATATGGCTATTTTTTCAGCCAGTTTTCCACCGTCTCGCCGGCGACGGAGAGAGAGAGACGATCGCCGAGCGGCAGGGGCGAAAGCTTTGTGCCGTACAAAAGCAACGGCACCCATTCGCGGGTATGGTCCGTGCCTTTAAAGCAGGGGTCGCAGCCGTGGTCGGCGGTGATGAGCAAAAGATCGTCCGGCCGCAGTTTGGCGAAGACCTCTGGCAGGGCGGCGTCGAAGCGTTCCAGTGCGCTGGCATAACCGACCGGATCGCGGCGATGGCCGTACAGGGAATCGAAGTCCACCAGATTCACGAAGCAAAGACCGCGAAAGTCCTCATCCAGCAGGGAGAGCAATGCGCGGATGCCCTCGTCGTTGTTGTGGGACGCAAAGCTTTCGGTGATGGAACGGCCGGCGAAGATATCCTGGATCTTGCCGACGCCGAGCACATCCAGTCCTCTGGCACACAGCCTGTCCAGCACGGTTTCACCCGTGGGCTCCAGCGAAAAGTCGCGGCGGTTTTCCGTGCGCGAATATCGGCCGCTGCTGCCGATGAAGGGGCGGGCGATAATGCGGCCCACGCCAAGCGTTCCCGTACAAAGCCTGCGAAAGATGCGGCACAGTTCGTAGAGCTTTTCCGGGGGGTAGATAGATTCGTGTGCCGCCACCTGCAGCACGCTGTCCGCGGAGGTGTAAACGATGGGAGAGCCGGTCTTTATGTGCGCATCGCCCAGCTCCTGGATGATGGCCGTGCCGGAGGCGGTTTTGTTGCCCAGCACCGAAAGGCCCGTTTCGGCGCGGAAGGCGTCCAGCAGGTTCTGCGGGAAGCCGTTTGGAAAGGTGGGGAAGGGGTCGCGCAGGGTCAGCCCCATCAGTTCCCAATGGCCGGTGGTGGTGTCCTTGCCGCGGGAAAGCTCGCGCAGCCGTCCGTAGCGGCCGCAGGGCCGCGGAACACCGCCGCCGATCCCGGGCAGGTTATTCAGGCCGAGCGCCCGCAGGTTTTTCAGATCGGGAGCGGCGCTTTGCAGGATGTGCAAATAGGTATTCGATCCTGCATCGCCATATGCTTCGGCATCCGGCAGGGCACCTACGCCAAAGGAATCGAGCACAACGGCAAACACACGTCGGGACATGACAACACTCGCCTTTCGATCAAAGCATAAAACCGAGAGAAATCCATTCCAGCGGCAAAGCACACAGCGCCGCCAGGCAGCAGCGGAACAGAGCAAGCACATAGCTGCGCCGATCCAGCGGCCGCTGCTTGAAGGCGTGCGCAAGGCCGATGCTGCAGGCGATGCACAAAGCCAGCAGCACCAACAGCCCCTGGGGAAGCAGGCAAAGCAGAAAGCTGAAAATGCCCCCAAATCCCAGGGTGCACAGCCACCAGGCCCAGGCAAAACCGATGGCATAGGCGCGGAAACACAAAACGCACAGCGCGATGGGCGCACCGATAAAATGCACCAGGCACAAAAGCAGCAACGCAAAGCACCAGAGCTCCCGCAGAAGACCGCGCAGCGCGACCCAGAGGCTGAAGGGGCCGAATACCGCCTTTAATTCCTCCAGGCACAGGGCGCGGGCAAGGCCGCAGCTTAAAAACACAAGCGCCAAAAAGCCCGTGCCCAGCAGCCAGGGCAGATATGGCCGCAGCTGAGCAAGGCAAAGCGACAGGAACTTTCGCATAGGCAAAGCGCCTCCTTTGCCAAATGCCTATGCAAAAGGCGACAGCTATATGCGAAGGATGCGCTTTATAACGCTCTCGATCCGGCGGTTGATCCGGGTGCCTTTAAACTCGCTGGAAGGATCGATGGGCTCCACAAGAACAGGCTTTGCGCCGCAAAGCAGGGCGCAAAGCATATCCGTCAAAAGCTGGTCGCCGATGAAGGCGCATTCGCGCGGCCGGCACCCGAGTTTTCGGCAGACGGAAAACAGCCGGAACGGCAGGGGCTTTAAGCAGCGCGGCGCAAAAGGAATGTCCAGGTCCTCAGCCAGGGGCAAAAGGCGCTCCCTGTCCGAATTGGAGACAAGAATGGGCAAAAAGCCCTGCGCCTTCGCCTCAAGGATGAAGCGCTTTGCCTGTTCCTCGGCTCGGGGCGCGCGCCAGCGGCTGACGGTGTTGTCCGCATCCAGCAAAAGGCCGCGGATGCCCGCGGCCTTGAGCGCCGCAAGATCGATTTGCGAAACGCTTGCGTATTTAACCATTGTAGCCCTTGGGGTTTTTGCACTGCCAGTTCCAGGCATCGCGCAGCATGTCGTCCAGGGAATGGGTGGCCTTCCAGCCAAGCAGGCGCTCCGCCTTTTCGGTGGCGGCCCAGCTGTCCGCGATATCTCCCGGGCGGCGCGGGCCGATGGAATAGGGGACATCCACCTGGTTCACGCGCATAAAGCTGTTGACGATCTCCAGCACCGAATAGGGCATGCCCGTGCCCAGGTTGATGGCCTCGCAACCGGTGTGGCTGTCGCAGTAATTGAGCGCATCCACATGCCCGCGGGCAAGGTCCATTACATGTATGTAGTCGCGGCGGCAGGTGCCGTCCGGCGTATCGTAATCGTTGCCGTAGATGACAAGCCGGGGCAGGGCGCCGATGGCCACCTTGGTCACGGTGGGGATAAGGTTGTTGGGGATGCCGTTGGGGTCCTCGCCGATGAGGCCGGACTTATGCGCGCCCACGGGGTTGAAGTATCTGAGCAGCACCACGGACAGCGCCTGGTTGGCAAAGGCGGCATCGCGCAGTACCTGCTCGATCATGAATTTGCTCCAGCCGTAGGGGGAGTAGCACCAGGTTTTCTGCGTTTCGTCCAGGGGCATGGTATCCACGCCGCCGTAGACCGTGGCCGAGGAGGAGAACACCAAGGAACGCACGTCCGCCTCCTGCATGGCATACAGTAGGGAGATGGTGCTGTTTAAGTTGTTGTCGTAATACATCAGCGGCTTGGAGACGGATTCGCCCACCGCCTTAAAGCCAGCAAAGTGGATGCAGGCGTCGATGCGGTTTTCGGCAAAGACTTTTCGCAAACCTTCCCGATCGCACAGGTCCAGCTCGTATTCCTTCACGTCCTTGCCGGTGATCTGGCGCACGCGGCGCAGGGCCTCCGGCGAGGAGTTGGAGTAGTTGTCCACGCTGATCACGTCATAGCCGCGGCTGAGCAGCTCCAGACAGGTGTGGGAACCGATATAGCCGGCGCCGCCGGTCAAAAGGATGGTTTTCATAAGGTATCACTCCGTCCTGTTTTCGTTTTGATTGTGGATGTATTCCTCTATCAGGTAACGCGGGCGTTTTTTGACCTCCATATAGGTCTTGCCCACGTATTCGCCGATTACGCCCGTGCACAAAAGCTGCAATCCGCCAAACAGGCACACGGCGGCAAGCACGAATCCCCAGCCGGAAATGCCCATGCCGCAGAGCCTCAGGATCACAAGCAGCAGCAGCGCCAGGAAAGAAAGGCCCGTCACGACCCCGCCCAGCGCACAGATGAGGCGGATCGGCCGGATGGAAAACGAGGTGATCCCATCGTAGGCCAGCGCCAGCATCTTTTTTAAAGGGTACTTGGACGTGCCGGCAAAGCGCTCCCCGCGCTCGTAATAAACGGTAGCGCTTGGAAAGCCCAGCTGCGGCACGATGCCGCGCAAAAAGAGGTTGCTCTCGCCATATTGCGCCAATGCCTGAAGCGCGCGGCGGCCGAGCAGCCGATAATCCGCGTGGTTGAACACCAGCTCCACGCCCATCTTTTGCAGGAGGGTGTAATACGCTTCGGCGGTCAGGCGCTTGAAGGCGCTGTCCGTTTCGCGCTTTGAGCGCACGCCGTAAACGACCTCGGCGCCGCGCTCATATTCGTCCAGAAAGCCTTCGATGGCGGCGATGTCGTCCTGCAGGTCGGCGTCCAGGGAGATGGCGCAGTCGGCCTGCTCTTTTGCGGTCATGAGCCCGGCAAGCAGGGCGTTTTGGTGGCCGCGGTTGCGCGAGAGCTTAAGGCCGGAGAACAGCTTGTTTTGCGCGCACAGGTCGCGGATCATGGACCAGGTGGCATCCTTTGAACCGTCGTCCACAAAAAGGATGCGGCTCTGCGGCGAGACGCGCTCCCGTCCAATGAGCGAAAGCAGCGTATCCTTGAGCCGACGGGCGGTTTCGGGCAGCACTTCTTCCTCATTGTAACAGGGAACGACCAGAAACAAAATCGTCTGCAAGCAAACTTCCCCCTTTACAGAAGATGAGAAAATCTGTTACTATAGCCTCAGGATACCCCGCTTTGCCTTACATGATAGCACAAACGGGAAGGTTTTTCAATTTTCCCGGAAAATGGAAGCGCCATGGGGACAAAAGCGGTTTCTTTGTATCCGAACAGTACAATAAACTAAAACAAATGAGGAGGAACAATCACGATGAAATGGGTTTGCTCTGTTTGCGGTTATGTGTACGAAGGTCCTCAGCCCCCCGAAAAGTGCCCCATCTGCAAGGCCCCCGCTTCCAAGTTCAATAAGCAGGAAGCCGAGCTTACCTGGGCGGACGAGCATAAGGTTGGCGTTGCCAAGGGCCTGAACGAGGAGATCGTCGAAGGCCTGCGCTCTAACTTCACCGGCGAGTGCAGCGAGGTTGGCATGTACCTGGCCATGGCGCGCGTCGCTTTCCGCGAGGGGTATCCCGAGATCGGCCTGTACTGGGAAAAGGCCGCCTATGAAGAGGCTGAGCACGCCGCCAAGTTTGCAGAACTCCTGGGCGAGGTCGTTTGCGACTCCACCAAGGAGAACCTGCGCGTGCGCGTAGAGGCCGAAAACGGCGCCACTGCCGGCAAGAAGGACCTGGCGATGAAGGCCAAGGCCCTGGGCTACGACGCCATCCACGAC
>JBNRMU010000150.1:0-2797 GCA_050309765.1 Christensenellales bacterium
GAGGTTTCTTCGTCGACGACTTTTTCGCCGTCCTTCTCGATCATCGGCAGGCGCATGCAGCCCACGCCGAAGGCGGAAACCTGGATGCCGAGTTTGCCAAAGGTACGCATTTTCATAAGTGGTATCCCTCCCAAATCGGTGTTGTATATTTGTCTGGTACAATTATAACATAATATGGAAGAAAAAACGCAAATTCCTGTGATCCGGCAAACGATCTCAGAAGAAACGGCGCAGCAGACGGAACTTTGCCTTGGTAAAGGGCATGTAGCGCAGCTTGATATCCGGACGCAGGCCTTTGTTCAGGATGGACTTACGATGCGTGAAGGTCTCAAAGCTCTGCCGGCCGTGGTAGCTGCCCATGCCCGAAGCGCCCACGCCGCCAAAGGGCAGGTGATCGTTTGCCAGGTGCAAAAGCGTGTCGTTGATGCAGCCGCCGCCAAAGCTCAGCTCTTTTTCCACACGGCGCATGTTTTCCTTTTCCCGGGTAAAGAGATACAGCGCCAGGGGCTTGTTCCCTTCGCGCACGAAGCGGATCATGTCGTCGAGGCTGTCCGCCTGCAGGACCGGCAGGATGGGCCCGAAGATCTCCTCCCGCATGGCGGGGTGGCCGGCGCTTTCAAGGTCGATCACCGTTGGCGCGATGCGCAGCTTATCCACGTCAAAACCGCCGCCCAGCACGATGTTGCCCTGCAGGAGGTTTTTCAGGCGGTCGAAATGCTTCCGGTTCACGATCCTCGGATAGTGCGCGTTTGCATCCGTCAGCGGGTTGTTCGGACAGAGCTTTTCGTATTCCGCCTTCAGGGCGGAAAGGAAGGCGTCGTGCACGCTGCTCTGGACGAGCACATAGTCCGGCGCCACGCAGGTCTGGCCGGCGTTTACGATCTTTCCGAAAAGGATGCGCCGCGCTGAAAGGGCAAGATCCGCGTCCTCCAGGACCAGGCAGGGGCTTTTGCCGCCCAGTTCCAGCACGCAGGGGGTGAGGTTTTCCGCCGCGGCCTGCAGGACCAGCCGTCCGACATAGGCGCCGCCCGTGAAAAAGATAAAATCGAACGGGACGCGGAGCAGGGCGCGGTTTTCCTCGCGGCCGCCGGTCACCACCCGCACAAGCCCTTCGGGAAGGCAGCTGAGCAGCTTTTCAAGCGCCCTTGCGCAGTTGGGCGCATAGCTGGAGGGTTTCAGGACCACGCAGTTGCCGGCGGCGACGGCGCCGATCAGGGGCAGGAGGCTCAGCTGCAGGGGATAGTTCCAGGGCGAGATGACAAGGCACACGCCGTAGGGCTCCGCCGCCTGGTACGAGGAGGCGGGCCATAAGGCCAGGGGCGTTTTCACGCGCCTTTCGCGGCAGAGGGAAGGAAGCTTTTTGCAGAAGAAGGCGATCTCTCTTTTGACCATGGAAAGCTCTGTCAGGTACGCCTCCGCCCGGCCCTTGCCAAGGTCCGCGTCCAGGGCGTCGTACAGTTCCTGCTCCATGACCTCGATGCGGGAGAGCAGCGTGCGCAGGAAGGCGGCGCGCATCGGCGCCTCCCTGGTCGCGCCGGATACATAGTACCGGCGCATCTCCTCGACCATGCCGCGGGCGGTAAGTTCATCCATGCCGAAAACCACCTTTGCCGTTTGATATCTGGTAGGAAACGCGGTTTGCAAGCGAACGGGCCGGGCGCCTTACACGTTGATCTCCGCCTGCACGTCCTGTGTGCCGCGGATGACGGGCGCGATCTCGTTTTTCAGGAAGGCGTCCACCTGCTCGGGGCAGCGGCCGATGTAAAGCGAGGGCTGCAGGGCGGCGTTGATCTCCTCCAGCGTCATGCCGAAATCCGGGTCGGCGGCAAGGCGGCCGGCCAGGTCGCAGTCCTTTCCTTCTTCCTTCATCAGGCGAGAGGATTCCATGGAATGCCGGCGGATGCTCTCGTGCAGCTTCTGCCTGTCGCCGCCGCGCTTGACGGCCTCCATGAGGATGTTCTCCGTGGCGAGGAAGGGGAGGAACTCGCGCAGGCGGCGCTCGATGATCTTCTCGTACACCACCATGCCGTCGGTCACATTGAGCATGAGGGAGAGCACCGCATCTGTGGCGAGGAAGCTTTCCGCGATGGAAAGGCGGCGGTTGGCGGAATCGTCGAGGGTCCGCTCCAGCCACTGCACGGAGGCGGTCATGGCCGGGTTTGCCATCTGGGAGGTCACGAAGCGGGAGAGGGAGCAGATCCTTTCGCTGCGCATGGGGTTGCGCTTGTAGGCCATGGCGGAGGAGCCGACCTGGCTCTTTTCAAAGGGCTCTTCCATCTCGCGCATGTGCTGAAGCAGGCGCATGTCGTTGCCGAAGCGGTTGCCGGAGATGGCGATGCCGCCCAGGACGTTCAAAACACGCGCGTCCAGCTTGCGCGGGTAGGTCTGGCCGCTGACGGGGAAGACGGGCAGGCCGAACTTTTCGCTGATCTTTTTGTCCAGGGCCTCGACCTTTTCGTGGTCGCCGTCGAAGAGCTTCAGAAAGCTGGCCTGCGTGCCGGTGGTGCCGCGGCTGCCCAGCAGCTTTAGGGTGGAAAGCACATAATCCAGATCGTTCAGGTCCATCAGAAGGTCCTGCATCCAGAGGGTGGCGCGCTTGCCGACGGTCACGGGCTGGGCGGGCTGCAGGTGCGTGTAGCCGAGGCAGGGCAGGGCCTTGTACTTATCGGCAAAGCGGGAAAGGTTCTTAAGCACGCCCACGATTTTTTCGCGGATCAGCTCCAGGCCGCGCTTTAGGATGAGCACGTCGGCGTTGTCCGTCACGTAACAGGAGGTCGCGCCCAGATGGATGATGCCC
>JBNRMU010000151.1:0-2588 GCA_050309765.1 Christensenellales bacterium
AAGAAGTTCTCCGTGGAAAGGCCCACCTGCAGCGTGGCCAGTGCGGCCACGGGCGTTTCGCACATGTGGCAGGCCATGGCAACGCCGTAGCGCTGGGCCATGTTGCCGATGTACTTGGTTTCCAGAATGCCGCCGCTGGAGCAGACGTCTGGGTGGATCACGGCCACGGACTGGTCGCGGCACATCGGCTCAAAGCCCTCTACAAGGAAGGCATCCTCGCCGACGCACAGAGGCGTGGTCGTGCTCTGGCGCAGCTCCTTCAAGGCCTCGGGCATGTACCAGGGCAGCACGTCTTCCGCCCACAGAAGGTTGTACTTTTCCATCCGGCGCAAAAGCCGCTTGGCGTCGTCCAGGCCGAGGTTGCCCAGGTGGTCGATCGCCAAAGGCGTGTTCCAGCCCACGGCTTCGCGCAGCTCGCTCAGGTATTCCTCGTACAGGTCGAGCCCGCGCTCGGTGATGCGCAGCATGGTGAAGGGGTGGGGAACATAGCGCTGGTCGTTCATCCTGCGCGGGAAGCGACGGCGTTCGCGCTCGCCCAGATCGGCCGGCGCAGGCGCGGCCGGCGGGAACACGACCTGATCCATAAAGGGGGGCGGACCGACCAAAACCGCCTCGTCCGGGTGCAGGCGCTGTATGGATTCCACGCCGAGCACCGCCTTGCACATCCTGATGCCGAAGCGTCCCATCTTGCGTTTCAGAGCCAGTCCCTTGGCCCGGCCGGAGTTTTGCTCCTCGGGGGTCAAAAGGCCGGCGTCGCAGTACACGTCTATCTGGTCGCGGAAGCGGCCGCCCAGCATGCGGTACACGGGGATGCCGTAGGCCTTACCGGCCAGGTCCCACAGGGCGATCTCGATTCCCGACAGGCCGCCGCCCTGGCGGGAAGGACCGCCAAACTGGCGCAGCTTGCGGAACAGTCGATCCACATCACAGGGGTTTTCGCCGATCAGGCGGCTTTTGAGCATGGCGGCGTAGGTGGCGGAGGAGCCGTCGCGCACCTCGCCCAGGCCGACGATGCCCTGGTTGGTGTACAGTTTCACAAGGATGCAGTGCTTGTCGGAGGCAGCGAGTACGTGCGCGAAGCGCATATCCGTGATCTTAAGCTCCGAGGGTTTGGAGGCCGTGCGCGTATAAGCAAGGGCCTGTTCGTAATCCGTCATTTGCTTCATCTCCATTTTTGTAGCTTGGATTTATCTGGCCGGTTCCACCTCGACCCAATAGCCGTCGGGGTCTTCCACAAAGTAGCAGTCCATCTCGTCGTTTTCGTAGCAAATGCAGCCCATCTTTTCGTGCATCTCGTGCGCTGCCTTGTAATCGGTCACGCTAAGGCCTAAGTGAATTTCGTTGTCGCCCAGGTCGTAGGGGGTATCGCGATCGGCCAGCCAGGTGAGCTCCAGCCGCCAGTCGCTTTTGCCATCGGAAAGATAGGCGATCTTAAAGCTGTGATCGTCCGGCTCGTAGATTTCCGCCGGCTTTAAACCGAAGGCCTTTTTATAGAAATCCAGGCTTTTTTCAAGATCAACAACGTTGATGTTGTTGTGGGTCATGCGAAATTCCATAGCTGATCCTTTCAAGCCGCCGAGGCTTTTTGAAATCTCGTGCTTTTGCACAAAGGGAAAGGAGGACATAACGCCCATCTTTCCCAAAGTTTGTTCAGGGTTACAGGCTCCTGGCGCCTTCCACCACCCACTGGATGTGCTCCCAGGGGATGCGGGCCGCCACGGTGCAGTCGCCGCCGAGCATCAGGCCGAGCTTGCCGTGGTCCAGGATCAGGTTGCGGGTGTACTCGACGATCTCGTCGTGGGTGCCGTGGTAGATGATGCCGTCCTCGTGCTCGGCATCCCACAGGGTCTTAAAGCCGCCCAGGCTGGCCTTGTTGCCGAACAGCACGCGGCCTTCCTCAAGACTGACATCCTCAACATGCACGGCCCAGTTGATGACCTTGGCGGGATAGTCCTTCCAGAAGGAGAGCTGGTTCTTTTCGCCGGCAAAGCCGCAGCAGTGCAGGATGTTGTATTCGGAATAGCGGTTGGCATGCTCCAGCACATACAGCTCGCTGGGAGAGATCCAGCGATGGTATTCCTCCTCGGTAAAGCGGCCGTACTCGCCGCCCTGCACGGGGAAGTAGATGCCGTCGCAGCCAGCTTCGCAGATGAGCTTTTCGCACAATAGCGCCTGGTCCTGCGCCACCACATCCAGCGCGTACATAACGGCATTAGGATCCTTGCGCAGCTGCTCCATCACAAACGCGTCCGTATAGGTGGAACGCAGGGCGGAAAACGGGGCGAATACATTGTAGAACACGCAGCGCTCCTGACCGATGGCGTCCACGATGGCCTTGGCGCGCTTCACCTGCTCGGTGATGTAGGGATGCTCGCCGCCCAGGGGCTTGAGCTTGTACCAGTCGGCGCTTTCTTTGATTTCAACGCCGGCCGGATAACTGAAGAAACCGTCGCTCATGACCTTCAGAAAATCCAGGTCGGTCTCACGATAGTAGCGAAGGTGCGCCTGCACGCAGGCATCGCCCTGCGCTTCGTCGCCAGAAAAATGGAACCAGAAACCGGCCGGCACATGATCGACCGGCTTTTTGT
>JBNRMU010000152.1:0-20866 GCA_050309765.1 Christensenellales bacterium
GTATTATATAATGCGAATTAAAATTTATATAAATCTATTGACAAATTATTTCCAGGCGCTATACTGGAACCAGATAAGCGAAAGGGGATGGTCCCAAGTGAAAAAGACTCTGTACAGCCTCATGCTCAACGAGGAGGTCGTGCGCGAGGTGGACGCGCTGGCCCACCGCCTGGGGACCAACCGTTCCGCCCTCATTGACCGCATCCTGGCTGAGTACGTCGGCTATACCACGCCGGAAAGGCGCATAGGCGACGTGCTTTCGGCCATTGAACAGCTGATGAGCCCCTCGCGGGAGTTGGTGCCATTCTTTGCGCCCAACACGTTTTCCATGTCGCTGAAAAGCTCGCTGGAATACAAATACAGGCCCACGGTCAAGTATGAGGTGGAGTTGTACCGCAGCAGCGAAAGCGCCATCGGCGCGCTGTCCGTGGTGTTCCGCACCCAGTCCGCCGCCCTGATCGAAAGGATGACGGGGTTCTTCCGGCTGTGGAAAGCCATAGAAGACGTGCATCTTAGGCCAATGACCCACGCGCAGATCGATTATGCGCTGTACGACGGCAAGTTCGTGCGCTCAATCGCCATGCCCGACCGCGATTGTACCACGGACGAGCTTGCGCAGACGCTCAGCGAATACATCAAGCTGTTCGATAAGCTGCTCAAGGGCTATCTCAGCGACAGGCTGAGCGCCCAGGAGGTGGAAAGCGCCTACTGCGCCCACATGAACGGCGCGATGATCCACATTTGATCGAAAAGAGAAGTTTGGTATCTCTTGTTTGAGGAGGTGCTACCTATATGAATGCACAGAATTTTACCCAGAAAAGCCTGGAAGCCGTACAGACGGCCCAGGGGATGGCCCTGGAAAACCACAACAATTATATCGTGCCGGAGCATTTGCTCTATGCCTTGGTCGACCAGGATGGCGGGCTGATCCCGTCGCTGCTCAATAAGATGGGCGTGGATACCAACGCCGTGCTGGCGGAGCTGGACACTGCTATTTCCGCCCTTGCCAGGGTGGAAGGCGCAAACAGCGACGCCTATGTATCGCCGGAGCTGAACCGCGCCCTGACCGCCGCCGAGAAGGCGGCCAAGTCCATGGGCGATCAGTACATCTCCGTGGAGCATCTGCTGATCGGCATCTTTGCCGCAGCAACGCCCGCGATCAAGCGCATCTTTGCGAACCATGGCATCACCCAGGCGGCCTTTACGCGCGAGCTTGCCAAGGTAAAGTCCGCACCCGTCACCGGCGATAACCCCGAAAGCACCTACGATGCGCTCGCCAAATACGGGACCGATCTGGTCAAGCGGGCGCGCGAAAACGAACTGGACCCTGTCATCGGCAGAGACAACGAGATCCGCAACGTCATCCGCATCCTCTCGCGCAAGACCAAGAACAACCCCGTTTTGATCGGCGAGCCCGGCGTGGGCAAGACGGCCATCGCCGAGGGCCTGGCCCAAAGGATCGTGCGCGGCGACGTGCCCGAAGGCCTCAAGGATAAGACCATCTTCTCGCTGGACATGGGCGCGCTGATCGCCGGCGCCAAATACCGCGGCGAATTCGAGGAACGCTTAAAAGCCGTGCTGGAGGAGATCAAAAAGTCCGAGGGCGGCATCCTTCTGTTCATCGATGAGCTGCATACCATCGTCGGCGCCGGCAAGACCGAGGGCAGCATGGACGCCGGCAACCTCCTAAAGCCCATGCTGGCCAGGGGCGAACTGCACTGCATCGGCGCGACCACGCTGGACGAATACCGCAAGTACATCGAAAAGGACGCCGCGCTGGAGCGCCGCTTCCAGCCCGTGCAGGTGGATGAGCCCACGGTGGAGGATACCATCTCCATCCTGCGGGGACTTAAGGAGCGCTACGAGGTCTACCACGGCGTGCGCATCCACGACAACGCTCTGGTTGCCGCAGCCACGCTTTCCAACCGCTACATCAGCGACCGCTTTCTGCCGGATAAGGCCATCGACCTGGTGGACGAGGCCTGCGCGCAGATCCGCACGGAGATCGACTCCATGCCCGCGGAGTTGGACGATATCCGCCGCAAGATCATGCAGCTGGAGATAGAGGAAATGGCCCTCAAAAAGGAGGATGACAACTTAAGCCGCGAGCGGCTGGAAAAGCTGCGCGAGGAGCTTGCCAATTTAAAGGACAGCTTCAACGAAATGAAGTCGCGCTGGGACGCGGAAAAAAGCGGCGTGGACGAGGTCAAACGCCTCAAGTCCGAGATCGAAAAGATGCATGCGGACATCGAAAACGCCCAGTTACGTTATGAATACGAGACTGCGGCCCGCCTGCAATACGCCGACCTGCCTGCCCTGGAACAAAAGCTTTCCGAGGCGGAAAAGCGTGCCGAGGACAACCGCCAGAACACCTTGGTACACGACACCGTTACGGAAGAAGAGATTTCCGGCATCGTCGCCAAATGGACGGGCATCCCCGTGTCCCGTTTGATGGAGAGCGAGCGCGAAAAGATCCTGCACCTGGACGACGCCCTGCACAGGCGTGTGGTCGGCCAGGACGAGGCCGTGCAGCGCGTGACCGAGGCCATTCTCCGTTCGCGGGCAGGCATCGCCGATCCCAACCGGCCCATCGGCTCGTTCCTGTTCCTCGGCCCCACCGGCGTGGGCAAGACCGAGCTTGCCAAGTCCCTGGCCCAGTGCCTGTTCGACGATGAGCACAACATCGTGCGCATCGACATGACCGAATACATGGAGAAGTTCTCCGTGTCCAGGCTCATCGGCGCGCCTCCGGGCTATGTGGGCTACGACGAGGGCGGCCAGCTGACTGAGGCCGTGCGCCGCAAGCCCTATTCCGTGGTGTTGTTCGACGAGATCGAAAAGGCACATCCGGACGTGTTCAACATCCTTTTGCAGATACTGGACGACGGCCGCATCACCGACTCGCAGGGTCGCACGGTGGACTTTAAAAACACCATCATCATCCTGACATCGAACCTGGGCAGCCAGTACCTGCTGGAGGGCATCCAGGCGGACGGCAGCATCTCGCCCTCGGCGCAGGACGCCGTGATGGCCGAGCTGCGCAGGAGCTTCCGCCCGGAATTCCTCAACCGCCTGGACGAGACGATCTTCTTCCGCCCGCTGACCCGCGAAAACCTCACGGGCATCATCGATATCATGATCGAGGGTCTGAAGAAACGCCTGAACGACCGCAGCTTAAAGCTCGACCTGACCGACGCGGCCAAAGAGCTTATCATCGAGCGCGGCTATGACCCCTTGTACGGCGCGCGCCCGCTGCGCCGCTACCTGCAAAGCAGCGTGGAGACGCTCATCGCCCGCACCATCCTGCGCGGGGACTTGAGCGCCGGCGACACCATAAAGGTGGATGTGGAAAACGGCGAGCTTGTCTGCCGATGAGAAGAACAGAGGCAAATAAAAAGAGCAGCCCCAGCGGGGGCTGCTCTTTTGTCGGCGTTATTCGGCGATTTTGCGCCGTTTTTCGATGTAGCGGAACAGCAGGATGAACGATGCAAACTCCACAACCAGCAGCGCCTGCAAAAGCAGGAAGGAAACCATGTAGCTGCCGGTCAGATCGAACAGAAAACCGATCAGCGAAAAGCCGAGGGCGTTGGAGGCGGTCCCCAGCAGCACCATCTTCGGGTACACCTGGTTGTATTTTTCCACGCCGAAGGCCGAGCGCACCAGCAGCACCACACCTACGGTAGAAAGCGAGTAGCTCACGCCGGTCAGGATCGCCGCCGGAAGCAGGCACCAGGGGCGGAAGATGATCAGAAGGATCGGCCCGAAGAACAGCAGCGCACTGAAGATGAAGACGGTCTTTTTTGCGCCGATCCGATCCGAGAGCAGGCCAAAGGACAGCTTGCCGCCCGTGTTCATCGCCAGATTGACGGAAACCATCAGCGCGCCGGTGGCCGCGGGCAGACCCATCTCCCTGGCAAAGCCGGGGAAAAATTGCGGAAAGGAGGTGGAAAAGGCGACGATCAGCTGGAAGAGGGAGATCAGCAGGAACGGCAGCAGAGCGACCTTTGCCAATGTGCCGCCTGTGGCCTGTTCATCCGCCGTCGGATGGATGGTCTGCGGCGTTTCGCCGTAGGCAAGGCAGCCCACGAGCGAGGGATATACATCGATCGGCGAGAGGATGCCCGGCAGCTCAAACAGCAGGATAAAACCGGCCATGGCAAAGAAGCCGACGCGCCAGCCGGAGGCCTGGATGATCGAGGAGAGCACGGGGGAGAAGACGGCGCCGATGACCCCGCTCATGCTCATGGCGATGCTGACGAAAGTGCCGTTGTTTTTGACGAACCAGTTGTTGACGAGGATGGCCACCAGCACGTTGCCGACGATGCCGCCGACAAAGCCGCGCACGGCGCAGAACAGATACAGCACAAAGAGATTGGAAGAAAGCCCGAGCCCCACCGTGGTGCCGACCAGCAGAACCGTTGCCGCGATCAGGATGGGCTTTAAACGCAGCTTTTGCAGGAGCTTGTTCGTCAGCATGCCGCTGACGGCCATGCAGAGATTGGAGACCGTGTGCATCATGCTCACGGCGCCCTGACCGAGCATAAGATCATCCGCGATCGGAATGATGAATACGCCGAAGGAGTTGATCAAAAGCCCGACCGAGGCCGCCATCATCCCGCAGCTGGAGAGCAGAACGAGCAGATAGCGCAGAGAGAATTTCTGTTGCATGCGGATGGATACCCCTTTCAGTCATTTGCAAGCGATCAAGGCTCTGCGGCAGAGCGGAACCGGATAAAGGCGTGGGCAAAATGCGCCGTAAAGGACGTATCTGCCCCTTACAGCGCATAGCCTGCCGAAAAACATCAGTCAAGCAACCCGATGCATTGCAGATGCTCGCGGATGGCGTCCATCGTCGAGCAGACGTTGTAGCCAAGCACCCGCCGCGTCTTTTCGACGGAGGCGGAAGGGGAGTGGGCGATATGATCCAGCGTGGCGTTTGCCCTCTCTTCGCCGACTACCTTCTTGAACTCCTCAAAGGGAAGATACGTGAGCTTTGCCTCTTGGCCGAACAGCGCCGCCACGCTTTCGGCATAGCCGCGCAGGCTCATCGCCCGCTGCGATACGGCGTGGAATTCTTCGCCGAAGCTCACGCTGCCCCTTTGGATGGCCGCGTCGATGATGCCGGCCACGTCCCTTGCATGCACGTGGTGCACCGTCTCCAGGCCGTTGTTGGGCAAAAGCAGCTCCTCGCCGTTTTTAAGCTTAATAAAGCTGTCCCTAAAGGCATTGCCCTGGGGGCTGATGACGGGATCCACGCCTGGGGCGACGATGTGGCCCGGGTGCACGATGGTGCCGGGGAAGCCCTCTTCCTTATACAGCTTGCGGATGAGCTGCGCCATGGCCAGCTTCTTGATGCCGTAGTCGCCGAAGGGATGGCGATCCTCATCCTCGGTGTAGGGGAGCTGCGTTCCGTGTCCGTGGATCCAGACGCTGCCGATGACGATGTAGTGGCGGATGCTGCCCTGCAGGGCGCGGATAAGCTTTAGCATATCCTCCGGGGTGAAGCAGATCGTGTCCACCACCACGTCGGGTTTAAGGGCGGCGATCTGCTGCTCAAAGTCCTCGCTTCCACGCGTCAGGTGCACCTGGGACACTTTGGCAAACGCTTCGTCGTTCCCATAAAAGCCATGCGACCCACGGGAGACGCAGATCACTTCATGCCCTTCCTTTACGAGCATGGGCAGCAAATAGGTACCGGTCTTGCCGTTTCCGCCGATCACACAGATTTTCATAGAAACCTCCCACAATAACTTTTCCGGTGCTGGTTATCGCACCCGTATTTTCTTCCATAATAAGTCTTCCTAACTGCCGTGTCAAAACAGTTCGACATTTTTAACCTGCGCATCCTGTATATATAGAGCGAATTTTGAATATATCTGCATGGAACGGAAAACACAAAACCGGCGCCCGGAAGCGATATGGGCCAAAGACAGCATTTTTTACGCATCGTTTCTGTTGACAAGCGGCGTATATTTACTTATAATTTACAGTAAATTGAATACGGGTCGGAAGAAACTTGCAGGAAAGGCCCCAAACAGGGCCGCCGAAGGAGTAACGCTCTCAGGCAAACAGACTGCAGGCGGACGACATTCCGGAGAATCCGCCGCGGGTCATGCGGCGGTGCCGAAGGTGCAATGGCCGGGTAACACGGTCAAATCTCTCAGGCAAAAGGACGGAAAAAGCGCTGCGAATATCGCGGGGAAAGGCTTTTTCCCCGCGCTTTTTGTTTGACCCGTACACAAATAAAGGGAGGGCATTTTATGAGCGAGATCGCTTCCAGGATCGCGCAGATCAACGGCGCGGTCAACGACGTGGTTTGGGGCGTGCCGGCGCTGACGCTGCTTATCGGCACGGGCATCCTCATGACCGTGCTGACCGGTTTTTTCCAGTTTACCCGCTTCGGCTACACGATGAGGCAGACCATCGGCCGCATGTTCCGCCGTTCCACCACCAAGTCCAGCGACAAAAACTCCATCAGCCAGTTCCAGGCGCTGTGCACGGCGCTTTCGGCCACCATCGGCACGGGCAACATCGCCGGCGTGGCCTACGCCATCACCATGGGCGGGCCCGGCGCGGTGTTTTGGATGTGGATCGCGGCCATCGTCGGCATGATGACCAACTATTCCGAAAACGTGCTGGGCATCTACTATCGCCGCCGCAATAAGGAAAAAGAGTGGTCCGGCGGCGCGATGTACTACCTGCGCGACGGCCTAGGGGCCAAGAAATACGGCAAGGTACTGGGCCCCGTGCTGGCCGTGCTGTTCAGCATCTTTGCCACCATCGCCTCCTTTGGCATCGGCAACCTGAGCCAGATCTCCACCATCCGCGAGAGCGTGTTGACCACCGTGGCCAACATCGCCGGCCGGCCCGAGCTTGCCACCAGCACGGTGGGTGGACTGATCATCGGCGCGGTGCTGCTGATCGTGGCCTTCCTCGTCATCATCGGCGGCCTGCACCGCATCGCCGAAACCAACGAGCGCATCGTGCCCGTGATGGCGGCGTTTTACATCCTTGGCTCGCTCATCATCATCGTGATGAACGCGGGGCAGGTATTGCCCGCCTTTGGCGCTATCTTCCGCGGCGCGTTCAACTTCAAGGCCGCGGCCGGCGGCGTGGGCGGCGCCGTGATCGCCCAGGCGATGACCTGGGGCTTTAAGCGCGGCGTGTTCTCCAACGAGGCGGGCCTGGGCTCGTCGGTCATGGTGCACTCCACCTCCGACGTGAAGGAGCCCGTGACCCAAGGCCTGTGGGGCATCTTCGAGGTGTTTGTCGACACCATTATCGTCTGCACCATGACCGCGCTGGTGATTTTGACCTCCGGCGTGGTGAACCTGGAAACGGGCGAATCCCTTTCCGGCGTGACCAAGCTGGGCCTGGCGACGGAAGCCTTCACCAAGAGCTTTGGCGCCTTCGGCGGTATATTCGTCGCCATCGCCGTGACGCTGTTTGCCTTTTCCACCTGCCTGGGCTGGAGCTTTTACGGCAAAAAGTCCTGGGAGTACCTGTTTGGCACCAAGTCCACCATCGTGTATAAGGTCCTTTTCCTTTGCGCCATACTGGTTGCCGGTGTGCTGGATACGACCCTTGCCATCGACCTTTCCGATACCTTCAACGGCCTGATGGCCATTCCCAACCTCATCGGCGTGGTGCTGCTGTGCGATCTGGTGCGCAGGATCACCGACAACTATGTGGATCGCCGCATCAAGGGCAAGGCGGGCGTCAAGCCCATGCTCTCCGCCTTCGAGGATATCCAAAGGGAACAGGAAGCGGCCCTTGCCGATTCCGACGAATAGCTCATATACGAACAAACAAAACGACCACCCATTGGAAATGGGTGGTCGTTTACGTTTTGAACGTCAGATCTGCTTTTTGTACAGCGCGTAGGAATAGATCGTGGGCACCAGCACCAGCACGGCGACCAGCACCAGGAATACCCATGTGCTATATAGGCCGATCATGGCAAGCAGCAGTATCAAGATGCCGCCGCCCACAAACAGGAAACCGGCCAAGCGATGGGTTCGATTCCAGTTTTCCTCGCTGGCGAGCGTCCAGGGCAGCTTGATGCCCATGGTGTAGCTTTGCTTGGTCTTGGGCAGGTAATTGCCGATGGCGAGAAAAACGACGCCGACGAACACAAACAGGATTTTGTCCACGCGCACGTTATAGCCCAGCGCATAAATAAGCGTCAGCGCCGATACGCCGATGGAGAGGATGGGTATAATCCAAACGGAAATGCTGCGCAGCACGGGACTCATGTTCTGTTTCTTGGGATCGCTGCGCAGGCCGAAGTTTACCAGCAGGTTAAGGCCGGCCATGATCGCCGGCAGGCCGAACACGGCAAAGGCGCGGCTGGACCAGCCGTTGGCCTCGCCGTCCGGGCCAAAGTGGGTGGCGACGGTCTCCGGCAGGCGATTGTACAAAAGCAGCCCCGCCAGTATCGGCAGCAGGCAAAGCAGGGTGGTGAGCAAAAGCTCCTTATTGTTGTTTTTCATCGGAATGTTCCCCCTTTAGGCTTTGCAGCCAGAGCAGCACTTCCTCCACCACGGAGGCATTGAGGCTGTAATAAATATAGTTTTTTTCCCGTCGCTCAAAGATCAAACCCGCCTTTTTCAGCTGCGACAGGTGGTAGGATACCGAAGCCCCCGCCATGTCGAAGTGCGAGGCGATCTCGCCCGCGGTCAGGCTGCCGCCCTTTAGGAGGTTCAGTATCTCGCGGCGGGCGGGGTCGCTGAGCGCCTTCATCGTTTCGCTGAAGCCCATGCGCGTCCCTCCAATCATTTAGAAGTTTATCTAAATAGAAGATAGCATAAGAAACCAGGCCTGTCAACAGGTATTTAGATGTTTTTCTAAATCTCTACGCAGACGGCGCAGGCAGGACGGCAAAACGTCCTTTTTTAGCCTGGCCTTTGGCTTGACAATTGCGGTATTCGCTTTTATCCTAAGGATCGAATACCGCTTTGAAACCGGGCAGCAAATCGCTTGCCCTTTAGGCTGTCCAAGCCTGTTGTTCGAGAATAAAGACGGGCTTGGCATTCAATAAGCCCTGCCTGCGGGAGAGAAATATGCGCAAAGAACAGATAGTCGATTATATCGGGCAAAGATACGGCGTGCAGCCGGAAAACCCTTGGCCGCGCTATCCGGAATACACCGTATTCCGCCATGGCGACAACCAGAAATGGTTCGCCCTGTATATGGTGGTAGAAAACGAAAAGCTCGGCCTTTGCGGCAAGGGGTATACGCAGATCGTCAATATAAAGCTGGACGATCCGATCCTGTGCGATATCCTCGTGCAGCAGGAAGGGTATCTGCGCGGCTATCACATGCGCGGCAACTGGATCTCCATCCGCCTGGACGGCAGCGTGCCATCGGAAGAGGTCTGCCGCTGGATCGACCAAAGTTACCTCATCACCGCCTCTGCGCGCAAAAGGCAGGAGGCAAGGCCGCCCAAGGAGTGGATCATCCCCGCCAACCCGATCTACTTCGACATCGAGCACGCTTTTGACGGGCGGGACGAGATCAACTGGAAGCAGGGGCGCGGCATCAAGGTGGGCGATACAGTCGTGATGTACGCCGCCGCGCCGGTCTCCGCTATCCTGTACAAATGTGTTGTACTGGAGACGAACATCCCCTTTCACCGCATAAAAAAGGACCTGACGATTTCGGGCCTGATGCGGCTAAGGCTCCTCAAACGCTATCCGAAGGATCTTTTCACCTTTGCTCGCCTCAAAGAGGAGTTTGCGATCTTTGTCGTGCGCGGGCCGCGCGGCATTCCGCAAAGCCTGGGCGAGGCGCTAAAGTAAGACACAAAAAGCTTGATTAAAACGATGCAGGGGCTGCCCGCCAGCCTAAAAGAGGGAGGATACGCGACATGCCGTTTTTTCTGCCGTTTGAAATCATCGGGACCATTGCCTTTGCCGTTTCCGGCGCTCTTGCCGGCATCGAAAAAAAGATGGATATCTTCGGCGTCTGCATACTGGGCCTAACCACGGCCGTGGGCGGCGGCATACTGCGCGATCTGATTTTAAACATCACCCCACCGGCCGCGTTTAGGCATCCGGTGTTTTCCATCACCGCCATCGCCGTGAGCATCGTCCTGTTCCTTCCGAGCGTGCGTCGTCTGCTCGCACGCAGCCAGAAGGCCTTTGACTGGACGCTCCTGGTGATGGATTCTATCGGCCTGGGGCTGTTCACCGTGATCGGCGTGCAGGTGGCGCAGACGCTCAGCGGCGAGGAGAATGTGTTTTTGAGCACCTTTGTCGGCGTGCTCACCGGCGTGGGCGGCGGCATATTGCGCGATATCTTCGCCGGCAATACGCCCTATGTGTTCACCAAGCACTTTTATGCCTGTGCCGCCATTATCGGCGCCCTGGTGTGCGTGCTGCTCTGGCCGTATCTGAGCGACTTTTTTGCCATGGCGATCGGCGCCGCGGCCACGCTCGTGCTGCGGCTGCTGGCGGCGCGCTACCGCTGGAGCTTGCCCAAGGCGCAGTGACATAATCATAAACGAAGGAGCATCTGCTATGGAAAAGGAAGCCTGGCGCATCGAAAAGGAAAAGCTGGTGCAGCGTTACCGCGAAGAGAACAAGACGGCGAAGAAAGGCGGCGTCGTCTTTGCCGGTTCCTCCCTGATGGAACAATTCCCTCTGGAAAAGCTGGCGGCGGAGCTGGGTTCGGATCATCCCTTGGTTTACAACCGCGGCGTGGGCGGCTACACCACGCGCGATCTTTTGCCCATATTGGATATTTGCGTGTGGGAGCTTAATCCCAGCAAGGTGTTCATCAATATCGGCACCAACGATCTGAGCGACATAAATACCACCATCGAAGAGATGATCGGGCGTTATGACGAGATACTTGCGCAGATCCAGGCGCATCTGCCGGGTGTACCCGTCTACCTGATGGCATACTATCCCGTCAACTATGAAGCTGCTACCGAGCAGATGAAGCAAAACCTCAAAACCCGCACCAACGAAAAGATCAACCGGGCCAACGCCGAGGTGGAAAAGCTCGCCGCCAGACGCGGCCTGCGCTACATCGATATCAACGCCCCGCTCAAGGACGAACAGGGCCGGCTCAAGGCGGAGTACACCGTGGAGGGCATGCACATCAAGGAGGCCGGCTACCGTGCCATCATCCCAAAGCTCATGGAGTACGTGCTGGAGTAGGGGGAGAGCTGCCATTCGGGCAGATAGTTCGCGCGGCGACAGTTTGCCTGCCTGCAGGGTATATCCGGGCGAATCCGCAGAGCGTCGGTCGGGCTTTGGAAAGGGAATCGACATGAGGGACAACTACGTCAAGGACAACAGCGCGATTTGGGATACAAGGGCGGAGAATAACGATCAATGGTCGGTTCCCGTTTCTGCGCAGGAGGTAGAAGAAGCGCAGAAAGGCAACTGGCACATCGTCCTGACACCACAAAAGCCGGTGCCGAGGAGCTGGTTCCCGCAAAACCTGTCGGGAAAGAAGATCTTGTGCCTTGCCAGCGGCGGAGGCCAGCAGGGTCCGATCCTGGCGGCCGCAGGCGCGGACGTGACCGTGTTTGACAACAGCCTGGGACAGCTGGAAAAGGACCGCTTCGTTGCCGAAAGGGATGGCCTTTCCATCACAACGGTGCAGGGGAACATGCAGGACTTATCGGCCTTTGCGGACGAAACGTTCGATGTGATCGTGCATCCCTGGTCCAACAACTATATCGATACCGTTTTGCCCGTGTGGAAGGAATGCGCAAGAGTCTTAAAGAAGGGCGGAATCCTGCTGGCCGGTTTTGGAAGCCCGCTGGAATACGTCTTTGATTTGGGCAAGCTGGAGGAAGGGAAACTCGAGCTGAAGTATGCCATTCCCTATGCGGACATAGAGCATCTCGACGACGAAAAGGTCAAGGCCATTGCCGAGAAAGAAGGCTATTGCTGGGGACATCCCCTCGAGGATCAGATCCAGGGACAGATTGCGGCCGGGTTTGTGATTGCCGGATTTTATGAGGACGTCGGCGGCACGGTGTTCGACGGCTATATGAACACATCCATGGCGACCAGGGCAATCAAGTTGGATTTGGGCGGCACAGCAGCCAGAGCATGACCGCAGAGGCCCTTTGTCCGGCAATAATACCTTTATTGTTTTGTCAAACGAGAAAAACAAACAGAAAACGGCCCGACGATCTTTCGATCGCCGGGCCGCCTTTGTTTGGATTTGCCTGTTGTTTAGGACCAAGTACGGTCGTGAGAGAACCAATCGTTCCACTCGTCGGTATCCTGCCAGATGTTGGCGGGATGCTTGGGATCCAGCTCGCGGACCTGATCCTCGTTGATGGCTTCGAAGCCGAGGCCGGCGGTGTAGGGCACCTTGATGTAGCCGTCGCTGATAAGGGGCTTGTCCAGGCCGGTGACCAGGTTGGACCAGATGTCCACCATATCCTGGCTGTGGAATTCCTGGGCCAGGAAGTTCTCGGTCGCAGCGGCAACCTGCACGCAGGCCATCGCGGCAACGGGAGTCTCGGCCATATGCAGAGCCATGGCAACGCCGCAGTTCTGGGCATAGTCGCCGATCTTCTTGGTCTCCAGGATGCCGCCGGAGGACAGCAGGTCGGGATGGACAACGCCAACGGCGCGCTCGTCCAGCAGGGCCTTGAAATCGTCCAGGCAGTAGCAGTCCTCGCCGGTGGCGATGGGGGTCTTGCAGCTCATGGCCAGGCGCTTGTACATCTCGGTGTACTGCCAGGGGATCATATCCTCCAGCCAGGCCAGGCCGTAGCCGTCCAGGCGCTGGGCGATGGCGATGCAGTCTTCCAGGCCGATGTGGCCGAAGTGGTCGGTGGCTAGGGGCACATCGTAGCCGATGATGTCGCGGACGATCTTCACGCGCTCTTCCAGAACATCGAGGCCCTTCTTGGTGACATGGATGCCGGTGAAGGGGTGGGCGGTGTTCTGCAGGTCGTAGCTGGCGATGCGGGCCTGACGGATAGCCACGGGATCACCCAGCTCACGGATCTTATGCATGTTGGCGTACATATCCTTCCACTGGTCGATCAGGCCCAGAGGAGCGGTCAGGGCGCCGGGAACGTCGTACAGCAGATTGATGCCGATGTCCATCTTCAGGAAGCGATAGCCGTTGTCGTCCATACGCTTCTGCAGGGCAGCCGCCATGTTTTCAGGGGTGTCCTTGCCATCCACGTCGGTGTCGCAGTAGATGCGGATGTTGTCGCGGAACTTGCCGCCCAGCATCTGCCAGATGGGAATGTTGTACACACGGCCGATCAGATCCCACAGAGCGATCTCGATGGCGCAGACGCCGCCGCCCTGACGGGCACGGCCGCCGAACTGCTTGATGCGGCGGAAGATCTTGTCCACGTTGCAGGGGTTTTCGCCCAGGATGACGCGCTTGAGCATGAGAGCGTAGAGCTTGTCAGCGCCGTCACGCACTTCGCCGTAGCCGGAAACGCCCTGGTTGGTGTCGATACGGATGATGTAATTGCATCCCCAACCCTGGTGCATGTGGACTTCTGCCACTTTCAAGTCCGTGATGCGAAGATCAGCGGGGCTGGAAGCGGTGTTTCTCAGATTGATGTCCATTTTTGTGTTCCCTCCCTAAAGATTTGATCAAACATACCAATTGTTCAACCGTTTTTGTTATAGCAAATGAGGGGGCCCACGCCAAGTGGTTTTCCGGTTAATTTCAACAAACTCAGATAGATGTCGATGGGATTTTCCGAATGAACGAAGCGAAAATGCAATGGTTTTTCGGTTGACAAATCGCTCGCAGACAGATGCCGCAAGAATTTAGGTGCGCATTTTATGCCAAATATAGGAAGATTTGGGCAAAAGTACTGTTGCATCTGCTCGCGGCGTGGTACAATTATGTTAAATGTTTTTGTTATTGCCCCGCGGATTGAAACACCCCGGCGGCGGCCTCGCTGGCAGGCGGTACAGACAAAGAAAAAGGAGCTGAAGAGGAACCATGGTAAAAAAGAAGGTCGGGGAACTCATCAAGGAAGCCAGGACGAACGCGGGTCTTTCCCAGGCTGCTTTGGCAAAGGAAACCGGCGTCAGCGCAGCCGACATCGGCAAGGCGGAGCGGGGCGAAAAGGAGCTTACCCAGGCCCAACTGAAGCTGATCGCCAAGGCCACCGGCGTTACGCAAAAGTCCCTGCTGGAGGCGGCATCCGGCACATCCGCATCCGCAAAGAAGACCGGCACGACAGCCAAAAAGACTTCGGGCAGCGCGGCCAAGAAGACCTCGGGCACCAGCATGACCCTGACGGCGACGGAAAAGAAATTCCTGGAGCTGTATCGGGCGGCGGACGCCGATACAAAGAAGGCTGCGACCTCCTTGCTGAAGGGCGAGTCTGTGAACGACACCGGCCTGCTGGGCAGCCTGCTCGGCAAGCTGACCGGTGCTGCCGGCCGCACATCCGTGAACAACCTGCTCAATTATCTGACAAAAGAGCAGAACGATTGACGAAGGATCGGCGCGGCCCATACGCAGCGCGGCAATGATCGGGGTTTCAGATGAGCAAATATATCCATAAGGTCCAGTACTACGAGACCGACAAAATGGGGATCACCCATCACTCCAACTACATTCGCTTCATGGAAGAGGCCAGGATGCGCTTCCTCGATGAAATCGGCTATCCCATGCGCCGCCTGGAGGCGGAAGGGATCGCTTCCCCTGTTGTGTCCGTGGAATGCGCGTACAAGCGCGCAACAACCTACGACGATCTGATCGAGATTGAGGTTAGGATCGAGGAATACAATGGGGTCAAGCTGCGCATTTCTTATGAAATGCGAAACGCGCAGAGCGGGGAAGAGGTGGCGACAGCCGGATCGACCCATTGCTTCATCGATGAAAAAGCAAAGCTGGTTATTTTGAAAAAGCGCTTTCCCGAGCTGGATGCGCTGTTTCGGCAATGCGTGGCGAAGGACGGCGAATAGTCAAACAGCGTTTCTGCTATATGGATGGAAGGCGGCCGTTCTGTACTGGGATTCTTCGCCGGCGGGTGAGCCACGGCAAGGGAGTGAATGGCGTGCTGGCGGCACGCCAGAGCCTTGCCGTTCGAATCCCCTTTGAAAATCAAAACAAAAACCACCCGTATGGGTGGCTTTTGCTTTGGCGGAGAGGATGGGATTCGAACCCATGTGACGTTTCCGTCAAACTGATTTCGAGTGTTGTCTATCATTGGCAGATACGCGGTTGGAGCAGGTCGTTACGGGCAGCCTCGTGAAATGCCGGAACCCCAGGCGCCGCAAGGGATTGCGGACATTCTGACCCGTTTCGGCCAGAGCTGATTTGAACCAGCCCGGAGTTCAAATAAAACTGCGTTCTTGCGTAAAAAGCCGCCGTTCTTGCGCGTTTGCAAGAAGTCAGGCAAGAAAACAGAGACCCCAGCAGCGTCAATGAAGCACCCTTTCGGACCGAAAAAAACAGAAAGGAGCTTCGTCATGACATACGATGCAAAGGAACTCGAACAATACCCGGAAATCATGAACAAGGAGCAGCTGCGCAAGGTCTGCCATATCAGCAAGCGGACGGCGCACTATCTGCTGCAGTTCAACCTGATCCCCCACGTCTGCACCGGGAAGAAAACCCGCTGCTACGCCATCAAGAAACGCGACGTCATCGACTTTATGATCAACCGGGAGATCAACCCCAGCCGGTACATCGTGCCGAGCAGCTGGTACAAATACGGAAATGAGGAAGTGAAGCCCTACAAGATCCGCATTCAGCCGCCCCTCCCCAACGATCCGCAAAAGACGCGACGCTACTATGAGAGCAAGCTCGCCTCCTACCCGGACGTCATCGACGTGTCCGCCATCGTGGAATTCACCGGCTATAACCGCCACACGGTCTGCGAGTGGATTCGGTTCGGAAAGCTCCGTGCCCTGGCGCTGCAACACAAGTACATGATCCCGAAGTGCTATCTGATCGACTGGCTCTCCTCGGACGAGCACAACGCGACCCTCCGCAAGTCCCGCCACCATGTTGACCGGCTCTGGGAGCTGCAGAAATGGAGTGACGGGCAATGAGGGGAAATATCATCGAGGAGTTGTACTACGGCAATATCGACCCGCAGGCTCGCGGCTATCACCCGAAATGCCCGGTAAAGAAAGCCTCCGATTCGCTGAACGACCTGGAGGAAAAACTCTCTGAACAGCTCGCCGGCGAAAACAAGGCGCTGTTTCTCCGCTTCTGCAACGCCTACGCCGAATTCATGGGCGAATCCGAGCTGGACACCTTCATCACCGGCTTCCGCCTCGGCGCACGGTTTATGTTGGATACCTTCCTGAGCGACGACGCCCCGTTCGAGAGCTTCTTGGAAGGGTAGGATCAGCGGCAAAATTTGAAAAGTGTGTTGTTGCAGCCTGCTTTCCGATTGAAAAGTGTAATTCACTGCTTCTGCGACTGAAAATTCGCCGAATATTCACCGAAAATTCGCTTTATTCGCTCTTCAAGGGTGAATAAAGCGAATTTTTCGATGACCTGCCCCGCGATTTTTTTGAAGAAGCTGCTTCAAGGTTTAAGAACGTAAATAATTGCACTTCTGCTAGATAGGCGAGTTATGAGTAAACATATGGCGAAATAATTGCTTTCTGCTCGTCTTCTAGGTTTGCTATTTCCTCATTAAAAACAATTTCTTCTTCGCTTATGTTTTCTATACATGGTGCAGCCCACTCCATATCTTCAAAAGAGAGGCCATAACGAAGCATCCATATTTCTTTGTCGCTATCCGTGCCGAATTTGATGTAATTAGCCAGCTTAAGTGCTCTTTCATCCTCATTATTCTTATAGTACTGGTGGAAAATTGCATAGAATATATCGCTCAGCTTAAACCCTATAAGTTTATCCAAAAAATCATATGTATCATATACAATAAGATCATAATCTACGTTTTTCGCCTTCTCGCTGGGAGGGATCAATGGATATGATTTTAGCTGTTTGTTCGGCAGGTCGTGATAGCCCGAAACATACCTGGCGCATAAAGCATCCGCCTCTTGCGTCCGGCCTTTACTGTTCAGTTTTCTGCGCTCATTTACTTGTGACACATAGGCATATCTGAACTGGCATATGGAACTAAACGTCCGTCCATATACCTTCCATATCATAATTTTTATTGCTGAGCTCAAAACCCACTTCTCTGCACTAACTAAATCTCGCCCAAGATATCCCTTGTACAAAGACTGAAAGTCGTCATAAATATCTTTCATATCCGTATCGGGGTCTATCAAGTGACCATCTACAAATATCATGTCGAGAAGAGTTGGAATAATTGCTGTAATCGTGTCAGCCCTGAGCTTTTCTAAATCTTTGTTGGTTAAATTATACTCATCCGAGAATTCATCTTTTTTTATAGCGTCTTTGTATTCGTTGTACTTTTCATCTAGCTTTTCGTCATCCCGATCAAGGTGGGATACTTCAGATATTGTCTCATTTTTAAAGAGAACCTTTCTAAAGCTACTCATCGCATTTTGGCGGACGACAACGCTACCAATATCAAAGCAATTATTCTGAGTTGATCTTCCAGCACGCCCGATTAGATTTTTAACTGACAAGGATTTACTCGCTTCAAATTTGTCTAGGTAGACAACGTCAAAGGGCATATTAATGCCTTGTTCGAGCGTTGAAGTTGCAAAACAGATTCTGCAAAACCGCTCCTGCGTGAAATGCTCAAGAATCAACCGTGCGCTTAGTGGCATCGAACCATGGTGAACAACTATTCCATATTGAAGCATATCCAACATTTCAGAATTATAAAAATACTGTGTTTTGTTTGAGGCACCAATATAGCTTTGAAGCTGTTCGATCATCTGCAATGCACGTGGATCCTGAATTTTAGTGCAAAGATTGATGTATTTTCGAAATTGCTGAAAAACGCTCTTATTATAAATGTGACTCTTCGGAACGTAAATTAACACGCTTCCACCAGACAATATCGCTTGCTCAATCGGATCAATTTTAGATTCTATTTTTCGATCTCCGAGCACCTTTCTGTCAGAGCCAAAGTGGTAATACTTTTGATTTGTCACATCATGGACATAAAATACTTGCCCGACTGTTTTTAAGTGATAGTTGCTAAAGGCTCCCGTATCCATAACGTCATTTCTTTTTAGCTGCGCCTCCGGATTACTGATAAATGGATGCGCAAATACAAACTTCGCCTGAGGGAATGCCTTCTGTGCTCTTCGTACTATACTATCAAAATAGAGCCCTCGCACAGAGTGTTCATCACTTAACTGCGCTTCATCAAAAAGGAACAGTTCAATGTTTAACCAACTTTTATTCTTAAACAATTCCCTCGCACGTTCCGGCGTAAGAATAAAAACACTTCTTTCCGCGTGTTTTGTATTGATACGCTCAACAAAGGTAAGCACGTTGGTAACTTTAATATCTACCAGCCGCGTAATTCTGTCATAATATTCGTTAATGAGCGCCCTCGATGGGACAATTACGGCGACATCTTTTGTGCTGGCCTTTATCAAGTTACGAAACACAAAAGACTTCCCGGTGCTTGTTGGCGCAGAAAAACTGAAATACTGCTTCTCTTGAATATGCTTAAGGATATTTGCCTGCAAAGGAGTATAGTCTTCTCCAAAGGTTGCCTTAATATACTGACGATACATATCAAAGATTGCACCCTGCAATGTTTCGGGATGCGGATCCTTGTAGAAGAGGCCCATTGTCTCAACGATCTCACTCTCATACTGAGCAAAATAACTATTTTGGAATAATTTCAAATACGACAGTATTTCCAAAACTACGGTGTCGATGGGGCCATTTCGGTACAGTTGCTCCTTGGCATATGCCAGTATCTGATCTAGATCTTTCCCTTCTTGGATTCGTGCAATAAGATTTCCCTTTTCAATAACACTATTCATAGGTTCACCGCCACAAGAATGATTTCTTCATACTTGAGTAGCTCAGTATATTCCGCTCTGGCTTGTATAGCACTGATTAGTCGATCACTAGAAGTTCCCTTAGCAGAGAATGCAGCTGCAAATCCTTTGAATCCGTTAGCTGCACGACGTAATGATTGCGGAGTACAAAATGGAGAAAGGTCAGCAATATCCGCAATGTCCTTTTTTGCATCTATAAACTCTTTTATTTGTTTGACCGCACTGGGATAGGCACTCTGCGCAGAAACATATTTTGCTTCGCCAAAAATCACAGTATCTGTTGAACAATTCTGAGAATGAAAATCAAACCCTGGATTGCCAGACACTTTTTTCCCTAGTAATTCTGCAAGGGGAATATTTAGATATCCCAGATTGGATATAATAGCCTCCCTTGAAAGCTCGGACACGACGTATTCGCCTGCGTCTTTTGTAAGTATCCCTTGGTCGCAATTATCGAATTTTGATTTAATATCGTCTATCGTTATTTGCGCACGCTGCTGAAAACTCTGAACCATATAGTCCTTATCAAAATGCTTGAGCCATGATAAATCCATCAACGCCTTGAGAATATCGGACAGCGTTGCTGAAATATCTTCCGGATCTATTCGAATAAAGTGAACTTTGGCTGTTCCGGTTGAAGGAAGCGATTTGGATTCAAGAATTTTCAACAGATATCACCTCACTTTACGATATCGCTCAAAACTTTCCAGCAATCATCTCGTATATCATCGGAATAAATGTCCATGCAGATGCACAGTTCCTCGCTCTTTTCGTCGTACCGGACAATGCCGCCTTTCAGCCCATACCGGTCCAGATAGTCCTTCAGAACGGCAAATTTTTTCGGTGTATACAGGTCGATATCCTGACTGTTTCCGCTGCGGTCAAATCCGCCTTTTGTCTCAACAATCCAGATCTCACCATTGACTCCGATAATATAGTCCGGGAAGAAGTTCTTCTGCTTTTCGGAGTTGTCCATATAGACGATAGACAGGTATTCGCTGCCCTTGTCGCCATTCTTATAGACCCACTCCACACTGTCAGCGCTCTCGCAGAATTTTTCAAACTTTCGCTCAGATGAAGAGCGCACCTCGGCGGAGGATAGATAACCCTGATAGACATTCTTCCGCATTTCCGTTTGTGTTTTGGCCGTGCTATCAAAGGTGAACAGACAACTCTGCGGAATACGGAACGGCGACTTCGATACCTGTTTAATATCGAGCTGCAGCTGTGCCAGCTCCACAGCCATCGCCTCTCGAACGATATGGCGCAGCCGATCGGCATTGTTCAGTACGAATGAGTATACCGCTCTTGGCTCCAACGCAAGGATTTTGCGGCTGTAAGAAAACTTCTTGTCGAACAGTTTTCGGATGATCGTATTCATATAGGAATACTCCATGCCGATTTCAAGCCCGATTTTACCGATCTTCTGATGGTAGTCGCGCCCGTGACGGTGCGTATCCAGCTTTTCAGTCACATTGATTTCATTCATGCCTGCCGCTTGGAAATCCAGCGTTGCCGTCTCTCCTGAAATCGTATGCCGCACAATATCCTCGTCAAGGATAAAGCCAGCCGTCTGTAAACGTGTAGCGTTCTCCGCTTTGTTGCCGCCGGTATGGTATTCTTTTTCGAAATACTTGGCAACCGCAGTGAGAGCCGCCTGTGGATTGCGCGTCTGTGTAACCATCGTCCGCTGTTCGCTGGTCAAAGTGATGCTCTTGTATTCATTTTTCAGGAAGATGGTATACGCCTCTAGAGCGCCTTTGCCGAGGCTCCTCTTCACGCCTGCCGTGAATTTTTCATCGAGGGTATAGAGGTAGCAGCTATCCAGCAGATCACTATTATAGTGTTTCGCCTCCGGCATGCGGCGAATACGTCCGATGGTCTGGATTTCAAAGGTTTCGTCCATGTTGTCACGTAGCTTTACCAGAATGTGTGCCCTTGGGCAGTCCCAGCCGGTAGCAACCGCCTGTTTGATAATGACAGCA